>DASURA010000288.1:0-18064 GCA_036280295.1 Hyphomicrobiaceae bacterium
GACCGCTACTTCGACCTGTTCGAGCGCTTTCACGTCCCGCCCTATCACCCCAAGTGGAAGAGCGTGAACCTCGCGGCCAACGTGCCCGGCTGGGTCCGCTACGGCGTGGCCGAGGAGAAGCTGCGGAAAATGACAGCCGCAAAGCAGTCCGCTCGTGGCCCGATCCAGACATCCCAGAGCCGGCAGCGGGCTGGCGGCAACGATGATGCCGATCAGGAGAAGCTGTTCCAGCAGTTCCTGGAGTGGAGCAAGAAACAGAAGCGCTAGGACCTTGAGGCAGCGCGCGGGGAGGAAGCGCCATTGGTTCCGAAGCACGCCGCGCCCGCGGACCGACGGGCATGCAACTACGCCTTCGTGCTCGCCGCGAAGCCGGCTCCTGAGCGGAAACGGTTGTCATGGTGGCCGAAGGGCGTTGCGGTTGCGCTGGGCATCGCCCTGGCCGCAGCCGGTACAGCGACATGGTCTCTCGCGCAGCGGCGCGAGAGTCCGCGCATCCTTGTGCCTCCGACGATCTCGGCACGGCCTGCCTCGCAGGTTGCGGTGCGCATCGACATCGGCCCGCCCGACCTGCTGCCCAGCAACAGCTTCGTGCGCCTGCGTGGCTTTCCCAACAGCGTCTCGCTGACCGAGGGTCACGCGATCGCGCCCGGTGCCTGGGCAATTCCCCTGTTCGGCCTGCGCACGCTGAAAGCGATCGTGCCGGCCGGCGTCTCCGGGCAGACCGACATCTTCATCAGCCTGGTGGGGGTGGACGGCAACACCATCGCCGAGACGCGGACAACCTTCGTTATCGCCGCGCCGGCGCCGCAGGACCGCATTCCGCCCCAGCCGCCGGCGCGGTTCATCAATCCCAATCCGCCGGTCGCACTGCCGCCCGCCGCACCCGCGCGGCAGCCTCCGGTGGCCCAGCCGGCGCCGCCGAGGCGGGCGCCGGGCCTATCGACCGAGGACAGGGAGCGGGCGGAGCGGATGCTGGCCCAGGGAAACAAGAATCTGGACCAGGGCAACATCGGCGCTGCCCGGCTGTTCTTCCAGCGCGCCTGGGAGGCCAATCTGGCCGAGGGTGCGCTGGCGATGGGGACGACCTACGATCCGAGCGAGCTTGGGCGGGTCGTGGGCCTGACGCCCGACCTCGATGAGGCCCGCAAATGGTACGAGCGGGCCCGCGACCTTGGCTCGCAGGAGGCCACGACGCGCCTGCGTCAGCTGGGGGGAAGGTAGGTTTCAGGTTCCAGGGTCCAGGTTTCAGGGCAAGCTGCGGCATCCCTGAAACCTGGCCCCTGAAACCTAGAACCTGACTAGCGCCAGCGGCCATAGCGCCAGGGCGCGAGCGGGTGGGCAGCGCCGCGAATGTCCGGCACCGGATCGAGGCCGTGCGTTCCCCACGGATGGCAGCGGCTGAGCCGGCCGAGGGTGAGCCAGCCGCCACGCCAGGCGCCGTTGACCTCGATCGCTTCGAGCGCATATTCCGAGCAGCTCGGCAGATGCCGGCACTCCAGCCCGATCAACGGCTTCAGCGTCCAGCGGTAGGCATAAATCGGCGCCTTGAGGGCGAGGCGGGCCGCTGTCGCCATCGCCTCTCGTATGCCTCGGCTGCGAATCACGCGACGGCTCCCGCCGTGGGTGCCCCGCCGTCGGCTGCGGCGTCCGGACCGGCAGCGCGCTTGCCTTGCGCCTTGGCAAGCGCCTGCTCTACCGCGTCGAACACCAGCAGCGTGGAGGCATGCCGGGCCTTGAAGTCGCGCACCGGCTCCAGCACCGCCAGGTCGGCCCAGCGCCCATCCGGCGGCGGGCCATTCGACTTGAGCATTTTGCGCATGGCAGCCCCGATAGCGCGCAGCTCATCTGCATCGGCGCCGATGATGTTCTGCGCCATGATCGCCGCAGAGGCCTGCCCCAGCAGGCACGCCTTCACTGTCTGCCCGAAGTCGCTCACGCGGCTGCCGTCCAGCTTGATGTCGACGCTGATGGTGGAGCCGCAAAGCTTGGAATGCGCGGTCGCCGAGGCGTCCGGATCGGCGAGGCGCTCGGTCCGCGGGATGTTGGCGGAAAGCTCCAGGATGCGCTGGTTATAGATGTCGTTCAGCTGAGCCATGCCGTTCTTCCGGGCGCTGCTGGCATGGTCGCGCAACCCTGCCGGGCTGTCGCGCCAGCTACAGCGCTTTGCTTGTCCGCACCCCGGCGCCGTACTATATGGCACGTGTCGCTGGGCGACCCCGCCTGGGTAGAGCTTGCGTTGCCGTTCGCCTATGATATCGCGCGCGCAGGGTTGGAATTCAACCGGGGCCAGCGTCAGTGGTGCCGCCGGTCCGGTAGCGCTTGGGTTGAGTGCCGATCTAGTGTCCTGATCGAAATTCGTCTCAGTGTGCCGCAAGGTCGGAACGAATTTCGCGATCTGAAGGACACTAGCCACATTATGATCGCTAGTGCGATTCAGATCGAGAACTTCGCTACCTAGCCAAACCGATGAAGCGGACTTCTCGATCATCGCACTAGCCAGAGGCGGTTCAGGACAGCATGGACGATATCGTAAAGGGCCGGGGGCGAGCCGCGCACACTCCGGCAGTGCCGCGCCCCTCGCGTACCGAGGCCGAGGCTGCAGTTCGCACGCTGATCGCATGGGCAGGGGATGATCCTGGCCGCGAGGGCCTGCTCGATACGCCTTCGCGCGTTGTCGATGCTTTCGACGAATACTTTTCCGGCTACCGCCTGGATCCTGTCGAGGTGCTGTCGCGCACCTTCGAGGAGACCGGCGGCTACGACGACATGGTGATGCTGCGCGATATCCGCGTCGAAAGCCACTGCGAGCACCATCTGGCGCCGTTCCTCGGCGTCGCCCACGTCGCCTATCTGCCGGCCGGCCGCATCCTCGGCATCTCCAAGATCGCGCGCGTGGTCGAGATTTTCGCCAAGCGCCTGCAGACGCAGGAGACGCTGACGGCGCAGATCGCGCATGCGATCGAGGACGCCTTGCAGCCACGCGGCGTGGCGGTGCTGATCGAGGCCGAGCACCAGTGCATGTCGATGCGCGGCGTGCGCCAGCCGGGCGTCAAGACCATCACCACCCGCTTCACCGGCGCGCTGGAGACCGATGTGAGTTACCGCGACCGCTTCCTGCAGATGGTGCACGGGCGGTGACTCAGGGGGGAATGGTGATGTAGGGTGCAAGGGCTTCGGCCGCATTGCACGGGCCGCCTATCCAGGTCCGCCTCGGCACAACGACAGCGCACCTTGGTGCATGCGCTGCGCTTATTGCATCCTGCAGTGTGAGGGCTCCGCCCCGTGACATCCTCATTCGCCAGGCGTGGCACGCCCGCCGAGATCGAGCAGGGCAGCGCGTTCCAGCCGCACTTCGACGCTGACGGCTTGATCCCGGCCATCATTACCGATGCTGGCTCCGGCGAGGTGCTCATGTTCGCTTTCATGAACGCGGAGGCGCTGGCCCGCACGCTTGAGACGCGGATTGCCCACTTCTGGAGCCGCTCGCGCCGCAAGCTGTGGAAGAAGGGCGAGGAGAGCGGCAACGTGCTCAACGTCGCCGAGGCGCGCATCGACTGCGACCAGGATGTGGTGTGGCTGAAGGTGACGGTGGCGGGCGCCGGCGTCGCCTGTCACACCGGCGAGCGCTCGTGCTTCTACCGCGCGCTGCCGCTGGGTGCGGCGCCGACTGCCGACCTGGTGCTGAAGCGCGGATGAGGCAGGTGAGGCAGGAGCAGACCACCCTCGCTCGGACGTTGAGCCTAAGCACTGAAATCTAGCCGAGGGTCTGACCCGGAATCACGCCGAGGCGGCCGACCCCGTAAATCGGTGGACACCCCGATTGCGCTCTGCCGGCTCCTCCCCCCAATCTGTAACGGTGCCGTGTCTTGCATCCATGGGTAGCGGTGGATTAAGTCCTGCGGTCTAGCTTTGGTGAGGGCGGGCTTGCTCGCGAACGCGCTGGCTTGATGTCGGTTCGGCTGCCGTCGTTGACGCACCGGAGGCCGGCATCCCGGCGCTGACGCCGCTATGACCGATAATCACGGGGTTTGGCGATGGGCAAATACAGGATCGGTCTCGCCCTCGGTGCCGGCTCTGCCAGGGGCTGGGCGCATATCGGCGTATTGCGGGCGTTGGCCGAGGCCGGCATTCATCCCGATGTCATCGCCGGTACCTCGGTCGGCGCCCTGGCCGGCGGCTGTTACGTCGCCGGCGAGCTGGAGGCGCTGGAGCAGTTCGCGCGCGGCCTGACGCGGCGCAAAGTGCTGGGCTTCCTCGACTTCAACCTTTCCGGCTCCGGCCTGATCCACGGCCAGCGCCTGCGCGAGGTGCTGGAGGCCCGGCTCAGTCATATGACGATCGAATCGCTTGCCACGCGCTTCGTCGCCGTGGCCACGGAAATCGGCTCCGGCCATGAGATCTGGCTGACGCGTGGGCACCTGGGCGACGCCATCCGCGCCTCCTATGCCATGCCCGGCATCTTCAAGCCGGTCGCCATCGAGGGGCGCTGGCTGTTCGACGGCGCACTGGTGAACCCGATACCCGTCTCGGTTTGCCGGGCACTGGGGGCGGACTATGTGATCGCCGTCAACGTCAATTCGGAGGCCGGGCACGGGACAGTCGTGGCCGACCTGGAGGCGCTTCCCGTTGCCGCCCTGCCGGCGCCGGAGGACCAGAGCCTGCTGGCCCGCAACGGCCGCGCCGTCCGCAAGCTGATCCAGCGCCAGCTGTTCGGTCGCAACGACACCGGCAGCCCCGGCATCTCAACGGTGATGATCCAGGCGTTCAACATCGTGCAGGACCGGATCGCGCGTTCGCGGCTCGCCGGCGATCCGCCCGACGTGATGCTCTCGCCGCGCCTGCCGCCGATCGGCCTGTTCGATTTCCACCGGGCCGAGGAGATGATCGACTGCGGCGCCGAGGCAGTCCAGCGCGACGTCGAGAATATCAAGCGCGAGCTGATGACGCGGCGGTTCAAGACGATCTACGCGCGCGCGGGGTAGTCTGACGCCGCTCTCCTCCCTGCCGTTCGTCCGGAGCGGACTGCTGGGCTCGCAGCCGCCACGTCTGCCCGCCCGCAGGGTAGACCGGGCCGCGGGGTGGCGGCGCTGGATCTGTGCGTGAAACAGCGGGCGGCGGCGCACGCGCCCTGACGAACGCAGGTGTGATCTCAGCCGCCAAGGGGGCGTCATGCCCGCGAAGACGGGCACCCAGGTCGCCTTCGCAGGCGGAATCGGCAGGATGCCCCGCACTCTCCCCGTCCCAGCGCACGGCATAAGGAAAGCGCGCTGCAGGGTAAGTCGGACTGGCGCAGAGCGCGCGCCCTTGCTTGCCTGTGCGCTGTGTCCCGCCTGCGCCGCGACGACGTCGTCGTGCTCCCCGGGTGGCGCGCAGCTGTATCTGTGCGTGCAGCTGTGAGGCGACGGACGGGAGAGTAGAATGAAGGCCGAGAACGGCGCCAAGGCGCCGCACGGATTCCCAAAATCGAACAAGTTTGGGCGTTCATTCTGATGCGGCCGAGTCTCTCCCACAGGGTGCGCCGCTTGATGATTGCGGACGCGCCCGTCAGGGCGTAGATGCAAGGCGGGCTGACGAGGGGGAGGCTTTCCGTATGCGCGCGCACCTTTGCGCGGTGATCGTCGTGCTGCTTGCGGCGTGGGAAGGCGCCGGCAGCGTCCTGTCGCAAACGGCAGTACCCGAGGCTGCCACCGAGGCTGCGGCGAGTGCGGCTCCAGCGGACGTCGGCAAGGCCACCCCCGGCGCACCGTGCGCCAAGGCCGATTTCGAGGCCGTCGTCAATGCGGCGGGGGCGGCACTGCGAGACCTGGCCCAGCAGAACACCCCCGTGTTCCAGGGCAAGCTGCGTCAGCTCAAGGACAAGCGTGGCTGGTCGAATGACGAGTTCCTGAAGCAGGCGGAGCCGTTGGTGCGTGACGAGACGATCACCGGATTCGACAAGAAGTCCGAGGAGCTGGTGGCCCGCATCACCGGCGGTGGCGCGCAAGGCGAGGCAGCCGCGGCGGCACCCGATTGCGGCCTTCTCGCCAGCCTGCAAGGTGACCTCAAGCTGCTGGTGGAGACCCAGACGGCGAAGTGGAGCCATATGCTGATCAAGGTGGATCAGGAGCTCGGGAAGTGAAGCAGGGTGCCCACTGACCTGCTCGCGTGGCAGGAGGTGTCTGTTGGCATCCCCGCCCAACTCTGTTTACAAGGGACCGATGGCCAAGCAGGGACAGATCCGGGTCGGGATCGGCGGGTGGACGTTCGAGCCGTGGCGCGGGGTGTTCTACCCCAAGGGGCTGCCGCACGCGCGCGAGCTGCAGTACGCGAGCCAGCACCTCACCTCGATCGAAATCAACGGCACCTTCTACCGCACACAGACACCGGCGAGCTTTGCCAAGTGGCAGGCCGAGACGCCCGACGGGTTCGTGTTCTCGGTCAAGGGTCCGCGCTACGCGGTTAATCGCAGTGTGCTGAGGGAGGCGGGTGACTCCATCAAGCGGTTCCTCGAGTCGGGCATCACGGAGCTCGGCCCAAAGCTCGGGCCGATCCTATGGCAATTCGCGGCCACCAAGAAGTACGACGAGGCCGACTTCGGCGGTTTCCTGGAGCTGCTGCCACCCTCGCTTGACGGCGTCAGGCTGCGCCACGTGGTGGAGCCGCGGCATCCCTCGTTCTTGACGCCGGCCTTCATCGCCCTGCTGCGGAAATTCTCGATTCCGCCGGTCTATGCCGAGCACCCCACGTATCCGGCGATTCCCGATCCGGTCGGCGATTTCGTCTACGCGCGGCTGCAGAAGGGGGAGGACGAGATCCCCACCTGCTATCCGCCGAAGGCGCTCGATGCCTGGGCCGAGCGGGCGCACGCCTGGGCCAAGGGCGGCGCGCCGAAGGACCTGGAGCTGGTGGAGCCGAAGAAGAAGGCCAAGGCCGAGCCGCGCGACGTATTCGTCTATTTCATCCACGCCGGCAAGGTGCGGGCCCCCGCCGCCGCGATGGCGATGATCGAGCGGTTGAAAGCGTAGGGCGCAATAAAGGGACAGCCGCATTGCGCCGAAGAACCTTACCCCATCGCTAATCAGGACGGGTGGATGGCGGCCGCGGCGCAATGCGCATTGCGCCCTATGCGGCTACGACACCGGTACCTCCTCGCTCACCACCCGCTGCCGCTCCGGGTCGACAGTGATCTGGCGGTCGTGGAAGGCGACGACGGCAGGGCGGTGGGCGATGCTGACGACAGTGGTGGCGGGCAGGCGCTGGCGCAAGAGCTCGTACATGTGCCTCTCCGCCGGCTCGTCGAGCGCCGCCGTCGCCTCGTCGAGGAACAGCCAGTCGGGGTGATAGACGAGGGCACGGGCGAAGCCCAGGCGCTGCTGCTCGCCGCCCGACAGCACCAGCGACCAGTTGGCGGTCTCGTTGAGCCGGCGCGACAGGTGCCACAGGCCGCACGCCTCCAGCACCGCCCGGCACTCGGTGTCAGCCACCGGCTCCGATGGATCGGGGTAGCACAGCGCGTCCTTGAGGGTGCCGATCGGCAGATACGGCTTCTGCGGCAGGAACAGCACGCGCGACCCTGCGAGCGGCGTGGCGATGTGGCCGTGCCCGAACGGCCAGAGGCCGGCCAGCGCCCTGAACAGGGTGGTCTTGCCGCTGCCCGAAGGCCCGCGCAGCACCACCGCCTCGCCGCGGCGGATCGCCAGGTCGATGTTGTGGAGGAGCGGCGTGCCGTCCGGCAGGGTGAGGCTGACGCCGTCGAGCGCCAGCTCCGGCTTGGCCTGTGGACGCAAGTCGATGCCGCTGCGCTGGTCGGCGCATTTGGCGACGAGCATCGCCTCGCTGAACGAGGTGAGGCGGTCGATGACAGCCTTCCAGGCGGCGAGCTGGGTGTAGCTGTCGACGAACCAGGAGAGCGAGCCCTGCACCTGGCCGAAGGCATCGGCGGTCTGGGTGAGCGTGCCGAGGCCGATGCGGCCAAGGAAGTACTGCGGCGCGGCAACGATATATGGGAAGATCACGGCCGCCTGGCCGTAGAACGAGGTGAGCCAGGTGAGGCGCTTGTTGTATTTCATGTACGCCCACCAGGTCGCGAAGATGCGCGTGAAGGCGCCGGTGAGGCGGCGGCCCTCGACCGGCTCGCCGTGGTAGAGGGCGATCGACTCGGCGTTCTCGCGAATGCGAACCATGCGGTAGCGGAAGTCGGCGTTGTAGCGCTCGAGTGCGAAGTTGATGCGCACCAGCGGCCGGCCGATGTAGTAGGTCGCCCACGAGCCGACCAGCGCGTAGGCCAGCGCCGCCCACATCATGTAGCCGGGTATGGTGATGCCGCCGAAAATCGGCAGCACAAAGCCGCCCGACAGGCCCCACAGCACGGTGGCAAACGTCACGAGCGTCATGACCTGCAGCAGCAGCCCCAGCGCGATGCTGAGCGTCTGCGTTGTGAAGGAGTTCACGTCCTGCTCGATGCGCTGCTCGGGATTGCCGACGCCGCGGCGGGTCAGCTCCATGTGGTAGTAGGTTCGGTCGGTGAGCCAGTCGGCGCAATAGACCTTGCTCAGCCAGCGCCGCCAGCGGATGGTGAGCAGCTGCATCAGCCAGACGCGGTAGACGACGGTTACGATGAACAACGCCACCAGGATGACCCAATAGCCGAGCTCCGACCAGAACACGTCGGCGTTGCGCTCCTGCAGGGCGTTGAAGAAGCGGGCGTTCCAGGAGTTGATGAGCTTGGAGATGTAGACAATCGCGACGCTCAAGACGATCGTGGTAACGAGCAGGCTGCGGGCGATCCAGCATTCCTTGACGCCGATAGTCCAGCCGAGGATCCCGATCCGCTCGCGCTCCTGGGCGAACCAGTAGGGCCGCGTCAGCACCCACAGCTTGCCGGCAAAGGTGCGAGCACCCGCGATGCGCGTCAGGAAGCGGTCGATCATGGCTAGTCGTCCCCGTGGCGAGGCGCCCATCGGCTGCCGGCTTGATTGAGAGCGTCCGGCAGTCCGTGTTTACGGCGCGCCATCAAAGCCTTAACCAGGGCCGGCGACCGGCGCGGGGATTTCCGGCCGGCAGGGTAAATGCGGGGAGCGGCATTGACGGATTGGCGAAGCGAGTCGGCCGCGCCGGCGGCGAGACGGCGGGATCATGGGCCTCGCCCAATTGCCCTACAAAAACGCAGGCATTCACGGATTGTCGCCGCAGGCCTGCGGGCGTTGACCAGGAGGGTCACCACCCACCTGCGTCAAAGCGTTGTCAAACCGGTGCAGCTAGCGGCCGGCCAGGCGTCGGCGCTCCTTCATCGCCTCGGCGGTGGCAGTGAGCCGCCGCAACAAGTCCTCCGCCACTTGCGTCGGCGCGCCTCGGACGATCAGCCGAAGCACGTGAGCCTCCTGCTCCCTGACCCGGGCTTCCGCCTGCCGCAGATCGCTGTCGGCCGAGATCGCGCTTTGTGTCAGAACGCTCGTTTTTTGCAGTTTGGCGCTGTCGTACAGTTGAGTCATATGAGGCCTCCGGCCCCCCGTGCCCCAATAACGGCCGATTTCGGCGTTGGTTCCGGCGCCTGCATGCGACGATCGTCTGGGTGCTGTGCCTACGCCGAACAGCAGGCGGCTTGCGCATCTTGTCGGACGCCTCTCGCGCCCGCCGCGACATGATTGATGTACGGTGGCCACATCCGCCCGAAACGCCAGGTGGCTGCTCGGTCCCTAGAGATCATCTATGCAACCGGATGGCTCTTCAGTCCCCCAGGTGAGGGTTCATGCACGCTTGCCAAGCTGCAGCCATTGACGATGCGAGAGTCGTCCGGCATCGCCACGATGTTGATGGCCTGCGCGCAGTCGCGGTCCTGGCGATCCTGGCGTTCCACCTGAACCTGGCGGGCTTCGAGGGCGGATTCGTCGGCGTCGACATCTTCTTCGTCATCTCCGGCTATGTCATCCTGCGCAGTATTCTGCCCGACCTGGAGCACGGTCGCTTTTCGCTTGCCGACTTCTTCATACGGCGAATGCGACGCCTGCTGCCGGCGCTGATGGTGGTGCTGCTGCTGACAATGGCGGCGGGGCTTCTCATTTTGTCACCAGCCGAGCTGCAGGAACTTTCGGGCAGCGCGCTCTCGACGCTGGGGTTCTGTGCCAACCTCTTCTTCAATGATCGTACCGGCTACTTCGCGAGCGCCGCGCACACGCGGCCGCTGTTGCACATGTGGTCGCTTGGCGTCGAGGAGCAGTTCTACATCCTGGTGCCGCTCGCGCTGGCCCTGCTGATACGCTATCGCGGCACCGCGCCTGGCAAGGTGCTGCTGGCGCTGACGCTCGTCTCGCTCGCCTACGGCCTCGCAGCGCCCTACGCCGTGAATGAGACACATGCGTTCTACATGCCGATGGCGCGCTTCTGGGAGATCGGGGTCGGCGGACTGGTCGCCGTAGCGGAACGCCGCTGGGGCCCTATGTGCGCAAGCCCTCGGGCTGCCGTCGACGGGCTAGCCCTTCTGGGCCTTACGGCCGTGGGGCTCTCCGTGGTCATTCTTTCCAGTGAGGCGAGCGGGGGGCAGCAGTGGGCCGTGATCCCTGTCGTGGGCACTGCCGCCATCATCGCCGCCGGAAGCGCGGAGGGCAGCCGGGTGGCCGCTATGCTGGCGAGCACGCCGTTGGTTGCGATCGGCCGCCTCTCCTATTCCATTTATCTCGTGCACTGGTCGCTGATCGTGCTCTGGCGCCTCGGTACGGCACGTCCGCTCGCGCCCTACGAGCAGGTCATCGTGGTGCTTTTGACGATGGCTCTCGCCATGGTGCTCTCGGCCTTCGTTGAAGCGCCGATGCGTAGCGGCAGCACCAGGATCGGCAATCGCCGTGCGCTGATCGGAATCGGCACGGCGGGGGCCGTAGTCGCCTCGATTGCCGCCGGCTTGCTCGTCAACGGTGGCGCGGAGTGGCGCCTCCAGGGACCAGCCCGCGAATCGCTCCTGGCGCTGCGCACGGCCATGCTCCAGCGTCCGCGCTGTCAGGAGGACAGGCAGTTCCTCGGTTCGTCATTGCGCGCGTGCCGATGGCAGGCTGAGGCGCCCGGGGTAGACTATGTCATCTGGGGTGACTCGCATGCCCGTGCCCTCGCGCCAGAGCTGGCGCCAGAATTGGCGCGCGTGCTGGGTGGTGTGAAACCGAGCAGCGGCGTTTTGATCGGCGTTCCGCATTGCTGGCCTGTCGCCGGTGTCAAAGTGGTCGCGCACAAATCGTCCGCACGCTGCCCAGAAGTCGCCGAAGCCGTCATAGAGGCAATTGCCCGCGAGCGGCCGAAAATCGTCGTGATGGTCGGTCGCTGGGCCACCATAGCCTCCGATGTGCGCTCGCCCAGCAGCGGCGTGAGACCCGGCCGTCTCGTCGATTTGCGCAACGACGAGGCGCCGATCACGCTGGCCGATGCGTTGATCCGTACCGTGGAGCAGGTGCGCGCCTCCGGGGCGTTCGTCCTGGTCGTCGGTCCGGTGCCGGAGATCGCGTTTGAGGTACCGCCAACCGTTGGACGGGCACTGCAGGGCTGGGGCAAGCTTCCAGAGGTCCGGCGCACCGACTTCGACAAGCGTCAGCGTCAAGTTCTGAGCGCCTTATCCAAGCTTCAGCCACGTCCGGGGGTGCTTGTCGTGTACCCCCACACCACGTTCTGCGATGCGAGCTCGTGTATTGTTACGGATGGCGTGCGGCCCTTGTATGAAGACAACAACCACCTCAGTCCGTTCGGGGCCGCGCGTGTCAGTGCTCAGATCGCCGCCGAGCTTCGCCACGTCCAATTCGCATCAAAGCCCATCGGCGCAGAACCTACGCCATACGTGCGATAGGTGGACGAAACGGCGCCAGCACATCCCTGCTAGGCTGCTGCCAGCTTCTCCGCCTGATTGAGGAACGCGTCAAGGGTGCTGCGGCTCTCGGGACCCATGACGGCGATGGTGCGGGTCTGGGCCTCGCGCCATACCGGGTAGCCTTGTTGGATCGCCTGGGCGCCTTTGGGGGTAAGGTGCAGGCCACGACCGCGGCGGCCGGCCGGCGGGTCCATGGTGATGTGGCCGTCCTTGAGCAGCCGCTTCAAGTTGCGCGACAGCGTCGACTTCTCGATGTCGAGCGTATGGCCGATCTCGACCGCCGTGATGCCATCCTGCTGGGCCAGCTGTGTCAGCAGCGTGAACTGGCTGGCGGTGATGCCGAGCGGCCGCATGGCGTCGTCGTAGACACGCGTGATGATGCGATTGAGCTGCCGGATGCGCGTGGACAGGCAGGTCGCCGAGGTATTCTCAGCGATCTCCGTGATGTCCGACGCGCCGGTTACACCACCGTGGGTCATGATGTTCATGGGGCATTCCTTTTTGCCCAAGGCTCCACGGTGGGAATTTCATGATTCGGGGGGGGCCTGCAATCCATTGGTGTAGGAGCGGAATAGCGCGAAGCGCGTAATCCGCCGTTGCAGCGACCGGTCGGCGGATTACGCTTCATTAATCCGCCCTAAGAACCGCGCACCTCGGCATAGGCCGCGCGGGCGCGCTCGAACTTGTCGGTGAAGAGCCACATGGCATCGAGAATTTCGCGCATCGTCGCGGATTGCCGCGCCCGGTCGGCCTTGCCATAGGCGAAGATCGAGTTGTTGCGCAGGTAGCCCATGATCCGGGGCTCCGAGATGCGATAGGTCGCAAAGCTGCCGGAGCGGAGCGCGGCGCGTGTGGGCGAGGGGATGATCTGGATGAGCTGGAACAGCTTCATCTGGTCGATCTCGTCGGGCAGCAGGCGCATGATCGCAGGGATCTGCGCAAATAGCCCGGCATGGGCGTTCATCAGGCCGTTGCGCACGGCCGTCCAGTGGTTGAAGCGCTGGTCTCCGTCGCCGATACGCGCCGTCTCCTTGGCATCACGAGCGGCGAGCTTGGGATCGAGCGCGACGATCTTGGGCTTGAGCGCGGCCCAGGCCGCGCGACCCTTGGCGTCCTCGGCGACGCCCGTCTGCAGGCTGCCCTTGTAGGCTTGCGAGCGGGCGTTGCCGATGTTCTGGTTCCCGTCGGTCTCGGCGAAGAAGATGCCGAGCGCGATGCGGCCGGCGGCGTCGACGGCGGCCGCATCGAGGCCCCTGGCGCGGGCAATGGCGCGGGCGAGATCGGCCACGTCCTTGTACGGGGTGCGGGAGGGCTGCGCGCCGGCCGGTGGCGCCTGCATGATGGCGAAGAGAGCGGCATACTCGTCCATCAGCGGCTCATTGGCGGCATCGAAATAGGCCGGGGGAATGCCGTGCCGGTTGCTGCGGCCGATGCGCTGCGGCTCCAGGTCGGTGAGGTCCTTGTACGTGCTCATGATCTCGCGCCGCGCTAGGTATAACGCCTGCCCCGGCCGGTTGGGGAGCGTCCCGCCGCGGTCGATCTGGCCCCTGCGCTCGGCCAGCACGGCTTTGAAGGCACGCAACGCCTTGGCGTAGGCCGCGCGCGCCTCGGCGTGCTGTTGGGTGAGGGCGGCGAGTGTCGGCTGCGCGGCGGCGGGTGTTGGAGTGCCGGCGACGTGCGCAAAGGCGGCGAACAACCATGCCGCAACGGTCAGCCAAGCCCGGCATTTAAGTGTCATGTGCGATTGCCCCCAAGGTTCCGATCGCCTCGTAGGGCGAATGAGCAGAGCGTAATCCGCCGTTCTTGCGGCGCGCAAATGGCGGATGGCGTTGAAATGGCGGACTACGGCTTCGCACTACTCCGCCCTCTACGGTCTCTGCGGCTTACCCGCAGACGTCAGTAGGGTCTCAACACGATCCGCACGGCTCCCTGCAAGTCGCGCAGCACTGTGCGGTGGGGTTCATGCTCGACCAACCGATCACCGCCCAACGCTGCAGTGACGCGCTTCATTTGCACCATCGCAGGTTGCGGACACCATCCCGCGAGTATAGCGGTGCCGTTCAGCCTGACGCGTTGCTCGAAGAGGCTGTACGCCCCCCAAAGTCCGCCACATCCGGGCGTACCGCGAATGCGGCCGTGCATAAAGACGATGTATGCCGTCCCCTCGACGGGGACGAGCGCGTTGCCATCCCAATACTCCGCAATTGCCAATTCTCGATTCTCGAGCCCGGTTGCCGTAATGCGCGACAGCGCCATGATCGCGCGGGCGTTCTCGTCGAGCAGGGTCAGAGTATTGCCATTGAGGGTGTGCCGCTTCACCTTCGCAAGGGAGGGTTCGATCTTGCCCAACGCGGGCCCCGCGGAACATGGAGTGTCTCTCGTCGTGCTCCAGGCCGGGTGGAAACGCACCAAGCCCGATGATCGTAGCTGAACGGATATCGTCTGGCTCCACAAGGCGCACTAAAGGCGATCTCACCCTTGGAGATTTGCACAACGACACTGTCCTGCTCTGTCGGGACTCGATCGATGTGGTCGAGCTTCCAGAACGTCCGTTCCAGCTCCGAGAGCTTGGGCTCGCCCCAGGCGACGCCCGATCGTCCCAGCAACAGAACGCCCGTCGCCACACTTATCAGGGCAAACGCGCGAACAAGGCGTGACATGGCGGAACCTCCGGACGTCGAAGACAGTGCCGGAGCCTGCAATGTGGGCTTGTCGCCATTGCGGCGCCCGCGGACTTCAAACGTAGGGCGCAATAAGGCGATAGCCGCATTGCGCCGACACGCGCGCCGCGTCCGCCCGAGGGTGGATCGTGCAACGCGCTCCGCTTATTGCACCCTACGACTCACCCAGCACCCGCTTGAACACGTCATCCACGTGCTTGGTGTGATACCCGAGGTCGAACAGGGCCTCCAGCTCGGTGGCGGTGAGGACCTTGGCGATGTCCGGGTCGGCCTTGAGCAGGTGAAGGAAATCGCCGCCCTCGCGCCACACCGGCATGGCATTGCGCTGCACTTGGGCGTAGGCGTCCTCGCGCGAGACGCCCTTGTCGACCAGCGCCAGCAGCACCCGCTGCGAGTGCACCAGGCCGCCGAGGCGGTCGAGGTTCTTCCTCATGTTCTCCGGGTACACCACCAGCTTGTCGATCACGCCGGCCATGCGATGAAGCGCGAAATCGAGCGTGACGGTAGCGTCTGGGCCGATCATGCGCTCCGCGGAGGAATGCGAGATGTCGCGCTCGTGCCAGAGCGCCACGTTCTCCAGGGCCGGCAGGGCGTAGGCGCGCACCATGCGGGCCAGCCCGGTGATGTTCTCGGTGAGGACCGGATTGCGCTTGTGCGGCATGGCCGAGGAGCCCTTCTGCCCTTGCGAGAAGAACTCCTCTGCCTCAAGAACCTCCGTGCGCTGCAGATGACGCACCTCCACCGCCAGCCGCTCCAGCGACGAGGCGATCACGGCGAGCGTGGCGAAGTACATGGCGTGGCGATCGCGCGGGATCACCTGGGTGGAGACCGGCTCGGGCCTGAGCCCCATCTTCTCCGCCACATACGCCTCCACCCGCGGATCGACGTTGGCGAAAGTGCCGACGGCGCCGGAGATGGCGCAGGTCGCCACCTCCTCGCGCGCCTGCGCCAGCCGGGCCTTGGCGCGCTGGAACTCGGCATGGGCATACGCGAGCTTGAGGCCGAAGGTGGTGGGCTCGGCGTGGATGCCGTGGCTGCGGCCGATGGTGGGGGTCAGCTTGTGCTCCAGCGCGCGGCGCTTCAGGGCGGCGAGCAGGGTGTCGAGATCGGCCGCGAGGAGATCGGCGGCGCGCGTGAGCTGCACGTTGAAGGTGGTGTCGAGGATGTCGGACGAGGTGAGGCCCATGTGCACGAATCGCGCCTCAGGGCCGACATGCTCGGCGAGGTGGGTGAGGAAGGCGATGACGTCGTGCTTCACCTCGCGCTCGATGGCATCGATGCGGGCAACGTCAAATTCCGCCTTGGAGCCCTTCTCCCAGATGGTCGCCGCCGCTTCCTTGGGGATCAGCCCGAGCTCGGCCATGGCGGAAGCGGCATGTGCCTCGATCTCGAACCAGATGCGAAAGCGCGTCTCCGGCGCCCAGATGCAGGCCATGTCGGGACGGGTATAGCGCGGGATCATGGTGGGGCCTCGCGGGTAGCAGTTCGGTCCCGCCCCTAGCATGGGCTGCGCCCGGCGGCTACCCTGGAGGGTGTGCCCGCTTCTCCGCGGCTGATGGCATGGGAGCACGAAATGCAGCAACTGCTGCCCCTCGCTGCGCAGATCTCTGGCCGCCTCAAGGCGCGCGGCGAGACCATTGCGGTTGCCGAATCCTCGGCCGGAGGGCTGGTCGCGGCGGCGCTGCTGGCGGTGCCGGGCGCCTCGGCCTGCTTCCTCGGCGGTGCCGTGGTCTATACGCGCCAGGCCCGCAGCGCCCTGCTGGGGATCGACGATGCGGCGATGACCGGGCTGCGCTCCGCCAGCGAGCCCTACGCTCAGCTCATCGCCCGCACCGTCGCCGAGCGCCATGGCGCGACGTGGGGCCTCGCCGAGACCGGCGCCGCCGGCCCGACCGGCAACCGCTACGGCGACGCCGCCGGGCACAGCTGCATCGCTGTCTCCGGCCCGGTTGAACGGGTCCTTACGCTTGAGACGGGCAATGATGACCGTCAGGCCAACATGCGTGCCTTCGCCGCAAAGGCGCTCGCGACATTGCTTGAGGCGACGTCGTAGTGCCGGTCTACGCCTTCTTGAATATCAGGCAGTGCGTGAGCGGGTATTCCGGCTTGGCGGGGCTCCAGCGGACGATGATCTCGCCTTGCGGGGCGAGTGTCCTGCCGATGGCGAGGCTCATGTCGCGGACCAGCGGGGTGTAGATGCGGCCGTGGCGCAGATTTTCGGCCTGGACCACCACCATGGCGCCGGGCTTCAGAACCTTCGCAACCTCGCCGAAGATCTTTGCGAGCTGCTTGAGATACAGATCGTAGCCCGCCTTGCTCGGGTCGCCGGCAAACAGCGGATTCCAGCGATGGTGGCGCGGCATGAACGGCGGCGAGGTCATGGCGAAGTCCATGCGCGGAAAGCCGAAGCCGGCGAGCCTGGCGGCGTCGCCGTGGACGAGCTGTTGCCAGGCTTCAAGCTGGCCCGCGACCCAGGCGTGGCGGCGGGGATCGGCCTCGATGCCGTAGGGGTTGCGGCCCATGTCCTCGGCCGTGAACAAGGTGGTGCCTAGGCCGGCGAACGGATCGAAAACCTTGTCGCCGCGGCGCGTGTACGCCTTGAGGAAATGGCGCACCAGGGACTCGGGATAGCAGATGTCCCGGCCCTCGAACGGCGGCGCCGGATGCTTGTGCACAAAGGGCAGGGTGATCAGGCTGTCCATGGCTGCCGTGTTTGCAAGCACTTCCTGGCGTCAGGCCGATCACCGGCTGCGGCGACCCTCGATAGACGAAACCGACGCGCGCCTTAGCGTCCCCTCCCCCCCTTGTGGGGGAGAAGCAGGATGAGGGGGATTGCAGAACATCGGAGGTCGGGGTTCCCCTCCCACCCCTAACCCCTACCCACAAGGGGGAGGGGAATCCACGCCGCGCCTGCCTCACTGTCGCAAGATTCCATCAGACCCGCAGGGTCGCGGCCGATACCTGCTCACGCAGCCTCGCCGACGCTGAGGCCGATGTAGCGGTCGAGCGTGGCGGCGTCGCGGGCGAGATCCGCGGAGCGGGCGCGGTGGACGATGGCGCCGCGCTCCATGATGACGGCATCGTGGGTGAGCGAGAGCACCAGCTCGGCGTGCTGCTCGATCAGGATCACCGCCATGCCCTCGGCGTCGATCATGGTCTTGATGGCACGCGCCAGTTCCTCGACGATGATCGGCGCCAGGCCCTCCATCGGCTCGTCGAGCAGCAGCAGCGACGGATTGGTCATCAGCGCGCGGGCCATGGCCAGCATCTGCTGCTCGCCGCCGGAGAGCTGGTTGCCCATGTTGGAGCGGCGCTCCTTGAGGCGCGGGAACAGCTGGTATACGGCCGGCAGGCTCCATTTCCCGGGGCGGGAGGCAACGGTGAGATTCTCCTCGACCGTCAGTGAAGGGAAGATCTCGCGCTCCTGCGCCACCCAGCCGAGGCCGAGCTTGGCGCGGCGGTGCGTGGGAAGGCCGGTGATATCGGCCCCGCGCCACTTGACGGCGCCGCGCATCAGCTGTGTGCAGCCCATGATCGACATCAAAAGCGTGGTCTTGCCGAC
>DASURA010000289.1:0-14942 GCA_036280295.1 Hyphomicrobiaceae bacterium
TTTGACTGGGATGTGGACCTCACCTCGGGCTACGCCCACAGCTTCCTCGCCAATGTCTCGCGCCGGCCGGGCACTGATCGCTTCTCAGGCTGCGACACACCCGAGATCGGCGAGCGCCTGCGCGAAGGCCGGTTCCAGGCGTTGCTTGTCATGGGCTGGCACCTGAAGGCGTACCTCCAGGGCGTGCTGGCGGCCAAGCGCCTGGGGATCCCCGTCATGGTGCGCGGCGACAGCCATCTGGCGACCCCCAGATCGCGTGTCAAGAAGGCGGCCAAGGCCCTCATCTATCCGCCGCTGCTGCGCCTGTTCGATGCTGCGCTTTATGTCGGCCGGCGGTCGCGCGCCTACTACGAGCGCTACCGGTATCCGCGCGACCGGCTGTTCTTCTCGCCGCATTCAGTCGACAACGCCTGGTTCGCCGCCAGGGCAACAGCGGTCGAGCGCGAGCGGCTGCGCAGCGCACATGGCATAGCCCACGACGCCATGGTCTGCCTGTTTGCCGGACGCCTCGTGCCCTTCAAGCGACCAGGCGATCTGATCGCAGCCGCCGCCCAATGCGAGACGCGCGCCGAGGTCATGATTGCCGGCAGCGGCGAGCTTGAGCCGGAGATCGAGGATGCGGCCGCAGCCTGCGGCGTCCGTTTGCATCTGCTCGGCTTCCGCAATCAATCGGAGATGCCGGCTGCTTACGCCGCCGCCGATTGCCTCGTTCTGCCGTCCGCACACGAGACCTGGGGGCTCGTCGCCAACGAGGCGCTGGCGTGCGGCCGCCCCGTCGTCGTCTCCGACGCCTGCGGCTGCGCGCCGGACCTTGCCAAAGACGGCAGCGTGGGGCGGACCTTTCCGGCTGGCAACACTGCTGCACTCGCCGCCGCGCTGAGCGATCTGGCAGCCCGGCCACCCTCGACTCCCGCTATCGCTGCGGTTTCCGCAGCCTACAGCCTCGATGCAGCGGTCGCGGGCATCGGCAGCGCGCTCGAACGGATCGTGGCATCGGCATGAGCATGAACCTTCCGGGCAGGCCGCATCCGGCCTTCAGCCAGAGCCATGAGCCCGCGCGCGGAATGCTGTTGCCGCCGGCGCTGCTGCCCGTCGCCATTGCCCTGTTTCTGGTCGGCGGCACAGGGCCCAACGTGCTGCTGGCGCTGCTCTCCATCGCCGTGCTGGTGGTGGGCTCGGTGCTGCTGTGGCGCCCCGGCGAGTCGCCGATTCTGCTGTTCGCGTTCGCCTATCCGTGGATGCAGGGATCGGTGGCGATCTTCCATGCCAACTGGCTCGGCATCGACCTGGCCAACTACTCGACCATTCCGGGCGAAATCCGTAATGCCGCCGCGCTGTCGCTGCTGGGTGTGCTCACGCTCGCCGTGGGCATGCGGCTGGGCGCCGGGCGCAGGCGGCATGTCGCCGAGCTCATGGCCATGCGCCAGCAGGCGCTCGCCCATGCCATGCAGCGCTGGTTTCAGCTTTATGCCTGGGGCTGGGGCGCAAGCTTCATCGCCTTGAGCTCGGCATGGATCGTTCCCGGCCTCTCCCAGCCTATGCTGGCGCTGGCATCGCTGCGCTGGGCGTTCTTCTTTCTGCTGGCCTACGCCTATTTCGTGCGGGTCCGCGACCGCGGCCGCACCTTCCCGTTGGTGTTCCTGTACGAGCTCGGGGCGTCGATCGGCGGCTATTTCTCCGACTTCAAGACGGTGTTCTTTTTCACCTTCCTCGCCGTGCTCGCCTCGGGGGTCCGCATTGCCCTGAGCACGCAGCTTGCCGCCGCAGCCCTGACGACCTTTGCTGGCGCACTTGGCGTCGTGTGGACTGCCGTAAAGGGCGAGTACCGCGCGTTCATCTCGGGTGGACAGGCCGCACAGGCGGTCAGCGCCGACTATGTCTCGCGCATCACCAAGCTCTTCGACCTGATCACCGGCCTCGATGCGGAGACATTGACCAGGGCGGCCGACCAGCTTCTGCGGCGCATCAGCTACGTGGAATTCTTCGGCGCCGTGCTCACCTACGTGCCGGCCAGCATACCGCACACGCTCGGCGCCATTCTCTGGGATGCCATCACCCGCCCGTTCCTGCCGCGCATCCTGTTTCCGAACAAGGACGTGATCGACGATACTGCCCGCACCAATCTGTTTACGGGCGGCCTCGCCGGCCACAGCGAGGGCACATCGATCAGCCTCGGCTACGTCGCCGAGGCCTATATCGACTTCGGCGAGATCGGCATGTTCGCCGCGCTGCTGGCGATCGGGATCTTCTACGGCACGATCTACCGCGCCCTGATCCGCTGGCGCCGGACCCGCGGCCTCCTCGGCATGGCGCTGGCCAGCGCGGTGCTGATCGGCGTCGGGCCGCTGGAGAGCAGCTTCACCAAGATCTTCGGCGGCGTCGCCGTCTCCCTGCTCGCCGTCTGGCTGACGGCGATCTTCATCGTGCCGCGCTTTGCCCCGTGGCTGGGGGCCGGCTGGCGCCGCTGATGCCGCCGCTCAGGGTGCTGCACGTCATTCCATCGCTGTCGCCGCGCGACGGCGGGCCGACCCGCGCGATCGGCATCATGGAGCGCGGGCTGAGCGCTGCCGGCGTCGAGGTGACGACGCTGACGACCGACCATGGCCTCGGACCTGCCCGCGCCGGGGTGACCGAGAACGGCGCGCGCCGCATCCACGCGCACACGTGGCTCATCCCCTACAAGGTTGCGCCCGGCCTGGTGCCGCACCTGCTGCAGGCGGTGAAGCAGCACGATGTGGTACATATCCATGCCCTGTTCTCGTTCGCTGCGACCGCGGCGGCCTGGGCCGCCGCCCGCCAGGGCGTGCCCTATGTCGTGCGCCCGCTCGGCACCCTCTCCGGCTACGGGCTGAACGCCCGCCGCCCTCGGTTGAAGCAGCTGTCGATGGCGCTGATCGAGCGCCGCATCCTCCGCGCGGCGGCGGCGGTGCACTTTACAAGCCGGGCCGAGCTGGCCGAGGCTGAGGCGCTCGGCCTGCCGTTGCGCGCGGTCGTCATCCCGCTGGGCGTCGATGCGGATGCAGGCGGCCCGGCCGCGCCCTTTTCGCACGCCGCGCTCGCGGGCCGGCGCGTCATCCTGTTCCTGTCGCGCCTCGATCCGAAGAAGAACGTGGAGGCGCTGATCGATGCGGTGGCCGGCTCGCCGACGCTGCGCAGCACCGCGGCCCTTCTCATCGCTGGCGACGGTGATGGCCGCTACGTCGCCGGGCTGAAGGCGAGGGCGGCGGCGGCCGGTGTGGCAGACCATACCGTGTGGCTCGGCCATATCGAGGGTGCTGAGAAGCAGGCCGCACTGGCTGCGGCCGATGCTTTCGTGCTGCCGTCGTTCTCGGAGAATTTCGGCATCGCCGCCGTCGAGGCGCTGGCCGCCGGCCTGCCCTGCGTGCTGGGGCGCGGCGTTGCCATCGCGCATGAGGTTGCAGATGCAGGCGCCGGTGTAGCGGTAGCGCCCGAGCCGGCGGCGATTGCCGGGGCGCTGGAGGGCGTTCTTGGGGGCGATCCCTCGGTTGCCCACGACATGGCGCAGCGGGCGCGATACCTCGCCGCGCAACGCTTCACCAGCCATGCCATGGCGAAGCGACTGATTGCTCTCTACGAGGACATTCGCAAGCCGGCGCGCCGCGCCGAGATGGCGACCGCGGAATCATGAGCCTCGCCCAGCACATCACCGCGCTGGTCCTGACTTGCAACGAGGAGGCCAACATCGGCCGCACCCTGGCGGCGCTGCACTGGGTGCCGCACATCCTTGTCGTCGACAGCGGCAGCACCGACGGCACGCTGGCCATCGTCGACCGCTTTCCGCAAACCAAGGCCGTGACCCGGAGCTTCGACAGCTTCGCCGCGCAATGCAACTTCGGCCTGGCGCAGATTGCGAGCCCCTGGGTGCTGTCGCTCGATGCCGACTACGTGGTGAGCGACGCGCTGGCCCGCGAGATCCTGGCGCTGTCGCCGGACGAAGCGACGTGCGCGTTCCGCGTCTCCTTCGTGTATCGGATCCACGGCCGCAACTTGCGGGCGGCGCTCTATCCTCCGAGGTCGGTGCTGTACCGCAGGGACCGGGCGACCTATCGCGATATCGGACACGGCCACCGCGTCGAGATTGCAGGTCCGATCCGCGAGCTTGCGGCGCCAATCTATCACGACGACCGCAAGCCGTTGTCGCGCTGGCTGGCAACGCAGCGGAGCTACGCCCGGCGGGAGGCCGACTACCTGCTCGCCACCCCTCGCGCGCACCTCCGGCGCTCCGACCGCATCCGCCGCATGGGCTGGCCGGCGCCGATCCTGGTGTTCCTCTACACACTGATCGTCAAGCGCTGCCTCTTCGACGGCTGGGCCGGGTGGCTCTACGTGCTGCAACGGACGGTGGCAGAGATGCTGATTGCGCTGGAGCTCGCAGAGCGGCGCCTTGGAGCAGGCAACCCATGACGCCCCTTCGCCAAGAAAGTCAGACGGCAAGCAATCTCGATCGCTCTCACGCTTGGCACGACCAGCCGGGGGAGAGAGCGACTATCTGCTCGCCACCCCTGCAGGACCTCCCGGAAAGTCGGTTCTTGCCAGTCTAAAGGTCATATCATGCTCGGTCAGATTTTCCCGGAACCCATTGAGCGCGTACCAGCAGCTCATTCAGCGTCTCTTGCTGAGTGTACGTCCCGCACCGCTTGCAGTTGCATTGAAAAGCGTATTGAGCGTCCGGCGAATGACCATGGCAACCCCACACGGCATCTTCTCATTCGATCCGGTCTCGCTGTTGGGCGTGGAATTGTGCAATCATGGAGAGGTGGAACCGGGAATGCGGCGCAATATGGAGCGCGCGCTTCGCCCCGGAGCGACGTTCGTGGATCTCGGTGCGAACGAAGGTTATTTCACCGTAATAGGAGCGCGCTTGGTAGGACCAACCGGTCGCGTGCTGGCGATCGAGCCTCAGCAGCGCCTTCTGCCGATTCTCCATGACAACATTGCGCGTAACGGACTGTGCAACGTGACGGTACGCGATGTCGCTATCGGGATGAGCGAAAGCACGCAGCGGCTCTACTTGTCCGCCGACACGAACACCGGAGGGAGCGGGTTGAGCCGCAGCGGGCGGCTGCCACTTGCCACTCAACCCGTCCAAGTCCAACGCCTGCAGGAGGTGCTGTCCGCGCAAGGGATCGACCGGGTAGACTTCATGAAGATCGATATCGAGGGCAGTGAGTACGAGGCAGTCCTTGCCTCCCCTGAGGTGTTCCGACAGCAGCGGGTGGATGTCCTGGGCATGGAGCTGCACCCGACCGTGCTGGCTTCCTGTGGCAAGGACGCCGCCGACATCATCAAGTTCCTGGCGGACTGCGGCTACCGCATGTCGGAGATCGAGGGACACACGGTGTGGACGGTCGAACCGTGACACTCGCACGGATCGGATTTGCTGCCCGGCCACCGGTTGCGAGATGATCATCCTCGGCCTCAACGCCTACCACGGTGACAGCGCCGCCTGTCTCGTCCGGGCTGGCGAGATTGTTGCGGCGGCGGAGGAGGAGCGGTTTCGGCGCGTCAAGCATTGGGCGGGCTTTCCGTCGGAGGCAATCCGCTATTGCCTGGCCGAGGCGGGCGCGTCGCTGAGCGATGTGGGCATCGTTGCGATCAACTCCGATCCGGGCGCCGGCTTCCTCAGGAAGGTCGGCTACGCCATGCGCACCAGGCCGGACCTGTCGCTGATCCTCGATCGCGTGCGCAACCAGGCGAAGCGGCAGTCGATCGAGGCGGAGCTTGCCGAAGCGTTTCCGGGAGTCCCGTTCAAGGGCCGCATCCAGCGCGTCGAGCATCACCTCGCGCATCTGGCCTCCTGCTTTCTCGTGTCGCCGTTTCGCGAGGCGGCGGTGGCCTCCATCGACGGTTTCGGCGACTTCTCCAGCGCCGCCTGGGGCATCGGCCGCGACACCGCGCTGACGGTGGAGGGCCGGGTCCATTTTCCACATTCGCTCGGCGTCTTCTACCAGGCCATGACGCAATACCTGGGCTTCCCGCATTACGGTGACGAGTACAAGGTCATGGGGCTTGCTCCCTACGGCAAGCCCACGGCCCTGCCGCAGATGCGCCGCATCGTGCGCTTGCGCCGTGGCGGCGGCTTCGAGCTGGATCTGAGGTTCTTCCGCCATCACCGGGAGCGGATCGACTACGCCTGGTCGGGCGGCGGTCCGCATGTGGGAACGTTGTTCGCGCCGATGCTGGAGGAGTTGCTCGGGCCGGCGCGCGGCAAGGACGAAGCGCTGACCGATCGTCACCGTGACATCGCCCATTCCACGCAGGCGATGTACGAGGAGGCGTTCTTCCACCTGCTCGCGCGCCTCCATGAGACGCATCGACTCGACAGCCTGACGCTGGCCGGCGGCTGCGGCATGAACTCGGTGGCCAACGGCAAGGTCGCTCGTCGGACGCCGTTCAAGCGCCTCTATGTGCAGGCTGCGGCGGGCGATGCCGGCGGTGCGCTGGGTGCCGCCGTCTACGCCTGGCACCAGCTGGGCGCCGCAGATGCTGCTCCGGGCATCGCGAGGCGGGTGCAGCCGGCGGCGCTTGCCGGCGATCCTCTCACCGACCGCACCATCATGGAGCACGCCTATCTCGGGCCGGCTGCGCGCGAGGAGGAGATCGCCGCCCTGCTCTCCGCCCACGGCGCCGAGCTGGAGCAGGCCGGCTGCCACGTGGGGCGGATCGAGGATGCCGGTGTGCTCTGCGACCGCACCTCCGCAGCCATTGCCGACGGAGCGGTGGTGGGGTGGGTGCAGGGCCGCATGGAGTGGGGCCCGCGCGCGCTTGGCAATCGCTCGATCCTGTGCGATCCGCGCCGTGCCGACATGAAGGACGTGCTCAACCTGAAGATCAAGCGGCGCGAGAGCTTCCGCCCATTCGCACCGTCAGTCTTGAAAGAGCACGCCCTCCTGTGGTTCGAGGACGACGGCGACGTGCCCTTCATGATGCAGGTCTATCAGGTGCGGGAGGAGAAACGACACCTCGTGCCTGCGGTGACCCACGTCGACGGTTCGGGGCGCCTGCAGACGGTCTACCGGCAGCACAATCCCCTCTACTGGCGACTGATCGAGAGCTTTCATGCCCGCACTGGGGTGCCGATGCTGCTCAACACGTCCTTCAACGAGAACGAGCCCATCGTCTGTCGCCCGCAGCAAGCCCTGGATTGCTTCCTGCGTACGCGCATGGACGTGCTGGTGATGGGCCCATTCCTGGTGCATCGCCGTTGAGAAAGCGACCGATGCGGATTTCCGGCAGCAATGTTTCAGAGCGCCGCCTCGCTCCTCCTCATGAAGGTTTTGCCGTTCTTCATCCTGCCGCTCGGGATGGCCCTGGCGCTCATCCTCGTCGGCGCGGTATTTGCATGGCTCTATTTCCTGCGTATTGCGGAACTCTGCCTCATCGCCGCCACCGCCATCCGACGGCGGCTGTGCGGGAATGGGCGGGCTACCTGGCCTACAAGGCTCGCGGCCATCTTTAGCGACAGTCCCCCGTGCGGCTGATCTTCCTCAATCGGTTCTTTCACCCCGACCACTCGGCGACCAGCCAGATGCTGTCGGACCTGGCGTTCGCTCTCGCCTGCGAGCCGGAAGCCAGCGTCGTCGTCATCACCAGCCGGCAGCGCTACGACGCTCCCATGGATACGCTGCCTGCGCGGGAGACCGTCGGCGGGGTCGCGATCCACCGCGTCTGGACCTCCCGCTTCGGACGACGCAACCTCATCGGCCGCAGCATCGACTACGTGACCTTCTATGCGTCGGCACTCTGCCGTCTGTGGAGCCTCGCCAGGCGCGGCGACGTGGTCATCGCCAAGACCGACCCGCCGATGCTGTCGGTAATCGCCGCCCCGGTGTGCTGGGGGCGCCATATCCAGCTCGTCAACTGGCTGCAGGATATCTTTCCGGAGACGGCCGAAGCCCTCGGCATCGGCGGGCGCGCGGCACGTGGGCCGCTGCGGCTGCTGCGCCGGCTGCGCGGACACTCGCTTTGTATCGCCGCAATGAACGTGGTGCTGGGCCAGCGCATGGCCGAGCACGTCGCCCGCCTCGGCGTCAGCGCGGCACGCATCCGCATCCTTCCCAACTGGGCGGATGGCACCAGCATCGCGCCGATCCCGCCGGCCGGCAACGCGCTGCGGCGGGAATGGGGGCTCGGCGACGCCTTCGTCGTCGGCTACTCCGGCAACCTCGGCCGCGCCCACGAGATCGGCACCATGCTTGCGGCGATGACGCAGCTGGAGCAGGAGGAAACGGGAACCGCCGCGCCAGACCGGCGGCCGGTGCGCTGGCTGTTCGTCGGCAGCGGCGCTCTGCTCGACGAGCTGAAGGCCGAGGCCGCCCGGCGCGGGCTCACCTCGGTGCGCTTCGCACCCTACCAGCCGAAGGAGCGGCTGGCGGAAAGCCTGTCGGCAGCGGACGTGCATCTGGTGTCGCTGCGGCCGGAGCTGGAGGGCCTGGTGGTACCCAGCAAGATCTACGGCATCGCCGCCGCCGGCCGGCCGACCGTCTTCATCGGAGACGAGGATGGCGAGATCGCCCGCCTCATCGCGCACTTTAAGTGCGGGCTGACGGTTGCCGCCGGCGACGGCGAGGGCCTCGCCCGCACGCTGCGCGATCTCGCCGACAATCCCGACGCCTGCTGCTGGATGGGCGAGCGCGCCCGCCAGGCGTTCGACGCCGAGCTCGACAAGCCGATCGCGGTGGCGCGCTGGCGCGAGCTCCTCGCCGAGGTGGCAGACGGCGAGCCGCGGGGTCGTAGGGTGCATTAGGGCGATAGCCGAATTGCACCGAGATGGCTGTTGGCGAATGCCAAAGGCGGAGACGGTGCAATGCGCTTCGCTTATTGCACCCTACCGCAGCGTCTGCGAAGCCGCCGAGGGTTGGTCTTGTACGGCCGCTGCGCGGCAGCGCCGGGCCAGCCAGCGAAAGTCCACGTCCGAGCCCGCTACAAGACCGTAGAGTCGCCTTCTGTGTGCAAGCAGCGGCGAGATCGTGCTCAAAGATCGGCCGAGATGCCGGACACGGTGCGCTCCAGTTGCCGCAGGTGGAGCTCGGCAAACCGGGGCGTGGACAGGTATCCCTTCGGCCAGAGCAGGGCCAGCGCACCGACGGCCGCGCAGCGTTGCGCGATCGGGCAGGCGATTACATCAAGCGTGCCAGCCAACGCAGTCTCGCCGCGATACAGCGGCGGACGGACGGCATAACCGCGCCTGCGGGCCCGCCTCAGCATCAAGATCAGGTCCGGACCCTTCAGCCCTGTCCGGTGGAGGCCCCACACAGGATGGTCTCCGATCTCATCGACAAGGTCCAGAACAACGGCATCCGGCCAAGTCGAAAGCACCGCCAAGCCGCCGGCGGACCCGAATATAGATACCTGCAGGTTGAGTGGGCGTCTGTACTGGAAGAACGGGCTGAGAGGTCTTGTCGATTCAATGATGCGCCCTCGCGTCCGCTCAAAGATGTGCAGATCGCAGGCCCAGCCAACCGCATTCGTCAGCTCGATCATGTGCGGGAGAGCCCGTTCGACAAGCCATCCCTCGCCGTGGGTTGGCGACAACCTGCCATAAGCGGGCAAGGCGATGTTCACGCGGTAGAGTCCGTCTGCCAGACTGCGCCGGACGACCCTTCGCCGCATGAGTGTAGCGAGAAGCCGGCGGATGGTGGATTTCGGCAACCGGGTTATCGCGTGCAGGTCCTGTAAACCGCTGCCGCCATGAATCGACAAGGCCTCCAGGAGCGCCAGGCCCCGGTCCAATGAGCGGTTTTCCAATGCACGCTTCATGACTGAAGATGGTGCCGCAGAGCGGCACCATCTTCAAATCCCGATTGCGCCGATACGGGCGACAGTGGATCGTCTGCCGGAGGTTGGGAACGCCGGCTGCCAGTGGCGACCAGCTGCCTGATTTCGCAGATCCGCGCCAGGCGCGGCAAGGCTCAGTGCATGGCATCCTGAGCGGTGTCGTGGGACAAGAGCGATATTCCGGAGGAACTCTGGAGCAATTGCTTGGGTGGCGGCTCCTGAGCAACCGTAGCGGTACCTCGACACCTCGGAACGAGGGCGATGGCCGTTTGCGCAATGAGACGGACGAAGGGAGGAGAACCTGATGAGAAACATACTTCGAAGAATGCTCTTGCCATTGCTGGGGTGTGCCGCCATGGCCGGACCAGCCCTGCTTTCCGCCCAAGCGAATGCCCAACAACCGGTGCACATCGTTTTCCCATTCGCTGCGGGCGGGTCGGGCGACGCGCTGGCGCGCGTGCTCGCCGAGCACATGCGCACTGGCCTCGACCGGCCTGTCATTGTGGAGAGCAGAACAGGTGCGGCGGGCCGCGTCGGCGTCCAGGCTGTAAAAAGTGCCGAGCCCGACGGCAACACCATACTGCTCACGCCGATTGCTCCGGTAGCGATCTATCCGCACGTCTACAAGCCTCTGGGCTACGACCCATTCACCGACCTCGAGCCTGTCTCGCAGGTGGCAGCCTTCGAGTTTGCGGTGGCGGTTGGCCCGCAGGTGCCTGCGAAGTCCCTCAAGGAGCTGGTCGCCTGGGTAAAGGCCAATCCTGACGCAGGCAACTACGGCACTCCGGCGGCCGGGTCGCTGCCGCACTTCTTCGCCGTCGCGTTCGCCCACGCAAGCAAGCTCGACCTCCGCCACGTCGGCTATCGCGGCTCGGCCGCCGCGCTGACCGACCTCCTCGGGGGCCAGATTTCGATGGTGTTCACGACGACCTCGGATTTGCTCGCGATGCACAAGGACGGCCGCATCCGCATCCTCGCAACTTCGGACCAGCGGCGCTCTCCGTTGTTGCCCGATATTCCAACGTTCAAGGAGGAGGGATACGCCATCCAAGGCACGTCTTGGTACGCGATGTATGCCCCCGCAAAGACGCCTTCCGAAACTGTCGCCCATCTCAACAAAGTTATCGTCCAGACGCTGCAACGGCCCGAGGTCAAGGAGCGGCTGCTGGGTCTCGGTCTCTATGCCACCGGCACGTCGCCCGAGGAGCTGAGGAAGATCCAGAAAAGCGACTCGGAGCTATGGGAGCCCGCGATCAAGGCATCGGGCTTTACGCCGAAACAGTAGATAACACCGGGTCGCGCCTAGCGCAGGCACCCTCTGCAGTGGTGCGACCTCGCAGAGTTCACCACGGGTGTGGCGAGCGCACGGGCGTTCGGCGCTCACCTGGCCCATGCCTTGTGAAGGAGCCGCACGAGGCTGGGCTGGCTGGCCCGACGGTGTGAGGTCAAGACGGTGCCGGTCCGCGAGCGGACGCCCGCGACCGCGAGCCGGCCGGGCGACACGTGCACGAAAGCGAGACAGGCAACCGCCGCAAAGACAGGACGGCGTTAGTTAGCTATCTCGAACGTCTCGCTTGGCTCGCTCTATAAGGGCTTCGTTGCAGCGCACTCCGAGCAGGGTTGGTCAGAAGCGGTAAGTCCTTAACGGACGGACACGTTTCCGGTTCGCATCCAGCAACGGACCTGAGTTAGCATCGCTCCCATGTATTGAGCACACGACCTAACGCGTTGAGGTCCCCGCCAGGAACGACCGATACACATCGGCGATGCCCGCGCGGAGGCCGATGCGGGGGCGCCAGCCGAGGGCGGCTAGCCTGGCGCCGTCCATCAGCTTGCGCGGCGTGCCATCAGGCTTGCTGGGGTCGAGCGCGATCTCGCCCGTGAAGCCGACGACGTCGGCCACCAGCCGTGCCAGCTCCAGGATCGTCAGGTCCTCCCCCGAGCCGACGTTGATGTGCTCGGCCTCCGAGTAGCGCTGCATCACCAGCACCAGGGCATCGGCACAGTCATCGACATGCAGAAGCTCCCGGCGTGGCGTGCCCGTGCCCCACACGACGAGCTGCTTGTCACCCCGGGTTTTAGCCTCATGCGCCTTGCGGATCAGCGCCGGCAGCACGTGGCTGGTGGCCAGGTCGAAGTTGTCGCCGGGGCCATACAGGTTGGTGGGCATCGCCGAGATGAAGTCGCATCCCTGCTGCCGGCGATAGGCCTGGGCCAGCTTGATGCCGGCGATCTTGGCGATCGCATACCACTCGTTGGTCGGCTCCAGCGGGCCGGTGAGCAAGGCATCCTCGCGGATCGGCTGCGGCGCCAGCCGCGGATAGATGCACGAGGAGCCGAGGAACAAGAGCTTCTCCACGCCAAGACGTGCCGCGGTGTGGATGATGTTCGTCTCGATCGCCAGGTTCTCGTAGAGGAAGTCCGCCGGACAGGTGTCGTTGGCGAGGACGCCGCCGACCTTGGCTGCCGCCACGAAGACCGCATGCGGCCGCGCCTCGGCCATCCAGCGTTCCACGGCCTCCTGGCGCGTCAGATCGAGCGTCTGGCGGTCGGCAAGCACCAACTCACAGCCCTCCGCCGCCAGCCGGCGCACCAGCGCCGACCCCACCATGCCGCGATGCCCGGCCACCCACACGCGCTTGCCGTGCAGCGGGTAGGGAAGCGTGCCTCGGGCGTCTGCGCTCATGGTGCATCCTTGGTGGCGGTGTCACCCCGGCACTTGTTGCCGGGTCCAGCGGAAATCAAGCACCGAAACTCTCGGTTGGTTGGATGCCCGGAAAAAGCCCGGCATGACAGGCCCTCACCGTGCCGAGCGGTCGTTGCGCCATCGCTCGCGGTCGATCAGCTTGAGGTCGCTCGCGACCATCTCGCGTACAAGCTCCGCAAACGACGTCTTGTGCGTCCAGCCCAGTTGCGCCCGTGCCTTGCTTGGATCGCCGAGCAGCGAGTGCACCTCGGTCGGCCGGAAATAGCGCGGATCGATGCGCACGACGTCCTTGCCTGTACGGGCGTCAAGGCCGACCTCATCCGCACCCTCGCCCTTCCATTCGATGCGGCGCCCGACGCAGGCGAACGCCCGCTCCACAAGCTCGCGCACCGAGTGCTGCTCGCCGGTTGCCAGCACATAGTCGTCCGGCTCGGGCTGCTGCAGCATCAGCCACATGCCCTCCACGAAATCGCGCGCATGCCCCCAGTCGCGCCGGGCATCCAGGTTGCCGAGATAGAGCTGCTGCTGCAGCCCCCGCTCGATGGCGGCCACAGCGCGCGTAACCTTGCGGGTGACGAACGTCTCGCCGCGTATCGGGCTCTCGTGATTGAACAGGATACCGTTCGAGGCATGCATGCCGTAGGCATCGCGGTAGTTGACGGTAATCCAGTAGGCATAGAGCTTCGCCGCGGCGTAGGGCGAGCGCGGATTGAACGGGGTCGTCTCGCGCTGCGGCACCTCCAGCGCCCGGCCGTACAGCTCCGAGGTGGAGGCCTGATAGAACCGGGTCCGGTCCTTGATACCGAGGATTCGGATCGCCTCTAGCAGCCGCAGCGTGCCGAGGCCATCGGCGTTGGCGGTGTACTCCGGGGTGTCGAAGCTCACCTGCACATGGCTTTGCGCAGCCAGGTTGTAGATCTCATCAGGCTGATGCTCCTGGATCAGACGCACCAGGTTGGTGGCGTCGGTCAAGTCGCCGTAATGCATGAAGAAGCGCGTCTCGCCCTCGTGCGGATCGACATAGAGGTCATCGACGCGGTCGGTGTTGAAGGACGAGGAGCGGCGCTTCACGCCATGGACGGTATAGCCCTTTGCGAGCAGCAGGCGGGCCAGATAGGCCCCATCCTGGCCGGTGACACCGGTGATCAACGCCGTTCTGGTCGCCAACGCGGTGCGCTCCGTAGCAGCAAAAGATAGTGCACTTATCCCCGCCGGTGGACGTAGTACAGGCGCGCCCGGTCGCGCCCAGCCCTGTCATGTCGCAGGTCACTCTGCCGGGCCCTGCTTTGGCGGACGCGGTGGTGCACCAAAGCACCATGCCTTGTAGGATCACGGCTCCCGGATTATACAGCACCGACAGCCGTAGATCGAATTTAAAGGGGGTTCGATCATGTTGACGGGGGGCACGCCGGCTTCGCACTCGACCTGGCCATGGATCACCGTCAATACCAACCCACACCGCGAGCGCATTGTGCTGGAGCATCTGCAGCGCCAGGCGGTGACAGCCTACTGCCCAATGCTCCGCAAGCAGCGCTCGCATGCCCGGCGCGTCGAAACTGTGCTGCGGCCGCTGTTTCCGGGATATCTGTTCGTTGAAGCCAACGCCGCGCTCAGCTGGCGCCCCCTCCTGTCCACGCACGGAGTACGCACGGTGGTGCGCACCGGCGATGACCTGAGCTTCATCGATGCTGACTTCATTACCGGCCTCAAAATGCGCGAGGTTGACGGCGCTGTCGTGCGCCCGCCAAGCCCATATCGGGTCGGCCAGGAGGTCAGGATTGCAGGTGGACCGTTTGACGGCTTCATAACGACAATCCTGGAGTTGGACGAGAAGGACCGCCTGCTGGTGCTGCTCGACGTCATGAACCGTGGCATCAAGGTGAAGCTCGGCGGCGAAATGGTCACGCCCGCCTACGGGGGAGTTTGAATGCACGTCCCCGCAGCCGCAATGACGACCACCGCGCTTGGGCTGCTGCTCGTCGGGACGGCGCCTGCCCGGGCCGCGAGCGACTGCCAGGCGGCCTTCGAGAAGTGGGCGCTTCTCTCCAGCACGCAGGTGCGTGCCAATCAAAGCGAAGGCCGCGGTGCCTGCATCCCGAACGAGGCGGCGCGCCGCAGCCTTCTCGACGCCCTCGCGCGCACCCGCCGCGTGTGCGGCGACCAGGAGTCGGATCCGAGCGTTCACCAGACGCGGACACTGCTCAACATCAACCTGGGCTTCATTGCCTCGCTCAGCGTGTGCCGTGGGCAGGAGAGCGCATCAGCGCCGCCTGCCGTCTCGGAGGAGTCCGAGGAAAGTGGGGGTTGGGCGCCCAAGGCCGTACCGGCGCCCGCGCGCGCTCCGGAGCGCCCGCACATCGCCGCCCCAATGCCGCCGCCTGCGCCGCGGCCAGCACCTGTCGCGCCGCCGCGAGCGCCACTCCCCGTCGCGCCGCCA
>DASURA010000290.1:0-7919 GCA_036280295.1 Hyphomicrobiaceae bacterium
GCGGCTTCGCGCAGCCAGCTCTCGGTGACCACCGACAGGCCGGGGGCGCTGTCGATCATGATGAAGTCGTAGGTCTGCGACGCCTCGCGCAGGCAGTTGCCGATGGCGTGACGCAGCACCGCCTCGCGGTCGCCCTTGGAAACCTCTCGCTCGAACAGGGTGAGGTTGGTATCGCTCGGCAACAGGTCGACCGAGCGGGCGTCGTCAACGTCGGAAACGCCGCCGATCACGAAATGCCGCCAGTTCTGGGTCGACTGCTTCAGGACTGCGCCGATCAGGTAGTCGACGATGGTCTGCCCCTCGTCCTGCAGCGCCGTCAGCTGCTGCTGCGGCATCAGCATGTGGCTGATGCTGGCCTGGGCGTCGGAGTCGATGACCAGTACCTTCTTGTTATGAAAGGCTGAAAGGGTTTCCGCCAGGGCGAGGACCAGCGTCGACTTGCCCACGCCTCCCTTGGCGTTCATGACTGTAATGCTGTTGCGCATCCCCAAACGAACTCGCTCGTGCCCCGTGAATTCATCCCCGTCAGGTAATCATAGCGGGCGAAGACGCGCGCCTCCAGACGAAAACTCGACTGGAGGCAAAAGACGCAGCTGCCGTGCCCGCTGAGTCGGGCCGACGCAGTCGCACGCTTGCGGCTGGTCAACGCGGCGGCAACCTTTTGCCGGGCTGGCGGGTGCGCCGCCGTCGAGGCAGTTTCCGCTGTGGCGGCGATTGGCTATAAGGACGCTTCTCAGGTGCAAGCGGCACGAAGGCGGAGCGATGGACGCGCCCGGTGAAGGGGTCTCGCAGCGCATGGTCTGGCAGCACGTGACCTCGCAGTGCCTGGCGCCGCGCCGCGTGCTGGCCGGCCTTGCAATGCTCTTTGCGGCGATCGCGGCGGCCGGCGCCGCCGATAGCCCATCATCCGCACAGGAGGCTGCAGCGGCGCTGGCGCGCGGCCAGACCGACCAAGCGATCGCGCTTTATACGGCCGCCCTGCAGGACAAGACCCTGCCCAACGAGCGGCGTGCGGTGCTGCTGACCGACCGCGGCGTCGCCCACGCGCGGCTGCAGAGCCCGAGGGAGGCGATCGAGGACTTCAACCAGGCGGTCGAGCTGTTTCCAGAGTATGCTGCGATCTACAACAATCGCGGCAACGTGCTGCTGGGCATCGGCGCCGTGCGCGAGGCGATGAAGGACTTCGACCGCGCCCTGCTGCTCGCCCCCGGCTATGCTGCTGCCTACTCGAACCGGGCCGGGGCGCAGGTGCGGCTCGGGGCACTCGACGCGGCGTTGGCCGACTACAACAAGGCGATTGCGCTGGTGCCGATCAATCCGGCCGCCTTCACCGGGCGCGGGCGCGCGCATCTTGCCGCGCACCGGCCGCAGTCGGCGATCCGCGACTTCACGCGGGCGGTGGGGTTCGATGCGCGCTTCGGCGCCGCCTACCGCGCCCGAGCGGAGGCGCGGATGATGCTCGAGCGCTACGACGAGGCGATCGAGGATTTCAGCCGGGCGATCGCCTTCGAGGCGCGCAACGCCGATCTCTACGTCGAGCGCGGTCGCGCCTACCTGGATGCCGGCAATGCGGCCTCTGCCGTCAAGGACTTCACCACTGCCATCGAGATCAATCCGCGCTATGCGCGTGCCTATCGGGCGCGCGGGCTCGCGTATGCCAAGGCGGATGCCTACGATGACGCGCTGAACGACTTTGCCCGTGCCCTGGAGCTGGAGCCGCGCTCGGCTAAGGCCTTCGCCTACCGCGCCTGGACCTACCGCCAGCAGCAGCCGGAGCTGGCGCTCAAGGACATCGAGCGGGCGCTCAAGCTGAATGCCAGGAGCGCCGAGGCGTTCTGGGCGCGCGGCGCCATCGAGGAGGTGCAGGGGCGCACGGCCCAGGCCATTGCCGAGCAGTCGAAGGCGCTCAGCATCGCCCCGCGCATGAAGGAGGCGCGGGCGGCCCTGCAGCGCCTGGGCGCCGCTCCGCTGACGCCCGACGAGGAGGTGGCCGGCGCCGGTCGCGAAGGCTGGAAGGTGCTGGTGAGCTGGCCGCAGTACGCCGCCACCAATGCCAAGCTTCCGCGCCTCAACGTCGATATCGAGATGCTGGGCAAGGGCGAGCCGCGCATTCTCGACTGGGAGGTGAAGGCGGCACCGTTCGACGGCATCGGCGTGCTGCGGTTCTATGCCGGTATCGTCGACGGCCCGCGGGGCCCCGAGGAGGTCGAGCGGGTCGCCATCGTCGACCTAACGGCGAACGCGGTGGTGGCGGTGGAGACGCAGCGCCGCGGCGCCAAGCAGGGCCAGCTGACCTGGGACGCCGGCAAGCTGGTTCTGGCGAGTGCCGATGGCCCCACGGAGGAGCTGACGCTGCGGTCGGAGAAGCCGGCGCCGGTGGCCGCCGCACCCGCGCCGGCACCCAAGCGCTACGCCGACAAGCAGAAGGAATGGTCGCCGTGGGGAAACTGGGGTGGATCCAGCGGCAAGGGCAAGCCGAAGACGCTGTTTGATCTGCTGTTCGGGAATTAGCGGCGCTCGGGTCTCGCACCGCTTGATCCGACCTACCCCAGGTGGGGCGTGATTATTATACGTCCAGAGACGCCAGCGCGGCGTCGCCTCGTAGCTGCCGCGCAGCCTGAGCACGGTGATGCCGCCACCGCCGCCGCTCACTCGGGCGGGGCGGCCTTGGCAGTCTCCACGAAGTAGGCCATCGCGGCGGCGACGCCGGCTGCCTGGTGCGGCACGCGGCCGAGGCCGAGCGCCATCTCGACGCCGGCGAGGGTTGCGATGATGGTGAGGTCGTTGGTGTCGCCCAGGTGGCCGATGCGGAACACCTTGCCGGCGACCTTGGCGAGGCCGGTGCCAAGCGAGACATCGAACTTGTCGAGGGCGGTGGCGCGCAGGGCGTCGGCGTCGTGGCCTTCGGGCATCATCACCGCGGTGAGCACCGGCGAGTAGTACTTCGGGTCCTTGCAGAGAACCTCCAGACCCCAGGCGTGCACCGCCCGGCGCACGCCTTCGCCATGGCGCTGATGGCGCGCGAACACGCGATCCAGGCCTTCCTCGTGCAGCATGTCGATGGCCTCGGCCAGGCCGTAGAGCAGGTTGGTGGCGGGGGTGTAGGGGAAGAAGCCGTCCTTGTTGGGGGCAAGCATCTCCTCCCAGCCGAAGTAGGACTTGGGCAGCCGTGCCTGCCTGGCTGCAGCCAGCGCCTTGTCTGAGATGGCATTGAAGCCGAGCCCCGGCGGCAGCATCAGGCCCTTCTGCGAGCCGCCGACGGTGACATCCACGCCCCACTCGTCGTGGCGGTAATCGACCGAGGCGAGCGAGGAGATGGTGTCCACCATCAGCAGCGCCGGATGGCCCGCCGCGTCGATCGCCTTGCGGACCTCGTCGATGCGCGAGGTGGCGCCGGTGGAGGTTTCGTTGTGCACCACGCACACAGCCTTGATGGCGTGGGCCTTGTCCTCCTTCAGGCGTGCCTCGATCGCCGCGGCATCGGCGCCGGAGCGCCAGTCAGAGGGGATGAGCTCCGGCTCCAGCCCCAGCTTGACGGCCACGTTGCGCCAGAGCGTGGCGAACTGCCCGGTCTCATACATGAGCACCTTGTCGCCGGGGGAAAGCGTGTTGAGGAGCGCCGCCTCCCAGGCGCCGGTGCCTGAGGACGGGTAGATCACCACCGGATTTGACGTCTTGAAAATGGTGCGGATGCCGGCGAGCACCTTAAGGCCCAGCCGCTTGAACTCCGGCCCGCGGTGATCGATCACCGGCATGTCCATGGCTCGCAGGATGCGGTCCGGCACCGGCGTCGGTCCGGGGATCTGCAGGAAATGCCGGCCGGCGCGGCGGGGGGCGTTGGACATCAAGGACTCCGTTGATTTCTCGCAACATCGCGGCGCGAGCGCTTAGGGTCTATTCCAGTAAATCGTCTTGCCGCGCCGCTCAAACATGATCTCAACGAGGTCCTCGAGGCGTCCAACGTCCGCGGCCGGCCAAACCCGGTCGACGCACTTCAGGACACCATCCTCGTCGTAGTGCGCCCTGGTCGTGTGCGATGGCCGCAGGGGTGGGCGCACTCCGTCACGGCGGACGGCGTGCAGGACCCAGACCTCGCGTACGAGACCGCCCTCCCACCGGTACTCCTCCCTCGTGTAGCCCTGGGCGGCCGCCATGTCGGAGGCGACAATGCGTCCGTTCGTCATGCTGGCGCGCAGGAGGTTGATGGCCTTCTTTCCGACGCCGCGGCCGGAGCTGGTCTGCTCTGCATAGTAGTCGAAGTGTGCGGCTTCGACCGAGTCAGTGGTCCATTCGTAGAAGGTTTCATAGAAGCCGTGCTCGTTGTGATCGCGCTCCACCACGACTCGCCTTTCGCGGTCGAGGCCGTAGGCCACGAAGTTGTGGCGCGTGGAAGGCTTCCGTCTCAGAGGCCGGCCCGGCTTTATGCCGTTCTGCTCGAAATGGAGGGGCCGGACGTCGAACATGGAAAACGTGGCCCATTGCCACGCGCAGACGACCCGCTCGGAAGCCTCCTTCCTGGCGCGATACTCTCCCCCGAGCTTGGCGAAGGCGGCTTCGAGCTGAGCATCTGCGCGCACGCAATCCTCCATCTACCCGATGGGACAAAAGCCGCTTTGCCTTGGCGGTAGCGAGCTCCCAAGGCGTTGAACATCAAGGCGTCTCGATCGCCGTCGATATCCCTACCATCAGCGTGGACCATTCAGCCAGAGCTCGAGCCCCGCAAACTGGCGCGAGCAAAAGGGTGATCGGGATCCTCGAGCAGCGAGGTCCGAAGCCAGACGAGCAGGCGGTCTTCCGACCCCGTCGCTCTCGTGTGCGGGCGTCCCGTAAGTCATCCCTTGCATCACGCGGGTCCGACCGGCAAAAACGGCAGCATGCCCGAAGAAAGCAAGTCACATCCCGTCCATCACCGCCTCGCCGAGCGGCTGCGCCAGACGCTGCAGGGCGATGTGCTGTTCGATCGCTTCAGCCGCGGGCGCTATTCCACCGACGCGTCGCACTACCAGATCGAGCCGGTGGGCGTGGTGGTACCGAAGAGCGACGACGATGTCCGCGAGGCGCTCAGGATCGGGCGCGAGGAGGGGGTGGCGCTGCTGCCGCGCGGCGGCGGCACCTCGCAGTCCGGGCAGACGATCGGGCGCGCCCTGGTGCTCGACTTCTCCAAGCACCTGAAGCGGATCGTGGCGCTCGATGCCGAGGCACGGACGTGCACGGTCGAGCCGGGCATCGTGCTCGACGATCTGAACCGGCAGCTCAAGCCGACCGGGCTGTGGTTTCCCGTCGACGTCTCCACCGCGTCCCGCGCCACCATCGGCGGCATGACCGGCAACAACTCCTGCGGCACACGCTCGATCCGCTACGGCATCATGCGCGACAACGTCATCGCCATCGATGCGATCCTGGCGGATGGCAGCGAGGCGAGGTTCGGGGAAGTAGGGCACAACATGGCCACAGCGTCCCCTCCCCCCTTGTGGGGGAGGGACAGTATGGGGGGGATTGCAGAACAAGCGACGTGGGGAGTCCCCTCACCCCTAGCCCCTCCCCACACGGGGGAGGGGAATCCTCTCGGCGCGCGTGGCAGCGGCGAGTCCGACATCGCGCTCTTTCGCGATCTCATTGCCTTTGGCCGGCGTGAGCAGCCGCATATCGAGCATGCCTTTCCGGAGGTGTCGCGACGCGTCGGCGGGTATCTGATCGATGCGCTGCTGCCGGGCGGGAAGCCGGTCAACCTGGCGACGCTGCTGTGCGGCTCCGAGGGGACGCTGGCCGTCTCGCGCCGCATCCAGCTGAAGCTGTCGCCCTTGCCCAAGAACAAGGCGCTCGGCATCTGCCACTTCGCCACCTTCCGCAAGGCGATGGAGGCAGCGCGGCACATCGTCAAGCTGGGGCCGGTGGCGGTGGAGGTGGTGGACCGCACGCTGATCGAGCTCGCCCGCGACATCGCCATGTTCCGGCCGGTGATGGAAACGTATGTGCAAGGGCGGCCGGATGCGCTGCTGCTGGTGGAGTTCGCCGAGGACGGGCAGGCGGAAAACCTCACCCGGCTGGACCGGCTCGACGAGCTGATGGGCGATCTCGGCCACCCGCATAGCGTGGTGAAGGTGCCGGATGCCGCCGGCCAGAAGGCGGTGTGGGAGGTGCGCGCCTCGGGCCTCAACATCATGATGTCGATGAAGTCGGAGGGAAAGCCCGTCTCCTTCATCGAGGACTGCGCGGTGCCGCTGGAGCACCTGGCCGACTACACCGAGCGGCTCACCCAGGTGTTCGAGCGGCACGGAACGCGCGGCACGTTCTACGCCCACGCCTCGGTGGGGTGCCTGCATGTGCGGCCGGTGCTCAACCTGAAGCTCGAAAAAGACGCGCGCACCATGCGCAAGATCGCCGAGGAGGCGTTCGCCATGGTGGCCGAGTACAAGGGCTCCCACTCGGGCGAGCACGGCGACGGGCTCGTCCGCTCCGAGTTCCACGAGCGCATGTATGGGCCGAAGACGGTGCGCCTGTTCGAGGAGGTGAAGGACCGCTTCGATCCCGCCGGCGTGCTGAACCCCGGCAAGATCGTACGCGCGTCCCGCATGGACGACCGCACGCTGTTCCGCTTCAAGCCGGACTATCGCGTGCCGGAGATGCAGACGGCGCTCGACTGGTCGGGCTACATCGGCGCCGGCGGCGGCTTCCAGGGCGCCGTCGAGATGTGCAACAACAACGGCGAGTGCCGCAAGCAGGCCGCCGGCGTGATGTGCCCGTCGTTCCGCGTCACGGGGAACGAGCGCGATGTGACGCGCGGGCGCGCCAACACCTTGCGGCTCGCCATCTCCGGGCAGCTCGGCCCCGACGCGCTCGCCTCGAATGAGATGCTGGAGGCGGTGAAGCTGTGCGTCTCGTGCAAGGGCTGCCGGCGCGAGTGCCCGACCGGCGTCGACATGGCCAAGATGAAGATCGAGGTGCTGGCCGCGGCCAATCGGCGCCGCGGGCTGTCGCTGCGCGACCGGCTGGTGGCCTACCTGCCCCGCTACGCGCCATACGCCGCGCGCCTGGCACCGCTGATGAACCTGCGCGACAGGGTGCCGGGGATGGCGTGGCTGTCGGAGCTGGTGGCAGGCTTCTCGGCCAAGCGGCCGCTGCCGAGGTGGAGCAGCACGCCTTTCCACCTGTTCCGAACGGACGAGCAGGCGTCCCCTCCCCCGTCGCGCCGGAGGCGCGCCTTCGGCGCGACGTGGGGGAGGGACAGGGTGGGGGGGATTGCAGAACATCGAACGTCGGGGGTCCCCCCACCCCTAGCCCCTCCCCACAAGGGGGAGGGGGATCCCGTTGGCGCCAGCCGCGAGGGCACCCCAGAAGCAAGCGGTACCCGCGAGGTCGCCCTGTTTGCCGATACCTTCAACCGCTACTTCGAGCCCGACACCCTCGATGCGGCCGTCGATGTGCTGGGCCGCCTTGGCTATCACGTCACTGAGCTCGGTCCGCCGCACGGCGGTCGCCCGCTCTGCTGCGGGCGCACGTTCCTTGCCGCAGGGCTGGTGGAGCAGGCGCGCGCCGAGGCGCGGCGGCTGCTGGCGGCGGCCTTGCCGCTGGTTCAGCGTGGCGTGCCGATCGTCGGGCTGGAGCCGTCCTGCCTGTTGACGCTGCGCGACGAACTGATCTCCATGTTGCCTGGCGCCGAGGCCACGCAGGTAGCCGGGCGGGCCGTGCTGTTTGAGGAGCTGCTGGCCGAGGCGGCCGCGGCGGGTCGCATCCCGCCGTCCATCGGTACGTCGCACGGCAAGGTCGTATTGCATGGCCATTGCCACCAGAAGGCGTTCGGCGCCATGGACGCGGTGCGGAGCACGCTGGCGCGGGTGGAAGGGCTTGCCGTCGAGACGGTAGAGTCGAGCTGCTGTGGCATGGCCGGCGCTTTTGGCTATGCGGCGGAGACCTATGAT
>DASURA010000291.1:0-10392 GCA_036280295.1 Hyphomicrobiaceae bacterium
GGGCCGCCGCCAATTGGCGCCGCGTCTACGCCATGCCCGTCGCGAGCGTCTATCCCTCCTATATCGCCAAGGCGGAGAAGAAGGGCCGCACCCGGGCCGAGGTCGACGAGATCTTCCGCTGGCTCACCGGCCACAGCCAGGCCGCGCTGGAAGCCGAGCTTGCGAAGAAGACGACCTTCGAGGATTTCTTCGCCAACGCGCCGAAGATGCACCCGTCCCGCTTTCTGATCACCGGCGTCGTATGCGGCGTCCGCGTGGAGGAGATTCAGGAGCCGATGATGCGTGAAATCCGCTACCTCGACAAACTGATCGACGAACTCGCCAAGGGCAAGGCGATGGAAAAGATCCTCCGTCTCAATCTCGGTGACACGGTCGGTGATCCGGGTTCCCGAGTGCGGGCATTCCGGACTTGCCCGCCGGCATGCTCGGCGGTGCAGTCAAAACCTGGGTAAGAGCGGCGCATTCGAAGCCCGCCCGTCGAGCCTGTAGCGCGCCGAAGCCCTCACCTCCTCGCACAACTCGTTCGCTGAGCGTTGCCCGTTGGACCCTGTTTGGACCCTGCATCGACTTTCGGCGACATCGCAATTTGGATGCTAAGTACTTGATTTTTCTATGGTGAGCCCGGTTGGGATCGAACCAACGACCACCTGATTAAAAGTCAGATGCTCTACCGCTGAGCTACGGGCCCTTGTCTTACGCTGGCGGCCGCAAGGTGGCGGCCGGCTGTCTCCACGTGAAGCTTCCACGGCATCTGACGATGCGCGCGGCCGGGTCAGCTGGCGGCCCTCCATCAATAGGGTAGCCGGCGGCTGGTCCGGTCTTGCGGCAGCGTATATCACACAGTCGGCACGGGACGAAAGGCGCCTTTCCTGGAGGCCGTCGGCGATTGAGCAACTTCGTCGCGTCGTGTCGCCTCTCGCCACTACCCGAGCCATACGACGCCGACCGCGACGCGGGGCGGCGGCGAACAGCTCCGCCGGCCGCATCAAGGCCTGCGGGAGCGGCCAGCCGCCGCTGCAGGCTCGCCGCGAAGCCCGCGCGGCCCTGGATGGCGCGCGCGGCGGCTCAGCCAAGAGTCGCATGCCGCTCTGCCGAAATCGTGCTATCTGCTGGGGCAATCAGGGGAAGCTGCGCCCGCTCAGAGGCGGGCGAAACGGGGGAAGCGGCGTGAGCGAGCCGGAGCGCTCCAGCATCGACGTCATCGGCCTTGGCCGGCGCGCGGCGGCTTCCACCAATTACCGCACCACACGGCTGGCGGCCCGGCGTTGCCATCGCAACCGACGGGCGCAGCGCATCTCGCGTGGAGCGGGGCCAACGACATCGGACTGGCTGTCTCTGCGGCCCACGTATCGGGCTGCACCGGCAGGCCGCGCGCCGTCACCGGCAATGCCGAGGCAACAAGGAGGGAGACATGAGGAAGACCGGTTGGAAGCTGCTCGCGGGACTGGCCACGGCCGCCGTGGCCGGGGCGCTGCTGCCGCTCGCGGCTGCGGCACAGGGCTACAAGGCCGAGTACCGGGTCTCTACTGTGCTCGGCGCGCCGTTCCCCTGGGGCCTGTCGGCGCAGAAGTGGGCGGACTTGGTGAAGGAGCGCACGCAGGGCCGCATCAACATGAAGATCTACCCCGGCACCTCGCTGGTAGGGGGCGACCAGACCCGCGAGTTCACCGCCATGCGCCAGGGCGTGATCGACATGGCCGTCGGCTCCACCATCAACTGGTCGCCGCAGGTGAAGGAGCTCAACCTCTTCTCGATGCCGTTCCTGATGCCGGACTACAAGGCGATCGACGCCATCACGTCGAGCGAGGTGGGCAAAAAGCTGTTTGAGATCATCGCCAGCAAGGACATCGTCCCGCTGGCCTGGGGCGAGAACGGCTTCCGCGAGCTTTCCAACTCCAAGCATCCGATCCGCGCGCCGGAGGACCTGAAGGGCCTGAAGATCCGCGTGGTCGGCTCACCGCTGTTCAACGACACGTTCACCGCGCTCGGCGCCAACCCGACGCAGATGAGCTGGGCCGACGCGCAGCCGGCGCTCTCCACCGGCGCCGTCGACGGCCAGGAGAACCCGCTCACCATCTTCTCCGTCGCCAAGCTGCACACCGTCGGGCAGAAGAACCTGACGCTGTGGCACTACGTGGCCGATCCGCTGATCTTCGCGCTCAACAAGGGTGTGTGGGCGAGCTTCAAGCCCGAGGACCAGAAGATCCTGCGCGAGGCGGCGATCGAGGCCGGCAAGTACGGCATCGAGCTCGCGCGCAAGGGCGTGACGCCGGAGGACCCTTCCGTGCTGAAAGACATCGAGAAGCTGGGCGTGACGGTGATCTCGCTGACGCCGGAGCAGCACAAGGCGTTCCAGGTCGCCACCAAGCCGGTCTACGACAAGTGGAAGGCCCGAGTCGGTGTCGATCTGGTCACGGCGGCTGAAAAGGCAGTGGCTGCGCGGAAGTAGGGGATCTCCCTCTCCCCGCGTCACGCGAACCTCGCCTCGTGCACCGACTGCGCGGGGAGGGATCGGCGTGAGGGGCAGGGGGCACACTCCGACGTCAGCATTTATCCCTGCCCCTCACCCTAGCCCTCTCCCCCCAAGCGGGGAGAGGGGATTCGCGCGGAGGTCGCGATGAGCGTCGAGCCTTCACACCCCGAGCGCACACCGCGCCTGCTCCGCCTCGAGGAGGCGATAGCGGCGGCGGTCATGGCCGTGCTCGGGCTGATCACGCTGGCCAATGTGGTGGTGCGCTATCTCACCAACTACTCGTTCGCCTTCACCGAGGAATACTCCATCGCCCTGATGGTGGTTGTGGCGATGCTCGGAGCCAGCATCGCCGCCGCCCGCAACCGGCACATGCGCATCACCTGGTTCGTGGAACGTCTGCCGCGACCGCTGGCGCTGGCCTGCAACCACCTGGCGATGCTCGCGTCGGCCGCCATGTTCGCGCTGCTGGTCGGGCTTGGCGGCAAGCTTGCGTGGGACGAGTACCGTTTCGAGGTGCTGTCTCCCGGGCTCGGCGAGCCGCAGTGGATCTATACCCTGGCGCTGCCCCTGTTCTCCGTGCTGGTGCTGCTGCGCGTGCTCGGCTGGTGGTGGAGGCATCGCAACGACGCGCACGCCGAGAACGATGCGCCGCCCGGCGCCGAGGTGTGAGGCCCGCCCGTGATCGCCACCCTCCTCTTCCTCACCTTCGCCATCCTGTTCGTCGCCGGCACGCCGATCGCCGTGGCGCTTGGTCTCTCCGGCAGCCTCGCCATCTGGCTCGCTGACCTTGGTGTGCTGGCGGTGCCGACCAGCACCTACACCGGCATCGCCAAGTACCCGCTGCTGGCGATCCCGATGTTCGTGCTGCTCGGCGCGCTGTTCGATCGCTCCGGCGTCGCCGCGAAGCTCGTCGATTTCACCGCCGCCCTGGTCGGCCGCCGCCCTGGCGCGCTGGCGGCCGTCACCGTCATCGTCGCCATGATGCTGGGAGGCATCTCGGGCTCGGGCCCGGCCAATGCCGCTGCTGTCGGCGGCGCCATGATCGGGGCGCTGTCGCGCGCCGGCTACCCGAAGGCGTTCTCGGCCAGCGTGATCGGCGCCGCGGCCGCCACCGACATCCTGATCCCGCCGTCGATCGCGCTCATCATCTATTCCGTGCTGGTGCCACAGGCCTCGGTGCCGGCGCTGTTTGCCGCCGGCATGATCCCCGGCCTGCTGGCCGGCATCGCCCTGCTGATCCCGATCTTCTGGCTGTCCAAGAAGCACGGCTTCGGGATGGCCGAGAAGGATCTGCCGCGGCCGCCCTTCTGGCGCTCGGCCCGCGATGCCATCTGGGGCCTGATGGCGCCGGTGCTGATCCTCGGCGGCATGCGCGCCGGCTGGTTCACGCCCACCGAGGCCGCCGTCGCCGCCGTGGTCTACGGGCTGTTCGTCGGCTTCGTGATCTATCGCTCGCTCACCTTGCGCGACGTCTACGAGATGCTGGTGGAATCGGCCGAGATCACCGGCATCATCATGATCATCGTGGCGCTCGCCTCGATCTTCGGCTGGGCCGGCGCCACGCTCGGTGTGTTCGACAAGGCGGCGCAGGCGATCGTCAGCGTCGGCAATCACGAGTACGTGGTGCTGGCCCTGCTGATCGTGATCCTGATCATCATCGGCATGTTCCTGGACGGCGTCTCCACCTTCCTGATCCTGCTCCCGCTGCTGATGCCGATCGCCAACCGCTACGGCTGGGACCCGGTGTGGTTCGGCATACTGCTCACCCTGAAGGTGGCCATCGGCCAGTTCACCCCGCCGATGGCCGTCAACCTGATGGTCTCCTGCCGCGTTGCCGGCATCCCCATGGAGGCGACGCTGCGCTGGGTGTTCCCGCTGATCGGGGCGATGCTGGCGGTGCTGATCCTGATGATCGCCTTCCCAGAGCTGGCTCTGTGGCTGCCACGGCATCTGGGGTATTTGCGGTAGGGATGGCAGCTGGCCGATCCATCAGAAAATAGCTGCGACAGGCATTGCCTTCCCCGACCGAGGTTCGTTAGTGTCGATGCGTGGAACGTACTCTGATCTCGGGAGGGCGGGGTGTTTTGCTTGGCTGAAAGCTATTACCGGCTTCTCACATGGGGAGCGCTTGAGAACATCTGATGTTTTCACAACATCTATTCCCACCGTGAACTACGTCGTCCGCAGACAGCTCGAACTGGAACTTGCCCAGGAGTTAGAATGCCGAGACAAGGTGATTTGCATAACCGGCGCCTCCAAATCTGGTAAAACCGTAGTCGTGCGCAAAACGCTGCCTGCAACACCAGTTATAATTGGACAAGTCGGCGTTGAGCAAAAAAATATATGGCGCCAATTGTGCGCCGTTCAAAATATTCCCCTACATCAAAGCGATAATACAAGGGGTGTTGTAGGAGCCAACGGCGGTGTCATTAAGGCGGGAGTTGAACAGAATCATACGACTGAATTGCAAGTCGATGCTCGCAATGCATTTCTCAATTTTGTAAGGCATCAGAAATCGATAATTTTCGACGACTTTCATTATTTTGAAAGAGAAACACAGCAAGAACTTCTCCAGGGTCTCAGGCCGCTCCTGCTGGAGCGGATTACAATTGTTATCATCCTAACTCACTATTGGGAAGATCAACCGTTGCTCGCCGAGCGCGATATGGTCGCTCGGATCCGTTTTATAAGGGTCCCCGAATGGAGCGAAGAAGATTTGGAAGAAATACTACGAAAAGGCTTGTCTGCTCTTCATGTGAACGTGCCTACGGGAGATATACGCAGGATAGTCAATCGATCGTACGGCAGTCCACTCATTGTTCAAGAGCTTGGTGCATACTTGTGCTATTCAAACGACGTTCGTGAGAGGCAAGAATCCAGACGCGACGTTGTCGTCGGTGACATTGATACCTTTGTGAAGCAGGCTGTCCAGCACGGTGCATTGGCGGCAGACAAGCCAACCTTCATGCGACTCATCATAGGAAGAACCCCGCCTAGAGAGCGAAAGGAATATAAAATCGGCAAAAATGAAGGAGATGTGTACTTCCTTATATTCAACGCACTCCGTGCTCTGGATCTCTCAGCAGCGATACCAAGCGAAGCTATAAGTAGATGGATTAGAGAGAACATCACTGGCATCGATCGTCCGCAGGGTGGTCAAATAAGGCGATATTGTACTTGACGTACCACGCTAGAAAGGTTACATTGGGCTTATAAGGAGACGCCCAATGGCTGACGTTCTTTCACATCCGCGCTTCCAGGACGAGCAAGCGGCCTATGACTGGGTTGAAGCCCATCTTTGGCCGAATGGCCCGGTGTGCCCTCGCTGCGGCGGTTTGGATCGCATTACCAAACTCAAGGGCAAAAGCACCCGGACCGGGGTCTACAAGTGCAACGCGTGCCGCAAGCCCTTTACCGTGAAAATCGGCACTATTTTCGAGGATAGCCATATCCCGATGCGGCTTTGGCTGCAGGCCATTGCCCTAATGTGCGCGAGCAAGAAGGGCATCAGCTCCAATCAGCTCCATCGGATGATGGGGATTACCCTCAAATCGGCGTGGTTCATGTCGCACCGCATCCGCGAGGCGATGCGCTCGGGCGGGCTCGCGCCGATGGGCGGCGCCGGCACCAGCGGCGTTGTGGAGGCTGACGAGACCTTCATCGGTCGCAAGGTTGGCGAGACCAAACGGCGCGGCGGCGGCGCCCACAAGAACGCCGTGCTGGCCCTTGTGGAGCGCGGCGGCATCGTGCGCACCTTCCATGTGGACGACGTGAAGGCCGCAACCCTGCTGCCGATCGTCAAGGCCAACATCGCCAAGGAAGCCCGCGTCATGACCGACGACGGCGCCACCTACTACAACAAGCTGGATACCTTCGCGGGCCACGGCACCGTCAACCACAGCGCCAAGGAATACGTGCGGTACGACTCGGGTCCGGTCGTGATCCATACCAACAGCGTCGAAGGCTTCTTCTCGGTCTTCAAGCGCGGCATGAAGGGCGTGTACCAGCACTGCAGTGAGAAGCATCTGCACCGTTATCTTGCCGAGTACGAGTTCCGCCACAGTAACCGCATCGCCCTTGGGGTGAACGATCAGGAGCGGGCCACCCGCGCACTCACTGGCGTCAAGGGCAAGAGATTGACCTATCGAACGACTCGTGGGGCCGGACCCGCGGCAGGAATTGAGGATGAGATCCCGTTCTGAGGCCCGGAAGATGCTTAAGAAGCCGCGCCGCTCTTGACCGGCGCGGCGAACATCGCCACTCATGGGTCATGCCCAAGCGCAAGACACCCGAGCTGACGCCAGCCGAGCAATTCGAGCGGTTCAAGGAAGCCGCCAAGAAGGCTGGCGTCACCCGGAGCGAGGAGGAGTTTGAGCGCACCTTCAAGAAGGTGGTTCGAACCAGACCTAGCGCAACTCGTAAGGCCACTGGCCGTCGTGGAACTGACGAATGACGCTTTGAAGCGTCTCGCGCGTGTGGTGGCCGATCATCTCGATGTTCGAATGGCCGGTGATGAGTGCCCTGGCGCCGGGGCGTCCTGCTATCAGCCCGCCACCGCCACCTTCAAACGCAGTCCAATGACGGAAGCACTCATAGGCTACCAGATCGGCCGCTTGGAGCGGCACGCAGGACCTGTACGACGCGGTAGTGAAGCTGTTTAGGGGTGCGATCCGTTTCGCCCGGTCGTAGGCATCCCATATGGTTTTGATGCGATCTTTGAATTCCTCCTGCTCGGAATAGACAAGAGCGATGGGGCTTGTCTGTGCCACTTCTCGTTGCCAACGATCCAACTCATAGGCGCACCATTCGAAGCAGAGATAGAACGGGTGCGGATAAGCTGCCCGAAACTTGTCGTCTGCTAGTTCGTCCCAGTCCTTCAACGCGATTGAGGACCAAACGCAAACAGGTGAATGCTTTTGGACAATATCAGCCAGCCGCGCAAAATAGGTTTCCCTGATCTCCTTCGACATGCCGAAGAAATCGCGCTCACCATTGGTGCAGTCTGTCGCGTGAAAAGCCGATATTGGAAAACCCTCGGCTTTGAATCGCCCGAGTTCAGCTAGCCAATCTGCCTCCAGTGCGGTCCAACGTTTCTCCGTGGCCATGAGTCCGCCTACGGCTACGACGGGTGAACCATCGTGGATACCGCTTTCGTCGAAGTAGGCGCGCGCGAGAACCATTGTCTTATTCGTATCGTTCTGGGCGTGCAGCAGCGCTGCAAGCTCCGCTATAGGGACGTGGCCATCTCCATGCTGTGAGTCGCCTGGTACGTCAAGTATCATATTCCCTCAAATAACCACAGCCTTCGAAGGGCTGAGGAAAACAAGCCGCGAATTGGTGGAGGATGCACAAAAACAGAATCGGACGCGAGAATTACCAGTAGAGTGGCGTCCCGATATCCGTACATTATACATAAATGATCCATTTCTGAAAACTTTATATCAAGTATGCAGATTGGGGCAGCGAGTATCGTGAGCGCTTAGGGCAGATGAAGAGTGCTGGTCGCCTACTATAAAACAATCCCGCTGCTTCATCAGTTAGGCGATTGTATGGAGACACCCGACGCTCGACTCACCTCACATTCCACGCCACAGCGCAGCCGGCGTCTGGCGCGGCGTGGTCGAGATCGCGCCGCTGGCGGCTTTCGTGATCCCGCTCGGCATCGCCTTCGGCGTCGCCGCGACCGCCAAGGGGCTGGCACGCGAGACCAGCCTACTGATGAGCGCTGCCATCTACCCGCGCCTCGCAGTTCGTGGCCCTGGAGCTGTGGTACGCCCCGCGGCCGCTGGCGACATTGGCGCGGGCGGTGCTGGCCGGCAGCATGATGGACGAGATGCACAAGAGGCCCGACGCCTGCTCCAGCCTTGGGCGCATCGCCTCGCGAACTGCGGGCGGCGTCTTGGCGCTCAACAGCTTGATGCTGATGTTGGAGTCGAGCACGTGGCGAAAGGACGTCAAAGATCCTCGCGCTCCTGCTGCTCGCCTTGATCGCGATCCTCGGGGAAGCCAGAGAGGAACGGGCCGTTCTCAAACCACGCTGCCCACGACTGCCCGACCGGGACGATCACGCGGACCGCCTGGGACTGGTTGGACGTGAACAGCTTGGTCTGACCCATCCCGTGCGTTCCATATATCCGTTCTGGACATCCAATGCACACGTCTTGGTGCAAGACTGACGGTGTCAGCCCCGCAGGAAATCGAAATCGCAGCCGTCGGGGGCCTGGGTGACGGTCTCGCGGAACAGCTTGTCGTAGCCGCGTGCACTGGGGTCAGACCCGCAGGGTCTGACCCCTTCGCGCCGCTTCGCCAACTCCGCCTCTTCCACCAGCAGATCCAGGCGCCGCTCCTTCACGCTCAGCCGGATCTTGTCGCCGTCGCGCACCAGCCCCAGCGGCCCGCCCACCGCCGCCTCGGGGGCGACGTGCAGGACGATGGTGCCGTAGGCGGTGCCGGACATGCGGGCATCGGAGATGCGCACCATGTCCTTGACGCCGGCGGCGAGCAGCTTCTTGGGGATCGGCAGGAAGCCGGCTTCGGGCATGGCGACGGGGCTGCGCGGGCCGGCGTTCTGCAGGACGATGAAATCGTCCGCCGTCACGTCGAGATCGGGATCGTCGATGCGGCGGGCGAGATCGTCGAGCGAGGCAAACACCACGGCGCGGCCCGTCTTCTCGAACAGCTCCGGCGTAGCAGCCGAGCGCTTGACGATGGCGCCGTTGGGCGCGAGCGAGCCGAACAGGGCAACGATGCCGCCCTGCGGCTCGAGCGGCTCGGCGACGGACTTGATGACGCGGCGGTCGACGTAGGCGCCTTCCTCGGCGGCCAGGCGCTGGCGCAGCGTCTCGCCGGTGATGGTGAGGACGTCGAGATTAAGCAACGGCCTCAACTCGCGCAGCACCGCGCCGATGCCGCCGGCGGCGAAGAAGTCCTCCATGTAGTGCTCGTTGCCCACCGGCTTCACGCCCACCAGCACCGGCGTCGTGTCCGACAGCTCATTCAAGCGGGCGAGGTCCAGCTTCAAGCCGACGCGGCCGGCGATGGCCGCGAGATGGATGACGCCGTTGGTAGACCCCCCGAGCGCCAGCAGCACGCGGGCGGCGTTGTCGATGGCGCCCTGGGTGATGATCTTGTCGGGCGTCAGCTCCGAGCGCGCCAGGGCGACGGCGCGGGCGCCGGTCGCCTCGGCGGCACGCAGGCGGTCGGCGTGCACTGCCGGGATGGCTGCGGTGCCGGGCAGCGTCATGCCCAGCGTCTCGGAGATGGCGGCCATGGTGGAGGCGGTACCCATCACGGCGCAGGTGCCGGCGGTGGTAACGAGCCGGCCCTCCACCGCCTCGATCTCCGGCTGGCTCAGCTTGCCGGCGCGGTATTGCGTCCAGAACTTGCGGCAGTCGGTGCAGGCGCCGACGCGGTCGTCCTTGTAGCGCGACGTCATCTGCGGGCCGCCGATCAGCTGGATCGCGGGCTTGCCGGCGCTGGCGGCGCCCATCAGCTGCGCCGGCACCGTCTTGTCGCAGCCGCCCATCAGCACCACCGCATCCATCGGCTGGGCGCGGATCATCTCCTCGGTGTCCATCGCCATGAGGTTGCGGAACTTCATGGAGTTGGGCGCGAGGGTGGATTCGTGCAGCGAGATGGTGGGGAACTCCAGCGCCAGCCCGCCCGCCGCCGCCACGCCGCGCTTCACGGCGTCGAGCAGCTCGGGGAAGTGGCGGTGGCACGGATTGAAGCGCGAGTGGGTAAAGGCGATGCCGACCACCGGGCGAGAAAGCTCGTCCCCCGAGTAGCCCATCGACTTGGCGAACGCGCGCCGCATGTAGATGGAAAAATCGCGGTCGCCGTAGGTCTGCAGGCCGCGCAGGAAGCCGCGCTCGTTATCGTCTTTCGCCATGTTGGATTGGGGGCTGCCCCCTCGCCTC
>DASURA010000292.1:0-3376 GCA_036280295.1 Hyphomicrobiaceae bacterium
CGACACGCCCTTGAGGAGCGCGGCCTTGGCCCGCGTCTGCAGCGTCGCGCCGATTACGGCCAGGCTCAGGCCGTAAGTGATGGTGTCTCCCAGGAAGTCGAGCGCGTCGGCCTTGAGCGCCTGCGAGCCGGCCAGCTCACCCGCCGCCATCTCGGTCAGGAACATGGCGCCGTTGACGGCGATGACGGTCCAGAGCACCCGTTTGTAGCGACGGTCCATGCCGTCGAACACCGGCACGCCGCCCGAGCAGCAGCTGCCGATCACCTTATGCGTCACTCCTTCCTGCTGCGCCCGTGGCGCTGTCGAAGGGAGCGATGCTGAGGCTGTGGGCCTCTCGCGGGGGCAGCAGTTGTCGGCCATGCGTTGTCTCCGTTTGCAGGGAGAATGTAGTTCCTTTAGTAACTGGAGGTTCAAGCGGGCTTGAGATGGATTTTTCGATCGGAGAGCTGGCGCGGCGGGCCAGGGTCAAGGTGGCCACGATCCGCTACTACGAGCAGATCGGTCTGCTGCCGGCGCCACCGCGGACCGAGGGCCAGCAGCGGCGCTACGACGCAAGCCACGCCGCCCGGCTCAATTTCCTCCGCCATGCTCGCGAGCTCGGCTTCGAGGTGGCGGCCATTCGCGAGCTCCTGGCCATGACCGCGCAGCCGAATCGGCCCTGCGCGGAGGTGGACGAGATGGCGCGCCGGCATACCGTCGAGATTGACCGCCGCATCGCGCACCGCACCGCCCTGCGCGGGAGCTGCAGCATATGGTCGACGAGTGCGGGCATGGACGCGTGGGCGAATGCCGGGTCATCGAGACCCTGGCAGGCAACCCTCAGGCATCATCATAGACGAGCGGGCCAGGCAGGCCTCAGCCGGCATCGCCTTCCGACGCGTCTTTTTTCTTGGAGAACCAGCGGCCGAGGACACCCGGCTTCTTCTCCGCCGGCTCGTCCTGCGCCGCGGTCTCCTCGCCCGCCGGCGCCGGCCCGACAATGGCGCCGAACTTGCTGAAGAATTCCCCTGCCAGCTTGCGCGCCGTTGCATCAATGAGACGCCCGCCGAGCTGTGCCAGCTTGCCGCCGACATCGGCCTTGGCCTCGTATGTGAGGACCGTGCCGCCCTCGCCGTCGTCGGCGAGCCGGACCAGCGCCCCGCCCTTGGCATAGCCGGCGGCGCCACCGGCCCCCTCGCCGGAGATGCGATAGCCATTGGGCGGGTCGATCTCGGACAGGGTGACCTTGCCGGAGAAGCTGGCGCTCACCGGGCCGATCTTGAGCTTCACTTTGGCGGCCATGTCGGTGTCGGAGGTCTTCTCCAGCGACTCGCAGCCCGGGATGCACTGTTTCAGCACCTCGACGTCATTCAGTGCCGCCCAGACCGCCTCGCGGCTCGCGGCAATGCGCTCCTCGCCGGTCATGTCCATGTTGCGTTCTCCGATTTTGGCAAGTGCGGTGATAGCCGTAGGGCGGATTAGCGCGTAGCGCGTAATCCGCCAATGCACCATCGGAATGGCGGATTACGCTTCGCTACTGCGCCCTAAGCGCCTGCGGCCCTACTCGCCGTCCTCCTTGAGAAACCGGCCGGCCACCCATCCCTTCTTGCCGTTGTACTCGATCTGGCACCAGCGCGAGCGGGCGGCCCGATCCTTCTGGGCCTCCGTCATGCGCTTCCACTGCTCGAATGTCACGTGGTTGGGGCACCCGTAGTTCTTGAGGCCGCGCGCATTGAAAGGGATCCTGGCGATCCGCCGGGCGTCGGCGTTCGGCGCCACCCGGAGGTTCAGCGCATCGTTCGAGCGGACGCCCGTGACGGCCCACAGCGTTGGAGCATCGGCAACCGTCTGCGCGAGGACGGACGCCGCCGTCACCAGCACAAACAGAGAGACGAGACAGGCCCGGCGTCCAAACATGCGTATCAGTCTAATCGCGACCGAGAAGCGTTGCCAAGACGCCAGCGTGGCCGTGGAGACAGCGAGACGCATAATTCGGGAGCCCTGGTGCCGTTGAGCGACCGAGCACCATACGAACAGCCATGCAGCTTGAGATCGAGCCATGCCTCGATGGCAAGGTGATGGCGCGACATTTCGGCGTTGGCCAGCCTTGCAATGGCGCCGGCAAAGTGATGATCTTGTAACAGTCCGCACATATTGGGAGGCGCCCTTGAGCGATATCGAGCCCATAGTGTTCCGCCCGCGTCCGTCCGCGGGCGCTGCCAGTGCCGCCGTCGTTGCCGGAGGGCACGGCCGGCTCGATCCCATCACCCGATTCAACCGCAAGGAGCTTGAGGCGATCTTGCGCGTCTACGGCCGCCGGGTTGCCGCCGGCGATTGGCGCGACTACGCGCTCGACTTCCGCCGCGACAAGGCGGTGTTCTCCGTGTTCCGTCATACCAGCGAGGTGCCGCTCTACCGCATCGAGAAATGTCCAGATCTGGCGCGTCGCCAGGGCGCCTACTCCGTGGTGGCGGCGAGCGGGCTCATCGTGAAGCGCGGACACGATCTCGCCCGGGTCCTCGCCGTCCTCGACAAGGACGTGCGGCTGGTCGCGGTCTGAGCCATCGCTGCGCCTCGCCGCTCGGTCAGGGGTCGAGCGGCGCAGATTTGTCGCCCTCGCCGAGCGGCAGTTCCATGATGACGCTGTCGAGCCAGCGGCCGAGCTTGTAGCCGACCGAGTGGATGGTGCCGCAGAAGGTGAAGCCGGCATTGCGGTGCAGCGTGATCGATGCCTGGTTGCGGGAATCGCCGATCACGGCAACCATCAGGCGAAAGCCCTGCGCGGTCGCAGCGGCTATCAGCCGTTGCAGCAACAGGGCGCCAACACCTTTGCCCTGGGCCTCCGCGGCGATGTAGACCGAATCCTCCACGGTGTAGCGGTAGGCCGGCCGCGCCCGATAGGCGTTGGCATAGGCATAGCCGACCACCAGGCCATCGAGCAACGCCACCAGGTACGGATAGCCCGCGCTCGTCACGGCCTCAAAACGCTGCAGCATCTCGGCCTCGTCGGGAGGGTGGAGCTCGAAGCTGGCGGTGCCCGAAAGCACGGCAGGCCGGTAGATGGCCGCGATGGCCGGAATGTCCGCGGGCGTGGCGGCGCGCACAGTGGGCGTGGTCATAGGGGTCCCGTGGTCGGCGGCAGGCGCAAGGCGCAATCCAATGATGGGCCGCAAGCTTGCCCGACCGCGGCGCGCAAAGCAAAGGGCCCCGCTTTCATGGGGCCCTGCACGCTCACAGATGTTGCTCAGGCCTATTCGCGATTGCCGAACAGCTGGAGCAGCATGATGAACATGTTGATGAAGTCGAGGTAGAGGCTGAGCGCACCCATGATGGCGCCCTTGGCCAGCATGGTCGAGTTGCCCATCACCTCATAGTAGCTGTCCTTGATCCGCTGGGT
>DASURA010000293.1:0-24551 GCA_036280295.1 Hyphomicrobiaceae bacterium
CCCGATGTCGAGAACCTCTACGCCCGCATCGGCAGCGGCAGCCCCCATCTCTGCTTCGCCGGCCATACCGATGTGGTCCCTGTAGGCGACCAGGGTGGCTGGACCCATCCGCCGTTCGCTGCGGAGATCGTCGACGGCGTGCTCTACGGCCGCGGTGCCGTCGATATGAAGGGAGCTGTCGCCTGCTTCGTCGCCGCGGCGCTTGATCATATCGCCGGGCGCGGCGGAGGCACGGGGGGAGCCTTGCGGCATGGCTCCATCTCGTTCCTCATCACCGGTGACGAGGAAGGCCCTGGGATCAACGGCACCCCCAAGGTGCTGGCGTGGATGCAAAGCCAAGGTGAGGCACCGGATGCCTGCATCGTCGGCGAGCCAACCAGCTCGGCTGCCGTCGGCGACGAGGTCAAGATCGGCCGCCGCGGCGCCGTCACCGCCGAGCTGACGGTGCTCGGCAAGCAAGGCCACGCCGCCTACGGCCACCTGGCCGAGAATCCGGTGCCGAAGCTGGCGCGCATGATCGACCGACTGAGCGCCGCCCCGCTCGATGCCGGCACGCCCCGGTTCCAGCCTTCGAGCGTGGAGGCCACCATTGTGACGGTGCCGAACAGTGCGAGCAATGTCATTCCGGCCTGGGCGCGCGCCGCCTTCTCCATCCGCTACAACGACCTGCACACGCGGCCTGGGATCGAGGCCTGGGTGCGCCGTCATTGCGAGGATGTGGCGCGCGAGCTCAATGCGCGCTTCGACCTGGCCTTCTCCGGCACGCACGAGGTATTCCTCACCGAGCCTGGCCCCCTCGCCGACTGCGTGAGCAGCGCGGTCGAGGCGGTGACGGGCCGGGCGCCGGCGTTGACCACCAACGGTGGTGCCTCGGACGCCAGCTTTATCCGCCAGCTCTGCCCTGTGGTCGAGCTTGGGCTGCGCAATGCGACGGCACATAAGGTGGATGAGCATGTCCCTGTCGCCGACCTTGCCACGCTGACGGCAATCTATCGGCGGCTGCTGGCAAACTTTTTCGGCTAGCGAGGCGTCAGGTCCGCAGGTCAGACACCAGCCACAGCCATTTTCAACTTTGGCTGATATTCAGCCCAAGCTGGTCCGCCACCCGCAAACAGGCGAGCCACCACGCGCGGGCTGCGCTAGAATGACTGCAAAACCCGCCGCAGCTCAAGCTGCGGTCCGACCCTGAGGGGAAATGCCATGAACCTTTCATCCCTGCTGAGGGAGCGCGCGACAGCCGGCAAGCCGATCCGGATCGCCCAGATCGGTGCCGGCAAGTTCGGCACCATGTTCCTCTCCCAGGTGCGCCTCACGTCAGGCATGCACCTTGCGGGCCTTGCCGACCTGATGCCGGCGCGCGCCAAGGAGCGGCTGATCGGTGTCGGCTGGCCCAGGGAGCAGATCGATGTACGCGCGCTCGGCGATGCCATGAAGTCCGGCAAGACCTTCGTTACCGACAATGCCATGGCGCTGATCGAGAACCCGGACATCGACGTGGTGATCGAGGCCACCGGCGATCCGGCCACCGGCATCCGACTCGCCAAGGCTGCGATCGCTCACGGCAAGCATATCGTCATGGTGAATGTCGAGGCCGATGCGCTGGCCGGTCCGCTTCTTGCCCGCCGTGCCCGTGAGGCCGGCGTGATCTACTCGCTCGCCTGGGGCGACCAGCCGGCGCTGATCTGCGAGCAGGTGGATTGGGCACGCGCGTGCGGCTTCCGCGTGGTCGCCGCCGGCAAGGGCACGCGCTATCATCCGACTTACCATCAGTCTACGCCCGACACGGTCTGGAGCATTCTCACCCAGTACCTGCCGATCCAGGATCGCAGCCACATCAATCCCAAGATGTTCAACTCGTTCCTCGACGGCACCAAGTCGGGCATCGAGATGACGGCGGTGTGCAATGCCACCGGGCTGGTGCCGCAGTCGGGGGGGCTTGGCTTCCCGCCGGCCGCCCGCTTCGAGCTGGCCGAGGTGTGCAAGCCAAGGTCCGAGGGCGGTGCGCTCGAGAAGAAGGGCGTGACCGAGGTGGTCTCCTCGCTCTATCGCGACGGCAAGGACGTGCCGCACCATCTTGCCATGGGCACCTACGTTGTGATCGAGAGCGAGAGCCCGTACGCGTCGCAGTGCTTCGTCGAGTACAACTGCCTGCAAGACAAGAGCGGGAAGTACGCCGCGCTCTACCGTCCCACGCATATGATCGGCCTGGAGCTCGGCATCTCGGTCGCCTCGGTGGTGCTGCGCGGCGAGCCGACCGGCACACCGATCTGCTTCAACTCCGACGTTGTTGCCACCGCCAAGCGCCCCTTGAAGAAGGGCGAGGTGCTGGACGGGGAGGGCGGCTTCTCCGTGTGGGGCCGGCAGGTGCCGGCCGCCGTCTCTGTGGCCGAGGGCTACCTTCCTCTGGGGCTCGCCAGCGACGTGCGCCTGGTGAGCGACGTGGCCGAGGGCCAGGCGCTGCGCTGGTCCGATATCGCCGTCGACGCCGAGGCCGAGGCCGTCAAGACCCGCCGCGAGATGGAGGCGATGTTCCGCAAGGCGCCAGACCCTGCGGGTCTGACGCCTTAGGGCAAGACCGCGCGCTCCACGCTTTCCCTCTGCCGCCGTCATGGCGCGGCAGGCTTCGGCTGTGCCCATCGATCCCGCGCATGGCTTCAACTGGGATCGATGGTGCGGGCACCCCCCAGCGACAGAGACGGGGTGCCGCTGGCTGCCACGCACTGGCCGCATTCGTCATCCACCATCCGCTTCAGTGATTCGGATGACAGATCAACGAGTTGTGGTGGTGCCCTCCAACACCAGACCCACAACTCCTTGTCGAGACTATGTGCGCAAAATGAGCCCAGAAGACGCACTCCAGGGACTGAAGACCCTCGCCGACCGGGTTGCAAAGGACGGTGTCGGCACGGCGCTGACGGCGACCGGCGCGGAGCAGAGCCGCGCGGTCGCGCGCCGGGACGAGCTGGCAGCGGATGCCGGAACGCCGCTCTACAATCACTTGATGGCCATGGTCCAGGCCACGGCCGAGGAAAACGAATATGTGGCGCAAGCGCCCGACGTCGCTGGCACGCCACAAGCTGCAAACCGCAAGTTGCGCGTCCAGACGGTCGTCCACTTCGTTGCCGGGGTGATCGTGGCGGTTGCGGTTGGCCGCGCCGTTTTCGTCTGGGTGACGCGGCCGAGCCAACCGCCGGCAGTTGTTGCCGCCGCTGACAGCCCACGCTCGGAGGAGAGGATACCCGTAACGCCGGCCGCCCCTGCAGAGGCCGCTCCCACGGTGGCCGCCCCTGAGCAGGCTGCCCCGACACAGGCCGGCCCGGCAGAGACGATCCCCGCCGAGGGCACTGTTGCAGAGGTCCAGCCTGCAACCGCTCCGCCTGCGCAGGCCACCCCTGCAGAGGCCACCCCTGCAGAGGCCGCCCCCGCGGAGGCCGCCACTGCAGACGCAGCACCGGCGGCACAGTTCTCTCCGGCCGCTGCGCCGAGCAGCCCTGCGCCGATCGCGATCGATACCGAGCAGACGACGACGGCGGGAGCCGATACTGCCCCGGTGGTGGCTGCAGCAAGTCCCGTCGAGCCAGCACCGGCCGTGCCGGATGAGCCGGTCGAGGCGGCGCAGCCGGCGGACGCCACCGCTCCGCCATCGGCGGCGACGGAAGGTTCTGCGATTGCGGCGGCGTCCCTCGAGACGGCAGCGCTGGCCGAGCCTGAGTCTGCTGCTCCGGCCACGAATGAAGCAAGCGAGCCGCCATCAGCGGAGGAGGCGCCTCGCGCCGAGCCGCCTGCCATCCAGACTGGCTCCATCGAGCGAAGCGCTGATGCGGCCGATGCTCCCCCTGCAACCCGCCGCGCCTGGATCGTTTCCGACGTGAACATGCGGGCAGGTCCCAAGAAAAGCGAGCCTGTGCTGGTCGCCATCCCCAAGGGCCGCCCCGTGGAGCTGATCGGCTGCCGGACCTGGTGCGAGGTGATCTATGCCGGGAAGCGAGGCTGGGTCTACAAGAACTACATCGGGGACACGCCCGGCTGAGGCAGGACCTGAGCCGGCAAGGGCGCGCCGCCGCCTCAAGCCAGGTCCGACTCGTGCGCCATCAGCACGATGCGTTTCAGCATGTCGCTGTCCGGCCGCACCAACTCGTCGACGACGGTGAAATGGTTGGCGCCGGCGATCACCTCACAGGTGGCATCCACGCCGACCCTGCTCCACGCCTCGGTCAGCTCGCGGCTCTGGCGCAGGAACTCCTCGCTCTCAGCGCCGCCCACCGCCGCCACCATCCGGCGGCCTTTCGCCGGCGGTGCCCGGAACAGCGGGCTCGCGGCACGCGCCGTGCCTTTGGTGAGGCCCAGAGCGTCGTTGATGCTGGTGTCGATGAGCGGCGCCAGGTCGAAGACGCCGCTGATAGCGTAGCCGTAGCGAACCAGATCAGCCGGCACGCCGGGCTGGTTCCAGCTGCGGGCCAGCATCTCGGCCGTGAGATGGCCGCCTGCGGAATGGCCGATGACCATCGGCCGTTTGCCGGTCTTCCGCCACAGCGCAGCCATGCACGCCTGCATCTCTTCGGCGATCTCCATGACCGAGACCGCTGGGCCCAGGGTGTAGGAAGGGATGGCGACAGTCACTCCCGCGGCGTTGAGCTCGCGGGCGACGAACGAGTAGTCCTTGCGATCGCCGCGCTGCCAGTAGCCGCCGTGGATGTAGGCGACGAGCGGCGCATCCGCGGCCTCGGCATGGAACAGGTCATAGCGATGGCGCTCGCGCGCGCCATAGGGCTGGTCGAGCTCGGTATTGCCGGCCAGCCGGTAGGCTGAGGACAGCAGCAACCAGCGCTCGGCAATCTCGACGTGCTCCGGCACGCGCCTGCGGTTGTTGTATTCTGCCTCGTAGTCCAGCACCGGTCTTTCTTCCTTCGCGTCAGCGGCGTCGCATTGCAACGCCGGTCCGGTCGGCTCGATGCCTCACATGACGCCCCCATCGGGCAATGGCTTGAAGAGGCTGTCAAGTCGCCAGCGGCGGAGGCGCTCGCGTCGGCGCGCCGGCCGCGGCCATCGAGCGACACTCCAGCCACGATGAGCCTGGCCGGCGGGCATCGATCCCTATCCTGAACGAACCCCGAACAGTCACGATCCGGTGTGTCTCGCGCACCACGATCCCCATCTTTGCACGCGCGCCGGTTGACGCACCTGGCTTGGAGCCCTCCATTTACGCCCGAGAGGCGCGGCGAATGCGCTCGACGGGGTAGGCATGTTGCGTATCGGGGTTGCGGGCGTCATTTGCGCATGCCTGCTGGCTGTGGCCGGCGCAGGCTGCGCGCGCATCGAGCGCGCGCCGGTGCCGGCGGCGCTCGCGTCGCACGCCCGGCCGCAGGGCCTCGCGTACGCCCGCTTCTGGGGCGACGAGGTGCCCAAGGACGTGGTCACGTTCGTGCAGATGCACATGCCGAACGTGAAGCAGATGGCCGTGTCGGCGACGCGGGAAGGCAATCGGCCAGTCGTCGAGTACTTGGCCCTCTCTGGGGGAGCGGACGATGGCGCCTTTGGCGCCGGGCTGCTGGTCGGCTGGACCAAGCGCGGCAATCGCCCCAGCTTCGAGATCGTCACCGGTGTCAGCGCCGGCGCATTGATCGCGCCCTACGCCTTCCTGGGTCCCAGCTACGATGCCCAGCTCGCCGAGCTGTGGACCGACTTCGACCCCAAGATGGTGGCGACGCCGCAGGTGCTGGCCGGGCTGCTCGGCGCTGAGGCGATCGCCGACACCACGCCGCTGCGCGAGCTGATCGCCAGGCATGTCGACCGCCGCATGCTGCGCCAGATCGCGCGCGAGTACCGCAATGGCCGGCTGCTGATGATCGGCACCACCAACCTCGATGCCCAGCGCCAGGTGATCTGGAACATGGGCGAGATCGCCATGGCTGCAGGCCGCGACCCCGCTGCCGCCCAGCTGTTCCGCGACGTGCTCCTCGCCTCGGCGTCGATCCCTGGCCTGTTCCCGCCCGTGCATGTCAAGGTACAGGTGGGCGACAGGACATTCGAGGAGATGCACGTGGACGGCGGCGCGACGCGGCAGGTGTTCCTGGCGCCGGCGCAATTCTCGCTACGGACGTTCGACGCCTTCTACCCGGAGCCGCCGATCCGCAAGGTCTATGTGGTGCGCAACGCCAAGCTGCAGCCGGCCTATGAGGCAGTGCCGCCCAACGTGCTCGCCATCGGCGCCCGGTCGCTCACCACAGTGACCAAAAGCCAGAGCATCGGCGACATCAACCACATCTACGCCATGACCCAGCGCGATGGCGCCGAGTTCCGTCTGGCCTCGATCCCGATGACCTTCACGCAGAGAAGCTCGCAGTCGTTCGACCCGGTCTACATGAAGGCCCTGTTCCAGGTCGGCTACGACCTCGGCCGCCGAGGCAACACGTGGTCCCGGCAGCCGCCAGAGGCGGTGTCGATCGCCACCAGGTAGGACGGATTGGCGCTTAGCGCGTAATCCGCCGAGAGACGTCGGGAAACGGCGGATTACGCTTCGCTAATCCGCCCTGCAGCTATCCATCACGACGCCACAAGATGCGTCACCTGCGGCCGCTCGCCGACCTGGAAGCGGTTCACCAGCTCCTGCTGCGCGCGGTCGGAGTTGGTGACGCGCCCGTGCTGGCGCAGGTGGTCGATCCACGAATCGAGCGAGAAGGTCTCGACGAATCGGCCGGGTTGGCTCACGTCCTCGTAGATGCCCCAGTGGAAGGCGCCGTCGCGCCGGCGGGCCGAGCCGAGCTTGGTGACGGCGTCCAGGAAGGCAGCCTTCTCCTCCGGCCTGATCTGGTAGGACACGGCGACCAGCACCGGGCCGCGGTCCTGCTCGATCTCGCCAGCCCCAATCGGCGCCGGCCAGTGCATCGACGGCGTCATATCGGCGGCTGCGCCTGTCTGCAGCTTCCAGCGCCAGGTGAGCGGCACGGCCGCGGCGACGCCGATCGCTGCCAGGATATGTGCCGCCGGCAGCCCGACGAGGCTGGCCACCTGCCCCCAGATCATGCTGCCCAGGGTGAGCGCGCCGAAGAACACGGTCACAAACACGGCGAGCCCGCGCGCCCGCACCCAGTCGGGCAGGGCGACCTGGGCCGAGACGTTGAGGCTCGCCAGCACGGCGATCCACGAGGCGCCGGCGAGGATGCTGGCGAGGAACGCCGGCACCGGATGCCAGGCGAGGCCATAGAGCACCATGGCGAGCGCGGTGCCGAAGGCTCCTGCAGCCACCAGCCGGTCCGGGTCTAGTCGGGTCTTCAGCCATGGCAGGGCCAGCGACGCCGCCACCGCCGAGGCGCCGATGGTGCCGAGCAGATAGCCGTACAGCGCGGGTCCACCTTGGATCTGCTGGCGGGCAACCAGCGGCAGCAGCGCCCAGTAGGCGCTGGCAAACACGAAGAAGGCGCACGCGCGGATCAGGGTGGAGCGCAGGTGCGGGTTGTTCCAGGCATGGCGCACGCCGACCCGGATGGCACCGCTGAAGCGCTCGACCGGCAGCTGTGCGGCGTGAGTCTGCCGGCTTTGCCAGAGAAACAGCGCCGCGATTACACCGAGGTTGCTGAGTGCGTTGATCCAGAAGGGCGCCGAGGTGCCGATGGCCGCCACCAGGATACCGGCCAGCGCCGGGCCGATGGCGCGGCTGATATTGATGCCGACACTGTTGGCTGCCACCGCAGCGTTGAGGTCCTGCTTCGGCACCAGCTGCGGCACGATCGCCTGAAAGGCCGGTGCCGTCATGGCGCTGCCGATGCCGATCAGGAAGGTGAACAGCAGCAAGTTGAATGGCGTCGCCGCATCGAGCCAGACCATTGCCGCGAACACGGCAGCGACGGCCGTCATCAGGATCTGGGCAACCAGGAGGAACGTGCGCCGGTCGACGATGTCGGCCAGGGCGCCGGCCGGGAAGGCGAACAGGAAGATCGGCAGCGTCGTCGCCACCTGCACCAGCGAGACGACGAGTGGGCTGGGATTGAGAACCGTCATCAGCCAGCCGGAGGCGGCGCTGTGCATCCAGCTGCCGATGTTGGAGACCACCGTTGCGATCCACAGCATCGCGAAGGTGGCATGGCGGAACGGGCTCCAGGCCGAGGGGCGATGCTGTGCAGCGCCCGGTGCGGACTGTTGCTCACTGATCATGGATGCGGCGCTCCCGAGTCGTGTCCCGGATGCGATGGTAGCGCGAGACGGCGGCTGGCGGGAACCTCCGCGTTAACCCTATGTGGCTACATCCACGCCGTCATGCGCTCCCCAAGCGCCTGCAACAAAGCATGCACAGGGCCGGCAGCCACAAACCAATATTTAACCGCAATACCGCCAAATGGTGCGGCCGACAGCGCTCGGCCTTCCCGCCTCTGCCCCTCCGTCTACACGGCTGCAAGGACGTCCCCCATGCGCTTCCCGCATCACGTTCGCATGAGCGTCACCCGGCGCGATGACAAGGAGCTGCGTCTCGGTGCCTTCATTGCCCGCGGCCTTGGCGGGAGCGAGACCCCGGCCGCAATCCTGGTGCTGGCCCGCTCGGCCCAGAGCCCCGTGGTGCGCTCCGTCTCCGCGCTGGCCGGCGATATCGCCGCAACGCAGTGCGCCGTACGCATCATTTTGACCAGGGCTGAGCGCAACGGCATCGGCGATGGCTTGGGGGCCCTGCGCGCGGCAGCCCCGTGCGAGGTGCGGCTGGCGCGCAATCCGCGCCTGATCGAGGCGCACGAGCAACTCGTCATCGGTGCCCGCATCTGCTGGACGGGCGACACCATGCGCCGCGACCCCGCCACCTGCGACGCCTATGAGAGCTTCGTCGAGGATTGCGCCGAGATTGGCGCTGCCGCGGCGGCGACGTTCGAGCGGCTGTGGTCGGACTGCGTGCCGGCGGTCGATACCAGGCTGCCCACCACGGCCGCCTCTGCCACGCCGAAGGCTATAGTGCCGCCAACGTCGATCAGCCGGCACGTAGGCGCCAGGCGTAGGGCGGATTAGCCGAAGGCGTGATCCGCCGTTCTCCCGCTCTTCTTTGCGATAGGGCGGATTACGCGCTGCGCGCTAACCCGCCTTACGGCTCGCCATGCGGAAGGCGTCGCGCAGGGCGTCGCGGTAGACGGTGGCGAGATCGTCGGCGGCGAGGCCGCGCTTGCGGTGTGCCAGGTAGTACACGGCTGCCTTGCCGATGGCATAGGTGGCGGCGAAGCTGGCCGCTGCCGCGGTCGCAGCGCCCACCGTCTGGCCGTACACCGGGACCAGCTTGACGAGCTGGCGGACACCGAACGTCGAAGCGGTGCGGATCAGCGTACCGGTGCCCAGCGCGGCCAGGAACTCGGCGTAGCCGCGCCGATCCCAGTGCACGTTGTAGATTTGCGCGAGCTGGCGCAGCATCGCCGCCTGCAGCACCGGCACGGTCACCACGCCGGCAACCGGCAATGCATCGCTGGCACCGGCGGCGGCTGCGTACCCCAGGATATACGGGTTGGCGGCGCGCGCCTCGGCGTCGCCGTCCGGCCCCGACAGCTCCTTCAGGACCAGCTTCACCGCATCCGGAGCAACGTGGACGATGGCGTCGATCAGCGCCTCGCGGCCGTAGTCGACCGGCTCGAATCCGTCGCCAGGCTGGGTCAGGTCGACGGGAACGAAGCGGATCACCCCGCGCCCCGGCAGCCCTTCGAACTGCCCGCGCTGATGCGCGAGCGCCCGCGCCAGCTCGTCGGGAATGCCGGCATTGTCGGCCGCAATGCCGTCCGTGAAAGGATAGGGCTCAGGATGCGCGGCCCCCTCGGCATAGCCGTCGTGCAGCGTCGTCTGGGCGACGACCACGGGCCAGTCGGGATGGCGCTGCCGGGCGGCGCGCACGGCATCGAGCACGGCGCCCTGCTCCGCGTCCATGGCCTTGACGACCACCAGCAGCAGGTGCGCCCGCTCCTCGCAGTAGGCGATGTCGGCGGCGGGATCGTAGGCGGCCTCGCCGAGCCCGCGCGTGTCGAGGAAGCGGATCACCGGCGCCGCGGCGGGGAAGTCGAAGACGCGCGCGGTCCTGGTGCAGGCACGAAAGCCGGCGCCGATCTCTGCGTCGCTTGCCCCTGTCAGCGCGTGGATGATGGAGGTCTTGCCGCTCTGCACCTTGCCGATCAGCCACACCAGTGGCGCCAGCTGGCGCGCCTGCTCGGAGATCGGCCCCGAGGTCTCGGCCGGCTCGGCCTTGGCCTGATCAGATTTCGTCTGATCCATGCCTGCTTGATCCGTGTCTGCTTTATTGGACATGGCGCCGGCAGCTCGTGCAGTTGTGGCAGGCACTCTAGTCCAGTCTCCTTCGGATCGCGAAATCCGTTCCCAAGCTCGCGGCACGCGGCCACGAATTTCACGATCAGGATACGAGCTCGGCAAGCTCGCGGGCCACATTGGCGCGCGCCGCGCGCTCCCATGCGTCGCGCAGCCGTGCGGTCCGATAAATGCTCTGCCGGGCCAGGAACGCCTCCAGCACGCGCCGCCGCCCCTCCCGGTAGAGCGGATCCGGGACGAAGGCATACTCGCGCCTGATCGCTTGAGCGTAGGCGCGATACGCCGCCGGCGCTGCCGCCAGGATCGACAGGTCCAGATCGACCAGAAGCGCCGCGTCCAGGTCATCGGCGGCTTGAGCAGGCTGATCATGGCGCGTGGCCAGAATACACCGCACCACCTTGGTGGTCAGCGGCGGTGAAAAGCCGAGCCTTGTCAGCAGATCCGCCGCCAGTTGGGAGCTGGCTTCCTCATTGTCCTGCCGGGCGGGATCGTAGACCGCGTCGTGCAGGAGGATCGCGAGGATCAGCGCATCACGGTCGCTGCCGCCCGTGATGTGGCGCTCCAGCAACGCCAGCAAGGCGGCAACATGCTCCAAGGTGTGGTAGTGGCGATGCGGCTCCTGGTATGCCGCAATGATCGAGGTCAAAGCGTCTGCTGCGGCCTGTTTGGCACAACCTTGCCGTGTTGCGACATCGCACCAGCACCGCTGCACCGCCTCGACCGCGCTCACCTACACCCTCATGCCGAGTGATTCCGGCGCCATTGTCGCAGCCGGGCAACGCGCCTGGCGACTTTATGGCCGTTGGGAGCCGGCGCGGCAAGGCCGGCACTCACAACGCCTTGCTCCCTTCGCAGATGACATGGCACAAACGCCCCCTGTGGCTGTCGCGGCGGCGCCGCGAGTGTGTGTTGCCTTTGCCGGCAGCGCGCACCTGCGGCCGGATTGCGTTGCTCGCGTCCTGCGCGAGAAGAGGGACTTGGCACGCCCGCAAGAGAGCCAGAGGAGAGCCCGGCATGGGGAGGTTGCCGAGCATGGACACGGACAACGTCAAGTGGCTGACCGCCGCCCTGATGATCGGCCTCGTCGCCTTCGCCTCCTATGGCCTGGTGCGCCAGACGCAGCGCATTGGCGAGGGCAAGATCGTGATGGCGGCCGGCACGCCAGAGTACGCAGATCTGGCCGAGACCTACCGGCGCGATCTGGAACGCTACGGCGTGCGCTACGAGGTGCAGCGGGGCGTCGGCGGCTTCGCCACACTCAAGGCCCTGATCAATGACGGCGCCGACGTCAACGCCGCCTTCATCAAGGGCGGCCTTGTCGGCAGCCTGCAGGGACGGCTGGCCACCGAGCGGGCCAAGAACGCCCACGAACGGTTCACGACGCTGTGGTCTATTGGACGGCTGTTCTACGAGCCGATCTGGGTGTTCACGCGCGCGGACCGGACGCTCGCCAGCCTGCGCGACCTTGAAGGCCGCAAGATCCTGCTGGGAACCAAGGAAAGCGGCACCCGGCGCATCGCCAGCCAGTTGCTCAAGGCCAACGGCGTGGTCAAGACAAATGCTACGCTGATCACAGAAAGCCTGCCCCCCGACGCCGCTCCGCTGCTCAATGGCAGCGCCGACGCAGCCATCCTGATCGAGCCGGCGGACTCGCCGGTGATCCAGGCGCTCCTGCGCATCAATGGCATCCGCCTCATGGATTTCGCGGCGGAGGCCGAGGCGTACGACAATCGCTTTCCGGCCATCGCCAAGGTGGTCCTGCGCAAGGGTGCGGTGGAGTTCGATCCGGTCACGCCGGCGGCCGACACCACCCTGCTGGCGACTTCCGTGGCGCTGGTGGTGCGAAGGGACATGCACCCGGCGCTGGTCAGCCTGCTGACGCACGCCGTCGTCAGCAATCCGAAGAGCGGCTTCGATGCCGCCGGCGACCCGGTCCTGTTCTACCGTGCCGGCGATTTTCCGTCGGCGAGCGATCCCGAGTTCCAGGTCTCCAGGGAGGCGCGCGCCATCTACAAGACGAGCGAGCTGCCCGTGTTCCTGCGCACGCTGGCGCCGGTCAGCGCCCGCCTGGGCCTGCCGTTCTCGTTTACGGCCTTTGTCAGCACCTATGCCGGGCAGGCTATCCTGGTCCTGATCCCTATTGTCGCCCTGGTGATCCCGTTCAGCCGGACGCTGCCCGCGCTCTACGTATGGATGATCCGCCGGCGGCTCCTGTACTGGTACAACCAGCTGAAGGCACTGGAGAAGAATCTTGACGGCCACGGGGCCAGGCTCGACGCGGCAGCGCGCCAGGTGGAGCTGGAACGCATCGATGAAGCGGTGCGGGGCATCAAGGTGCCGCTGCATTTCTCCGGCGAGCTTTATGACTTGCGCCTGCACATAGATCTCGTGCGTCAGCGGCTGGCGATGGAGCCTGGCGTGAAGTTGGCAGCGGAATAGGACCAGACGACCGTGACGGCGTATGGATTCAACAATTGTATCTTGGCGGCATGGACATGAGGCATTCTGAGCTTGACCCCCGTGAGGTGCTGGAGAAGTACGTAGCGGTCCTGCGTGAGCCCGCCAGCTCGGTGGTGCGCAATGAATCCGAGCTCGCGCATCCCAAGGAGGCCATCCGTATCGTCCTGCAGCACTGCATCCGGACGGCCACCAACGAGGAGGCACGCGAGTTCCTGCACAACGCCTACGCCTCGCTCAGCAACTTCCAGCAGATCAGCGACGCTGAGCAGGAGGCGCTCGGCGTCCTCCTTGGCATGGGACCGCTTGCGAGCGAGGGCAGCAAGCTGTTCAGCAAGCAGGCGCGCCAGATCACGCATGTGGCCGCGCCGCTGCAGTCCATCCTCGACCGTGTCACGGCCGAGCACGCCGTGCTCACGCAGGAGCTGAGGTCACTGGCCGGGCCAGAGTAGGGGCGCGCAATCACTCCGCCGGCGTCGCGAGCACGGTGAACTCGCGGATCACCTGCGCGTAGACATCGCGCTTGAACGGGACGACCAGGCTCGGCAGCTCGTTGATGCCGGCCCAGCGCCAGGTGTCGAACTCCGGCTTATGGCCGGGCTGCGCCAACTGCACCTCCGTGTCGTCGCCCAGGAAGCGGGCGGCAAACCATTTCTGTCGCTGGCCGCGGTAGCGGCGGCTCAGATGGCCGGCCAGATCCATTGGGAAGTCATAGGTGTACCACTTGGCGCTCTCGCCGAGGAGGCGCACCGAGTGGATGCCGGTTTCCTCCTGCAGCTCGCGCAACGCGGCCATGGCGGGGTCCTCGCTGGCATCGATGCCGCCCTGCGGCATCTGCCACCAGGTGCCGCGTCCCTCCAGGTCAGCCGGCGCGTCGGTGCGGCGACCGATCCACACCTGGCCCACGCGGTTCAGAACCATGATGCCCACGTTCGGGCGGTAGCCGGACGGTACCGTGGTCATGTCGTCAGACTTTGCAGTTGGTGGCGCCTGGAGCGGCATAGCAAGAGGCCTGGGCCATCTTTTGACGGTCCAGGCCTCTTGTACACAGATGGGGATGGCATCCCGCCCTTATTTCGGCTGCGCGCCGTCCTTCGGTGCCGGCGTGGTGGGCGCCGCAGGAGCGGCGGGTGCCGGTGTTGCCGCAGCCGGTGCGGCCGAGGACGGCGCGGTCGGCGTGGCCGCCGAAGCCGCGGGCGGCGGCAGCGGCTCTCCGCGCAACAGCTTCAGCGCGTACTGCAGCTGCGTATCCTTGTCGGCCTCGCGCGGCACGTAGCTCGACGAGCCGGTGCTCTCCTTCACGTCCTTGCCGTCATTCTTCAGATGGCGCGGCAGAGTGGCCTCGCTTGGCGCCCGCTGCGGCGCCTTGCTCTGCAGCTCGGGCGGCAGCACCTGCTCGACCAGGACATCAGGCTCGATGCCCTTGGCCTGGATCGACCGGTTCGACGGCGTGTAGTAGCGCGCCGTGGTCAGGCGGATCGCGCCATTGCCACCCAGCGGGATGATGGTCTGCACCGAGCCCTTGCCGAACGAGCGCGTGCCGATCACCGTGGCGCGCTTGTGGTCCTGCAGCGCGCCGGCCACAATCTCGGACGCCGAGGCCGAGCCGCCGTTGATGAGCACCACGATCGGCTTGCCATCGGCGATGTCGCCGGCTCGCGCATTGGCGCGTTGCGTCTCCTCGGCCAGACGCCCCTTGGTGAGGACGATGGCGCCCTTGTCGAGGAACGCGTCGGAGACGTTGATCGCCTGGTCCAGCAGGCCGCCGGGGTTATTGCGCAAATCGACGATGAAGGCGCGCGGGGCACGGCCCAGCGACTTCTTCAGGGCATCGACCTGCCGCACCAGATTGGCGTGCGTCTGCTCGTTGAAGGTGGAAATCTTGACGTAGATGACATCGCCTTCAAGCCGCGACTTGACCGGATTGATGCGGATCACATCGCGCACGATCTTCACGTCGAACGGCTCGTCCTTGCCTTTACGGACGACCGTCAGGTTGATCGCGGTGCCGACCGGCCCACGCATCTTCTCGACCGCCTGCTCCAGCGTCAGGCCGACGATCTGCTCGCCGTCGAGGTGAGTAATGAGATCGTTGGCCATCAGCCCGGCCCTGGCCGCCGGCGTATCGTCGATCGGCGACACCACTTTAACCACGCCGGCGCCGGCCTCCATGGTAACCTCGATGCCAAGGCCGCCGAACTCGCCCTTGGTCTGAATCTGCATGTCCTTGAAGGACTTGGGATTGAGATAGGCAGAGTGCGGGTCGAGTGCCGAAAGCATACCGTTGATGGCCGAGTCGATCAGCATCGTATCGTCCGGCTTCTCGACGTAGTCGGAGCGGACACGCTCCAGCACGTCGCCGAACAGATCAAGCTGGCGATAGATCTCGGAATTACCCGGCGTTGCCGAGTAGGTGCGAGTCACGTTGAACACCGTGGTGGCGCCCGCCAAGCCCGCGAGGCCCATGAAAACCCAAAACGCGAGATCGGACTTACGCGTCATCCTTGCACCTTTCGAGAGGCATCCGACCACCAGGGGTCGGGATCAATGGGCCGCTGGTCTTTACGGAACTCAACGGTGAGGACCGGACCACCATCCTGCCCCGCCGGGGACTTCACGGCCATCGTGCCCACCGGCTCGCCCATGAGCACGGATTGGCCAACTTGTACTTCAATCTGCGATAAGCCAGCTAGCAGAACATGATACCCGCCGCCAGGGCTGATGATCAAGAGCTGCCCATAAGTGCGGAACTCGCCTGCGTACACGATGAGCCCGTCACACGGGGCGACCACCTGGCCGCCGTGGCGGGTCTGGATGCCAATCCCCTTGGACAGGGTCCCATATGTGGTTTTTTGGCCAAATGACAAGTACCGACGTCCTTGCGCCGGCAATTGCAGTGTTCCCTTGACCTGATCGAATGAGCGCGGGGACTTGATGCGGCCGCTTTGCGGCGGCAGGGCCGCTACCTGAGTGCCGCTCGGCTTCAACTCGACCACCGGACCGCCGCCCTTGCCCTTTTCCAGCCGTTGCAGAAGGTCGCTCATCTCCTCGACGCTCCTGGCTATTCTTGCGACTTCTTGGCGCACCGTGTCCAGCTCCGCCTGATGCTGGGCGCTGGCGCGGCGCTTCTCGTCCTGGAGCGCGGCGAGCCGGATGCGCGCCTCGTCGTGCCGCCCCTTCTCGGCGGCCAGCTTCTCACGCTCGGCGCGACCGCTCTTGATCACGGTCGAGAGATCAGCGAGCTGCTTGGCGAGTCCGACGGCCTGCGTTCGCAGCTCGGGAAAAGCCGCCGACAACAGCATGGCGCTGCGCACCATGGCCAGCGCATCCTCGCGGCGCGTGATCATGACCGGCGGCGGGTTGCGGCCCATCCTCTGCAGCACGGCAAGCAAAGCCGAGATGGTGCTGTGGCGCTGCTCCAGCTGGCCGCGGAGCTGCTTCTCCTGACCGTTGAGAGCATCCAGACGCGACTCGATCACGCTCAGCTCGGCCTCGCTGTGCTGGATGCGTTTGCCAGTCTCGACCAGCCGGCCATTGATTCGGTCGCGCTCGGCCTGCAGCTTGTCGAGGTCGGCCTGGAGCTCCTTGGAGCGGCGCTGCGTGGCGTTCAGCCGGCTCTTGTCCAGCTCCAGGCGCTTGCGCGCCTCCGCCGCCGACGGGGTGCCTTGCGCCAGAGCCATCAGCGGCGCTGCGGCGAGGGCTGTCACCGCGAGCACAACACGCACGGTACCGGTTACCAGATGGGTCACGTTCTCGCTTGATCCCCCCTACGACAGACAAAAACCGGTGCGTGCCGGCGCTGATGCTGACGCGCGCTGCACCCTGGCACCCCCAGATGCGCCAAATTCGTTATTAGACGATTGCGGCAAATGTGGCATGGACTATCTGCGCTGGCCAATCCTTTAGCCGACCCTGTGAATGAACCCACCACCTCGACAACAAGACAATCGCAATGGATGGACCTCCCCGCTACATCGCGCTGGCGCTGCTCGCCGCCGTCACCTTGGTGCTGCTGGCCGGGCTATGGAACATGATGCGGGGGACCAACCCGGGCCTCAGTCAGTCGCTGATGCGCTGGCGCGTCGGGCTGCAATTCCTGGCGATCGTAATCATGCTGATGCTGGTGTATCTGTTCCGGTCATAGCGTTTGCGGCGCTGCGTTCAGCCGCCTTTTTGGCACCTTCGGGCGGGCACCCGAGGTGACGGTGACAGCGGGCCTGAAGCTCGCTACGCTGACAGCAGCATAAACCTACGGGCTCGCTCCAGCCAGGCGGGCCAGCCACGCGGGATGCTGCCAATGGTCGTGCTCAACAAGATTTATACCCGAACGGGCGATTCCGGCACGACGGCCCTCGGTACCGGCGAGAGGGTGCCCAAGCATGCGCTGCGCATCGCCGCCTATGGCGGTGTCGACGAGACCAACGCGGCAATCGGCATGGCGCGGGTGCACCTCGCCGGCGCGGATCCCGGTCTGGCGGCCGCCATCGATCCCATTCTGGCACGCATCCAGAACGACCTGTTCGATCTCGGTGCAGACCTTTGCGCGCCAGAAAGTTCCGGGCCTGGCGCCGGATCGAAGCCGGCGCCCGAGCGCCTGCGCGTCAGCGAGGCCCAGGTCGGGCGGCTCGAGGCCGAGATTGATCAGTTGAATGCCGAGCTGGCGCCGCTGCGCTCGTTCGTGCTGCCCGGTGGCTCCCCAGCCGCCGCGGCGCTGCACGTGGCGCGTACGGTCTGCCGGCGAGCGGAGCGGACGATCTCCCAGCTGACGAGCCTGCCCGGCGAGCCTGTCAGCACGCCGGCGCGCAAGTATATCAATCGCCTGTCGGACCTGCTGTTCGTCGCAAGCCGCTATGCCAACGACCGCGGCAAGGTCGACGTCCTGTGGGTGCCTGGGCAGAACCGCTAGTGTCCTGATCGCGAAATTCGTCTCCGCGTGCCGCAAGGTTGGAACGAATTTCGCGATCTGACGACACTAGCCAACATTATATGATTGCTAGTGCGATGATCGCGATTTTCCCCGATTGAAGGATGGCGCAACGTGGCCTTTATTCCGATCTCCGACGATAACCCCTTGCGGGCAATACACTTTCAGTGGGTGACCTTCGGCCTGATCGCGGCCAACGTCATCGTTTTCCTGCTCCAGCTCGCGGGCGACCCGGTGCGCGGCGACGCGGCCATGGCCAGCTTCGCTCTCATTCCCTCTGAGCTGTTCCATAATCCGACAGCCTACGGCAGCGATGCGGCGCCCGCCCAGTCGCTCGCCGTGCCGGAGTGGGCAACGCTCATCACCTATCAGTTCCTGCACGGCGGCGTCCTGCACCTGGCTTCCAACATGCTCTTCCTGTGGGTCTTCGGCGACAACGTCGAGGACGCCCTGGGGCATCTGAGGTTCCTGGTGTTCTATCTTTTGTGCGGCGTGGCCGGCGGCCTGGCGCATGCGCTGTTCGTGCCCTCTTCGCCGCTGCCGCTGGTCGGCGCGAGCGGGGCCATCGCCGGGGTCATCGCCGCCTACCTGATGCTGCATCCGCGGGTCCGCGTATGGGTGCTGGCGTTCCGCATCCTGCCGCTGCGGGTGCCGGCGTCGGTGGTGCTGGGCATCTGGGCCGCGACGCAGCTGGTGATGGTGCTGCCCGGCTTCATCCACGCCGACGAGGTGGCGTGGTGGGCGCATGTGGGTGGGCTGGCGGCCGGGGCTGTGCTGGTGCTCTTCATGCGCCGGCCAGGGGTGCCGCTGTTTGACAGAGGCCTTGGCCAACCCGCAATTGAACGACGTTATTCATAACCGGCACGACCTCGGGTTGTCAGGATAGAGACCTTGATGCCACAACCGGGTTGTTGCTCAGGTCTTGTCCAAAGTGCCTTCCCAGTTGCCTAATTGACACCCAATTGTTGCAAGCCTACGTTGCCTCTTTCGCACGTGCGAAGCGTCCTGATCCCGCGCTAGAGAGTCGACTGGAATGTTTCCGACTGCGATTCGAAGAGCAGCACGCCGGCCGGTGGCGCCACCGGCGGCTGTGCCCGGTCATATGCTGGCGCGCGCAGGGGGACCGCTCGGGCGATGAAGGCACTGGTCGCAGTCAAGCGCGTGGTCGACTACAACGTCCGCATCCGGGTGAAATCGGATGGCGCGGGCGTCGAGCTCGCCAACGTCAAGATGTCCATGAACCCCTTCGACGAGATTGCCGTCGAGGAAGCGCTGCGCCTCAAGGAGAAGGGCCTCATCACAGAGATCGTGGCCGTCTCGGTCGGGCCGACCAAGGCGCAGGAGACTATCCGCACGGCGTTGTCGATGGGCGCCGACCGTGGCGTGCTGGTGGAAACGGCAGACGGCGCGGCGATCGAGCCGCTCACCGTCGCCAAGCTGCTCAAGGGCATAATCGAGGCCGAGCAGCCGGGGCTCGTCATCCTTGGCAAGCAGGCGATCGACGACGATTGCAACCAGACGGGGCAGATGCTCGCCGCCCTGCTCGGGTGGCCGCAGGCGACATTCGCCTCCAAGCTCGCCCTCGATGGCGAGGCCGCGGTCGTAACCCGCGAGGTCGACGGCGGCCTGGAGACCATCAAGCTCAAGCTGCCGGCGCTGATCACGACGGACCTGCGCCTCAATGAGCCGCGCTATCCGTCGCTGCCCAACATCATGAAGGCGAAGAAGAAGCCGTTGGATGTCAAGAAGCCGGCCGACTACGGAGTCGACCCGGCACCGCGCCTGAAAGTTCTGAAGACGGTCGAGCCGCCCGGCCGCAAGGCGGGCGTGAAGGTTGCCGATGCCGCCGATCTGGTTGCCAAGCTGAAGGAGGCCGGAGCCCTTTCATGACTGTCCTTCTTCTCGCCGAGCACGACAACGTTTCGCTTTCGTCTGCCGTCGCCAAGACGGTGAGCGCGGCCAAGGCCCTGGGGGGCGACATCCACATCCTGGTGGCCGGCTCCGGCGCGGCCCCCGCCGCTGGCGCCGCGGCCAAGCTCGACGGCGTCGCCAAGGTTCTCCTCGCCGACGCCCCACAGCTCGGTCACGGGTTGGCCGAGGAGGTCGCCGCGCTCATCGTCCGCCTGATGCCCGGCTACGACGTGGCGGTGGCGCCGGCCACGGCCTCCGGCAAGAACATCATGCCGCGCGTGGCCGCCCTGCTCGATGTCATGCAGGTCTCCGAGATTACCAAGGTGGTCTCGCCGGATACCTTCGAGCGCCCGGTCTATGCCGGCAACGCCATCCAGACCGTGCAGTCGAGCGACGCCAAGAAGGTGATCACGGTGCGCACCACCGCCTTCCCGGCGGTCGCCAGCACCGGTTCGGCGCCGATTGAGCCGGTGGAGGCCGCCGCGCCGGTGGGCCTGTCGACCTTCGAGAAGGCCGAGGTGCAGAAGTCCGACCGGCCGGAGCTGACGGCCGCCAGGATCGTGATCTCCGGGGGGCGCGGCCTGCAGTCTGCTGAGAACTTCAAGACCTACATCGAGCCGGTGGCCGACAAGCTTGGCGCCGCCGTCGGTGCCAGCCGCGCCGCCGTCGATGCCGGCTACATGCCCAACGACTACCAGGTCGGCCAGACCGGCAAGGTGGTGGCCCCGGAGCTGTACATCGCCGTCGGCATCTCCGGCGCGATCCAGCACCTGGCGGGCATGAAGGACTCGAAGGTGATCGTCGCCATCAACAAGGACGGCGAGGCGCCGATCTTCCAGGTGGCGGACTATGGCCTGGTGGCCGACCTGTTCCAGGTTCTGCCGGAGCTGAAGGCAGAGCTGGAGAAGGCTGGCAAATGACCTTCGCGGATCCGCGGCGGGTGCACCGGGCAAGCGTGGTTTGAGTGGGGTCAAGGAGCATGCCGTCATGGACGCGAGCCTCAGTTTCGGAAAGGGTAGCGAGTTGAGCGAGCGGCCCCACGCAAATCCGGGCGCGGCCATCGGGCCGATCAGGACGGTCGGCATTGTCGGTGCCGGGCAGATGGGCAACGGCATTGCTCATGTGGCCGCTCTCGCCGGCTACGACGTGGGCATCAACGACCTCAGGAAGGAGGCCATCGAGAAGGCCCGCTCCATCATCGAGCGCAACATGACCCGCCAGGTCTCGCGCTCGCTGATCACCGATGCCGAGATGCAGGCGGCGCTGAGGCGCATCAGGTTTGCCCCCGATCTGGAGACGGTCGGCGAGATGGACCTTGTAATCGAGGCGGCCACCGAGGATGAGTCGGTAAAGCGCAAGATCTTCACCGACCTGTGCCCGAAGCTGAAGCCCAGCGCCATCCTGGCCACCAATACCTCATCGATCTCCATCACCCGGCTCGCCTCTGTGACCGATCGGCCCGAGCGCTTCATCGGCATGCACTTCATGAACCCGGTGCCGATGATGCAGCTGGTCGAGCTGATCCGCGGCATCGCCACCGAGGACGATACCTTCGTGGCGGCGCGCGCCTTCGTCGAGAGCCTCGGCAAGGTCACCGCCGTGTCGGAGGACTTTCCGGCCTTTATCGTCAACCGCATCCTGCTGCCGATGATCAACGAGGCGGTCTACACGCTCTATGAGGGCGTCGGCACCGTCGAGTCGATCGACAAGGCCATGCGGCTTGGCGCCAACCACCCGATGGGCCCCTTGGAGCTGGCCGACTTCATCGGCCTCGATACCTGCCTGTCGGTGATGCAGGTGCTCTACGAGGGCCTGGCCGACTCCAAGTATCGCCCGTGCCCGCTGCTGGTGAAGTACGTCGAGGCCGGCTGGCTCGGCCGCAAGACCAAGCGCGGCTTCTACGACTACCGCGGCGACAAGCCGGTGCCTACGCGCTGAGCGGGGGCCGTGATCGCTGAGGCAAATCCCGTGCAGAGAGTCTGGTCGCCGGGAGCTGGCGATGGCGGCCGGACGCAATCGGCGGCCCCCGCATTATCGCTGACCGGCGACAGCAGGGGGTAGTCGCCGGTGAAAGCCTGGATCCTGTATCTCATTGTCACCTGGTCGACAGGCCCGCTGGACCCAGGCGGCCAGAAGACGGTGGTGCTCGAGTTTGAGCAGCTGCGCGAGTGCCTGAGCATCGCCGAGCAGGTGGAGCGGCAGGTCAAGGAAGCCAGCTCCATATTCGGCCTGAAGCAGGTGAGCTGCCTGCCGTGCGAAACCCTGTACGGCAAGGACAAGTGTCAGACCACGCCCCCGCCAAAGAAGAAGAAACCCGCTGCGCCCCCGAAGAAATAGCACGCGCCATTGCGCCGCCACGCAAGCTGACGCCCGCCCCGCGCATCCTTTAATAGCCCGGTTGCTTATTAAAGGATAAGGCCACATCCTTTAATAGCGAGTTGTCTTGTTAAAGGATAGGCGCCTATCCTTTAATACCGGTGGCCCCTGGCAAGCCGCTGGGCTGGAGCGACGAGGATGGCCAACAGCCTCGCAGGCAGGATTGGAGAGTACGTCACCACCACAACGATGGGTGAGATGGTGTGCGTGCCTATGTGCCGCGGCCCCTGCCACCCGATCCGCCCCTCGACCTTTCTCCGATGCTCGGTCTGATGGAGAAGGCAAATCAATCACTTGGCCGCCTGGATGGCATAACCTCCATCCTCCCCTCAGCGAACCTCTTCCTCTTCATGTATGTCCGCAAGGAGGCCTTGCTTTCGTCGCAGATTGAGGGAACGCAGTCATCCTTGTCCGACCTGCTGCTGTTCGAGGCCGAGGAAGTGCCTTTCGTCCCTCTCGACGACGTGCAGGAAGTCTCCAACTACATTGCCGCGATGAGCCATGGCTTGGCCCGGCTAGGCAGCGACTTTCCGCTGTCACTGCGGCTCATCAGGGAGATGCACGCCGAGCTGCTGTCAAAGGGCAGGGGAAGCAGCAAGCAGCCTGGCGAATTCCGCCGCAGCCAGAACTGGATCGGCGGCACCCGGCCGGGCAATGCTGCATTTGTGCCGCCGCCACCAGATCGCGTCATGGAGTGCATGGGAGAGCTTGAACACTTTCTACACGACCGGACCACATACCCGGTTCTCGTCCGCGCCGCCTTGACCCATGTCCAGTTCGAGACCATCCACCCCTTCCTCCTCGACGGCAACGGCCGCCTTGGCCGACTCCTCATCACGCTCCTGCTCTGCGAGGAAGGGGCGTTGAAAGAACCCATTTTGTACCTCAGCCTCTACTTCAAGACGTACCGCGCCCGGTACTACGAGCTGCTGCAGGACGTCCGGTTGACAGGCAACTGGGAGGCCTGGCTGGCGTTCTTCCTGCAGGGTGTCATCGACACATCCGAGCAAGGCGTCGCATCTGCCCGCCGTCTAATGGCCCTGTTCGAGGAGGACCGACGGAAAATCTCGGGTCTCGGACGCCCCGCCGCGTCAGCGTTGCGTCTCCACGCCGAGTTGCAGCGCACGCCACTGTTGTCGGTGCCGGGTGCCGCAAGGAAGCTCAGCCTTTCTCAGCCAACTGTGCAGAAGTCGCTTGAGCACCTTCGGGAGCTTGGTATCGTGAAGGAGATCACGGGCAAGCTCCGCAGTCGGCTTTATGAGTATACGAGCTACCTCAGGGTCCTGGACGAAGGCACCAAGCCATTGCAGCGATGAGCATGGCGGGGTTGAGCGGGGTCAGCCCCTTCGACTGCCAGCGAGTTGCAAGCTTATGATCGTAAGCTCGCCGGCATGCCCTCGGGGGCCATGAGGCGCGGAGCAGGCACAAGAGCGGCCGGCTTTAAGTCGAAGAGGAGAGCATCATGAGACTCAACCTGAAGCCCTTCAGCCTGGCGCTCGCTGCGCTCGCACTGGCAGCCATGCCGTTCGCCGCGCCCCTCTCGGCGCAGGAGTTGACCGGAACGCTCAAGAAGATCAAGGACACCGGCAGCATCACCATCGGCCACCGCGATGCGTCGATCCCGTTCTCCTACTACGACGACAAGCAGCAGCCGGTCGGCTTCGCCATGGACATCTGCGCCCATGTGGTTGACGCCATCAAGACCGAGCTGAAGCTGCCCAAGCTCAACGTGCAGTATCAGCTGGTCACCTCGGCCAACCGCATCCCGCTGATTGCCAACGGCACGGTGGATCTGGAGTGCGGCTCGACCACCAACAATGTGGCGCGTCAGAAGCAGGTTGCCTTCACCAATACCCATTTCCTGACGGCGAGCCGGTTCGTCTCCAAGAAGGCAAACAACCTCGACAAGATCGACGACCTCAAGGGCAAGACCGTTGTCTCCACCTCGGGTACCACCAACATCAAGCAGCTCAACGAGGTGAACAACAAGCGCAATCTCGGGATCAACGTGGTGCCGGCAAACGGCCACGCCGAGGCGTTCCTGATGGTCGAGACCGACCGCGCGGTGGCCTTCGTGATGGACGACATCCTGCTGGCCAGCCTGGTGGCCAGCTCCAAGACTCCGGCTGCCTACCAGATCTCCTCGGACGCGTTCTCGCTGCCCGAGCCCTACGGCATCATGCTCCGCAGGGATGATCCGGACTTCAAGAAGGTCGTCGATGCCGCCACCGCAAAGCTCTTCAAGAGCGACGAAATCCAGAAGATCTACGCCAAGTGGTTCCAGAGTCCGATCCCGCCCAGGGGCCTGAACCTCAATACGCCAATGAGCGCGGCGCTGAAGAGGGCGTTCCAGAACCCCACTGACAGCCCGGATCCGACCAAGTACTGAGCCTTTCGCCCAAGCCTTGGGCGCCCACCGTTCTTGCACGGAGGACGCCGCCGGCCCATAGTCGGCGGCGTCCGCATGACAAGCGTGCGGTAAGCATTGGGGGCCGGGTGAGCTACCATTGGAACTGGGGCATTCTTTTCCAGCCGTCCCCTGAGGGGCAGGGCACCTATCTCGACATGCTCCTGTGGGGGCTGGCCTGGACGGTGACCACCGGCA
>DASURA010000294.1:0-5498 GCA_036280295.1 Hyphomicrobiaceae bacterium
GGGCTCGTCCGGCTGGTCGGCCTATTTCCACATGTGCCGGCTGAATGGCGTGGCTCCCGCAGCCATGATTTTCACCCGCATGACGACCAAGATCGCGCTCGGCGCCGTGGTCACACGCGTCCCGGCCATCACCGACCTGGATGCCGACGTGCTGAGCCTGATCGAGACCGGAGACCTCATCGAGGTCGATGCCGACGCGGGGCTGGTGACGATTGCCAAACGGGCGCGCTGAGAACGCCCGGACGAAAAGAGAAGGGAGGAGCGGCGGTGGCGGCGACGGTTGCGGCTGCCGCACCGGACCCGACGGCAGACAACGCCGCCGGGCCAGATAAAAACAGGGAGGAGGACGTATGCCCAGTTTCTTGCGAGCCGTGTTGCCGACGATGGCCGTTGCTCTAACGCTGACAGCGGGGGTCACCTCGCCGGGCGCGGCACAGGACACCTACAAGTGGCCGGACTACTTCACGGCCGTCACGCCGATCGTCGGCACCGCGAACCATTCGCTGGGGGTCGCCTGGACGGCAGAGTTCTCGGCCCAGAACAAGTCCCGCGCCCGCGTGCTCCCGGCACCCAACGGCTATGCGCGTGCCCAATGGCTGGCGACCGGCAAGGGCGACATCGCCATGCTGCAGGCGTCGGACTATTTCGACCAGATGGAGGCCGTCGAAGGCTACGCCACTCCCGAGGCCGGGCCGGCCGACACGCGGGTTGCCGTCATGAACATGATCACGCCCTGGGGCTACATGGTCCGCGGCGACAGCGACATCAAGAGCTTCGCTGACGTGAAGAAGGGCACCCGGATCGCCTTCTCGCCGTCCTCATCCTTCCTGGTCGCCGGCGTCGATGCCCTGCTGGCCTACCGCGGGCTCAAGCGCGAGGACGTGAACCTCGTGCAGGTCGGCAACTACGGCGCCAACACCCGCATCGTGGCCGAAGGCCGTGCCGACGTGGCCTTCACCTCGCCGCTGTCCGGCCCCAGCTACGAGGCGGAGGCGGGTCCGAAGGGGCTGCGCTGGCTGCCGCTGCCGGAGAAGGCGGCCGATCCGGCGGCCTACGCCCGCTACCGCGCCCTGCAGCCGGGCTACATCCCGTCCAAGGTGGTCTCGGGCGTCAAGAGCTCGCTCGGGCTCAACATGGATCACGCCTTCCAGGCCAACCACGTGCGCGCCAATGCCGATCCGGAATTCGTCTACCACCTCGCCAAGTGGCTCGACGAGCACCACGAAGATTTCAAGAAGACCTTCACCCACGCCTGGATGATGAGCATGGCCAGCATGAAGACCTTCCTGGATGCCGGCGCCCTGCAGCCTCTCCACGAGGGCGCCATCCGCTACCTCAAGGAGAAGAGCGTCTGGACCGACGCCTACCAGGCACGGCAGGAGAAGCTCGTCGCGCTCGCCAAGGCGCGGGTGGAGCTGTGGAAGGCAACGCTCGCCGAGGCGAAGGCGAAGGGCATCACGGTGAGCCCCGACAGCGCCGAGTTCGCCAAGCTCTGGAAGCAGAAGCGCGCCGACGCCGGCATCACCAAGACCTACGGCGAGATGGTCCTCGACATCCAGTGACATGGGCGGCCGCGCGCCATGCCGGTGCGCGGCCTTTCTCCGCTCGCCAAGCGCAGTGCGGCCCGACACGGCGCTGCAGCGCACCAAACCGATGAGACGGCCGCAAGGCCGAGGACAAGCATGACGGCAACCTCCGAGATGATTGGCAGCGGCCCGGCAGGGTCCGGGCCGGCAGCCTTCCGCGACCTGGCCAACGAGCGCTGGCAAGCGATGCCGCGCGCGGTGCGCGCCCTCCTCCTGGCAATGTCGGCGGCGGGCGTGGCCATGTCCGTCGCCTACATCTTCGTCCTCTTTCCGCTGCTCGACCTCACCTACTACTTCCTGCTGATGGCAGCCTACCTGCCGGTCGCCTTCCTGCTGCTGCCGGCCTGGAAGGGCGAGCGGGGCGTCACCTGGGCGAGCTACCTGCCGGCCGTCGCCATCTGTGCGTTGACGCTGTTCATGGCCTATCATTCTTCCTCGCTGGTGTATGGCAGCTGGGTGCCGGTGCAGGCCAACTGGCAGCTCGCCGTCGCCGTAGCGATCTTCGTGCTTGTTCTCGACGCGGCGCGCCGGTCGGGCGGCTACGTCTTCCTGGCGATTGTCGTTGGGCTCGGGCTCTACCCGGTCGCGGCCCCGTACATGCCCGGCATCCTCTGGGGACCGCCGACGGACCTGTCGCAGACGATCGCCTTCAACGTCTTCTCGGGCGATGCCATGCTCGGCGTCACCACTCGGGTGGTGGGCGAGCTGATCATCGGCTTTCTCATCCTGGCAGCGCTGCTGGTGGCCACCGGCGCCGGCGACTTCTTCCTCAACCTCGCCCTGTCGCTGATGGGCACTGCGCGCGGCGGACCGGCCAAGGTGGCGGTGCTGGCCTCGGGCCTGTTCGGCAGCCTCTCGGGGAGCATCTTCTCCAACGTCGTCGGCACCGGGTCGGTCACCATCCCGGCGATGAAGCGGGCGGGCTTTCCCCCGCACTACGCCGGTGCCCTGGAAGCCTGCGCCTCGACCGGCGGCATGCTGATGCCGCCGGTAATGGGCGCCGTCGCCTTCATCATGGCCGACTTCACCAACACCGAGTACAGCGTGATCGTGCTGGCGGCGATCATCCCCTCGCTGCTCTACTATTTCGGCCTCTATTGCCACGTCGACGGGTTCGCGGCGCGCAACGGCCTTGAAGGGATGAAGCGCGAGGACCTCCCGAAGATCGGCCAGGTGCTAAAGGACGGCTGGCCGTTCCTCCTCGTGCTCGGCTTCCTCGTCTGGGGCCTCGTGTTCATGCGCTGGGAACGGCTGACGCCCTACTACGCGTCCGCCCTGCTGCTGGTGCTGACGACGCTGCATCCCCGACTGCGGATCAGCCTCGGCCGCATCCCGGCGCTGTTCTACGAGATCAGCAAGCTGCTCAGCCAGACCATGGCGCTGCTGCTGCCGACCAGCTTCATCCTGGGCGGCCTGATGGCCACCGGCGTGGCGCCCGTCATCGCCGCCAGCCTTGTACGTATGGGCGGCGACGGCGTCGTCGTGGTGCTGGCGATCGGCATGGCGGTCTGCTTCATTTTCGGCATGCTCGGGCTGATCGTCGCCGCCTATCTGATGCTGGCGCTGACGCTCGCCCCGGCCCTGCAGCAGATCGCCGGCCTCAACATGCTGGCGATCCATCTGTTCATCGCCTACTACGCCACGCTTGCGGCGATCACCCCGCCGGTGGCGCTTGCCGCCTTCCTGGCGTCGCGAATTGCCGATTCCGATCCGATCCGCACCAGCTTCGAGGCCGCGCGGCTCGGGATCGCCATCTACTTCGTGCCGATCTTCTTCCTGTTCGAGCCGTCGCTGATCCTGCAGGGGCCCTGGCACCTGACGGCGATCTGGACCGCGCTCAACGTGCTGGCGATCATCCTCATTGCTGCCGCCTCGGAGGGGCACCTGCTGCGGGTGGGCACGCTGCGCCTGTGGGCGCGTCCACCTCTGTTCGTCGCCGCGCTGTTGATCGGCTTCCCCGAGTGGAAGAGCACGGTCGTCGGTTTCGCCATTGCCGCGGTCGTCATCGCCATCAGCGCGCGGCAGCAGCGCACCGCATCGGTGCAGGCCGCGGGTGCGGCCGTCGCCGCTGGCCGGTAGCTTTCGCGAATTGCGAGATCTGATCGTCTGAAAGCCCGCATTCTGCCGCGCGACGCGACAAATTATATGATGACAGAAAGCGCCCACCCGTCGTCCCGGAAGCCGAGCCCGTAGGGCGAGGCTCTCCGGGACCTCGGCGAACGAGTCTCCGGATCCCGACTCGGACCGCTGCTCGTCTTCGGCTCGCGCGCGGTCCGGTTGGGATGACGGGTGGAAAGGCAAAGACAAGGGAGTGACTGCCAAGTGTCCTATGGCCGGCCGATCAATCCGGAGACGACCGTCGTGCGCTATGCGGGCGAGGTTCTGCACCGCCAGCTTGACGTCGACCTCTGCGTCATCGGCGCCGGCATCTCTGGCGTCACCACGGCGCTGCAGGCGGCGCGGCTGGGCAGGACGGTGGCGATCGTCGACAGCCTGCCGGCACTCGGCGGACAGGCCGTCAACTCGCTCATCGGCACCTTCTGCGGCCTCTACAGGAACGGCACGCACGGCCATCGCTTCACCTTCGGGGTGGTCGACGAGATGCTGGCTTACCTGGAGGCGAATGACGGCTGCTATTACCGCCATGGGCCGATGACGACCGTGGTGCACTACAACGAGGTCGTACTGTCGCGCTGGGTGGAGACGGCGCTGGACGCCGCCGGCGTGATCCCGGTCACCGGCGCCATCCTGCGCACGGCCGAGCGGGACGGCCGGCGGATCAAGTCCGTCGGGCTGGTGACGCGCTACGGCGACGTGACACTCCGGGCGGAGGGCTTCGCCGACTGTTCGGGCGATGCGGCCCTGGCCTATCTGGCGGGGCTCGCCTGCCGCGAACCGAACGAGAAGGTGTACGGCAGCCAGCAGGTGGTGGTGGAGGGCCTGCCCATCGGCGTCACGCCGCCGGACCGGGAGGAGTTGAGCGACCGCATCGCCCGGCGCGCGGACGATTACGGCCTGATGCGCAAGGGCGGCATCGCCTTTTACTTCCCCGGCAAAGACGTGGCGGTACTCAACATGACCCACCTGGAGACGCCGCTCGATCCGATCGCGGCCTCGCGCATGGGGCAGATCGGCAAGGACCAGGTGGACCGCGGCATCGCCCTGCTGCGGCAGGAGTACCCGGCGTTCTTCGGCAACATCACGGTACGGTCCTACGGCTTCCCGGGCATCCGTCAGACCCGTTGGATCAAGGCCAAGCACCATATCGTCGTCGACGAGGTGGTGGGCCAGAAGAAATACGCCGACGCCATCGCCCGCACCGCCTGGCCGATCGAGCTGCACAACGCGCCGGAAGGCTTCGTGTGGGAGACGTTCGGCGAGGATCACGTCCATTACGTGCCGCTCGGCGCCATGATCTCGCCCGAGGCCGACAACCTGGTCGCGGTGGGGCGCTGCATCGACGGCGACCCGGCGGCGCTGAGCTCGGTCCGCGTGATGGGGCCGTGCATGGCCCAGGGCATGGCCGGGGCACACGCACTCGATCTCGCCGGCTCCGGCTCCATGCACCAGATCGACATCGCCGCGCTTCAGGAGAGGGTATCCGACAACCTGACGCGCACGGACGGCGCTGCCAACCCCCTCCAGCAGCAGGCCCGCTTCGACCTGTTCGTCGACGAGTTCAACGCCGAAAGGCCGCACGAGGCCATCGCCATGCGATGTCCTGCCGAGGGTCTACACCCCCTCAACGAGGCCCGGCGATTGGCCGCACTCCACGTTTCGTTCTTGGCTGGAGCGAGGTGCGTATGAACCAGGATGGGGCTCAAATGAGATGCCGCCGCTCCCCGCGTGGGCCAGCAGGGAGTAGGTTGGGTTACGCGCACGCGGCTCCGGTACGTTTCCGAGCGAGGGTGG
>DASURA010000295.1:0-6814 GCA_036280295.1 Hyphomicrobiaceae bacterium
AGGCGCGCGATCCCAAGTGGCGTGAGACCGTCAACGAGATGGGCGAGGCGCCGGTGCTGGAGGACGGCGCGACGAAGCTCGCCCAATCAGGTGTGATCCTGACCTACCTCGCCGACAAGACCGGCAAGTTCAAGCCGGCGAACGAGTCGGAGCGGCTGGAGGCGCTGCGCTGGATGCTGTTCGATAATCACAAGTTCACCGGCTATCTCGCCACCTACCGGTTCTTCAAATGCTTTTTCAAGCAGGAGCCGGACCCGGCCGTCATGGCGTTCCTCAAGGGGCGCTTCGACGCGGCGCTGGCGATTGTCGAGAAGCACCTCGGAACGTCGCGGTTCATGGTGGGTGACGCGCCCACCATCGCCGACTTCTCGCTTGCCGGCTACATGTTCTATCCACCCGAGGAGGCCGGCTACGACTGGCCCAAGACCAATCCCAACCTTGCCGCCTGGATCGAGCGCCTGCGCGCCTTGCCCGGTTGGAAGGACCCCTACGAGCTGATGCCCGGCGAGCGCATCAAGCCGCTCAGGTAGGCTGCAGGTTGGGTCAAAGCAGCTCGCACCAACCTACGCGTGGGCAAGGCGCTCCAGCTCGGCGAGGACGACCGCGACAACGGTGGCGCCGGCGACGAGCGCCAGCCCCGGCTGCCAGACCGAGACGACGGCAAGAACGACGAGCGCGGCATTGCCGATGGCCGTGCGCAGGACGACGCCCGAGGGCGGCGTGCCGCCGAGCACGGCGCGCTGGTAGGCGTGCTGGCGGTGCGGCTGCCACGGCTTCTCGCCGCGCAGCACCCGCTTCGCCAGGGTGAGCGTGGCGTCGGCCACGAAGTAGGCAGGCAGCAGGATGGCGGCCGCCCACAAGCCGCGCAGCGCCAGATCGATCATCAGCCAGCCGAGCACGAAGCCCAGCGTGATCGAGCCGGTATCGCCCATGAAGACCCTGGCCGGGTGCCAGTTCCAGAACAGGTACCCCGCCGTGGCCGCAGCGATGATCAGCGCCAGCGATTCGAGCGGCGTGACGGCGCCGGCGACCCCGACGACAAGGACGTACCCGGCTGCGACTGCCACCGCCTCGGCGCCGGCCAGCCCGTCGATACCATCCATGAAGTTGAACAGGTTGACGAACCACAGCCAGGCGAGGCCCAGCGCCACGCGCTCCAGGCCCAAGGGCAACTCAGGCACCACGCGCTGGTCGGGCCCAAGCGAGGCGAGCAGCAGCGCCACCGAGACGGCATGGGCCACCAGCCGCGGTGCCGGCGACAGCCCGCGCCGGTCATCGAGCCAGGACACCGCCGCGAGCGCCGCTACCGTGGCCGGCAGCAGGAGATCGTGGCTCGCCGTCAGTCCGCGCCATAGCGGCCACAGCACCAGGGCGGCGGCGACGATGGCGGCGCCGGCTCCCGACGGGACCGGCACGCGGTGCATGCCGCGCTCGCTCGGCTGCTCGAGCCGGCCGTAGGCGAGCATGACGCGCAGGTAGAGCCCGGTCAGCGACCAGGCCAGCGCCAGGGCGAGCAGAGAGACGACGAGAGCGTTCACGGCTGATGTCCAGGTTGTGATGATGCGTTGCCGGCGACTGTAGGTAGTGGCGATGCTCTGTCCAGGCCCGGTGCACGCCGCAGGCCTGCCGGGTCTGTGAATCCGCGGCGACTGACGCAAATGTGCATCGCTCCTATGCCAAATGACAGACTGATGTCAGTGGGGCGACAAGTCTGTGTACTGGAACGGTAACGGCGGTCTTGCCACGCCACTCTGCCCCGCATACGCAACATCGTCGCGAGCAAAAAAGTTCCGTAGCCAACGTTTCTTGGTATCGCCCACTTGTCGCGATAGGCATGGCGGGAGGCCGGCTCAGCGGGCCACCTGCAACACATGATTGCGTTTAGGATTGCGTCAGATGGTCTCTGTTCGATCGTTCCGTGCTGTTTTGGCCTTCTTGATGGGCATAGTCATTTCTCAAGTCATCGCGGGGCTGACGGTCATCGGTCTTGCCACGAGCCCGGCCTTGGCCCAGGAGCAGCCCGCCAAGGCCGCAGCCCACGTCGAGTTGTCCGTGGCCAACGCCCCAACCGAGGTCGGACAGACGACGATATTCAAGGCTGCAGTGAGCGGTCCGGCCGGGGTGCCGACCGGCTCGGTGACATTCAAGGATGGCGTCAGCGTTCTCGGCGGCGCCGAGTTGTCCGCCGGCGGCCGCGCGGCGCTGGAGACGTCACAACTCGCGCTGGGGGAACACGCCATAACGGCGACCTATGCCGGCGACGGCAGCTATGCGGAGGCGGTGTCGGCCGAGTTGCGCCACACCGTGCTGAAGGCCGCCGCCGCGGTCCGGGTGGCGGCCGCCCCCGGCCGGCGCGCGGGCGAGACGACCCTTACGGCGTCGGTCAACGGCGCAGGGAGGGCGCCGACGGGCGGCGTGACCTTCAAGGCCGACGACGGCATTCTCGGCAGCGCTCCCGTGGCGGACGGCCTTGCCACGCTCACCGTCGCGTCGCTGCCGGCGGGGCGGCATGAGGTTGCCGCCACCTACGGCGGCGACGACAGATACCGGGAGAGCACTGCGCCGGCCATCATCTATGTCGTGCAGGCGCCACCCGCCGCGGCGCCGCGCGACGCTCACGCCCTCATCGTTCTGGTGCTGACGGTGATCGCCGCAGGGCTGCTCGTGCTGCTGCGCCGAATTGCCTTTCGCTGGCTTCTGCGCCCCCTCGGGCGCGCTCTGAGGCGGATCTCCAGGGCCATCGGCAGAGTGGTGCGGCTCGGCGGCGAGACGTCGGTCAAGCAGAAGCCGGTGAAGTCGTTCCTCGGCCTCAGCGTCGGCACCCTCGCCGAGGCATTCTCGGAGACCGACGACGCCATCGCCGCGGATTTCGACAAGGCAACCGTACGGATCGACCCGCAGACACGGCTTGCCTGCACCTGGCTGCGGCCGGCGCTGAGCTACAATGCCGAGTACCATCGTGACGACGCCGACGGGGATTTCATCAGCGCCAAGCACCTGTTCAGCACTGTTGTGCCGCTCGGCTCCAACCCGCTCAATCTGTATGACGATATTCACAATGCCTTCATCGTCAATCTGCTCGGCAAGAGCGACAAGGGCTGTTTCTACGTCCTCTCCGAGTTCCGGCGCGTCATAAATTCGAATGTGCTGGTGCTGGCGGGCATATTCTCCCTGATCGTCTCATTGGTGGCCGTCGCCAACCTGACGGCGTCGACCTTGATCGATTTCTACCATGGCCTCGGATTGGAAAATCTGCCGCCGGTGACGGACGGCATGCGCCTGCTCGGCCTCAGTCAGGAGGACATCAACAAGGGGCTGTTCGGCCTGGCATCGTGCGCCGCCGGCTACCTGCTGATGTGGATGTTCTACCACATGGCCTATGATCAGGCGCAGCGTCACAACGGCCGCGAGATGGACAATCTGCTGGTCGGCTATCTTGCCAACATCTCCATCCGCTTCAACAAGATCCACGCCAGCGCCACGCAGGCGGTGGTCGGCGACGCCGACGTCAACGAGATGAAGCGGGAAACGGTGCTGTGGATCACCGACCTGCACTGGATGGCATTCCGTGTGTTCTTTATCGAGGAGTTCCTGCGCAGCATTCTGTTTCAGATCCGGCGCAACAGCATCTACGCTCTGTTCCTGGTGCCGGCGTTCTTCATCGTGCTCATGGTGGGTGCGGCCTATGTCTTTGGCGTGCGGCAGTTCAATATATTCGACCTTGAGTCCGGCGTGTACCGACAGAACAGCTTCTACGTGCTGTTTCCTGCGCTTCTCTATGCCTACTACAAATACCTGATCGACTCGCTCAATCCGATGTCGGAGTCGATCGAAGGCAAGTGGTCGACATTCCGCGACCTCAACGTCGTCGATGCCATGAGCCGGATCATGGAATCCTACGCTGTACAGCTCGACCAGTGGCGCTCGCGCTTCAAGCAGGGGCCCGGGGGCGGAATGTGAGAGGCGATGTCAGACCCGCCCAGTCTGACATCATGCCCTTCGTAGCTAGGCGATAAGCGGAGCGCATCCCTGCTGGCGGCGGTATTACGTCAGCTTGACGTACCGGATCGCCCCGCACCAATCTCCGGCCTAACCTGGAGCGTGGCGACGATGGGCGGTGTGATGACACGGCTGGCATTTATCGGCTTTGGCGAGGTCGGGCAGACCTTTGCCGGGGGCCTGAAGGGCAGGGGCGGCGTAACGGTCGCGGCCTATGACCTGAAGTTCGACAATCCTCAGCTGAGAGGTGGCATAACTGCACGCGCCGAGGCGCTCGGCGTGCGGGTGGCGGCCGATGCCGCCGATGCGGCCCGCGATGCGCACGTGGTCATCTCTGCGGTCACCGCGGCGGCGGCGGGCGAGGTGGCGGCCGCGGCCGCGCGCTACCTGAAGCCCGGCCAGATCTTCCTCGACATCAATTCTGCCTCGCCCAACACCAAGCGCACGGGCGCCGAGCACGTGAAGACCTCCGGCGCCAAGTTTGTCGAAGGCGCAGTGATGGCGGCTGTGGCCGAGCCGGGCCTCGCCGTATCGATCCTGGCCGGCGGCCCGGCGGCGGTGGAGGCGGCGGAGCGGCTCAACCCGCTCGGCATGAAGCTGAAGCCGGTGGCGACCGAGATCGGCCGCGCCTCGGCCACCAAGCTGTCGCGCTCGATCGTCATCAAGGGCATGGAAGTGATCCTGGTGCAGTTCTTCGCTGCGGCGAAAGCCTGGGGCGTCGAGGACGACGTGATCGCCAGCCTAAAGGCCACCTATCCCGGTATCGACTGGCCGCAGCAGGTGGAGTACGCCGCCGAGCGGGTGGCGACGCATGGCATCCGCCGCGCCCAGGAGATGCGCGAGGCGGCCGAGATGCTGGCCGATCTGGGCTTGAGCCCGGTGCTTGCGCAGGCGATTGCCGATATCCAGGAGCAAGGAGCGAAGAAGACATGAGCACGGGCGGTTTAGACCTTTCCAAGCGGCGCACGCCGCGCTTCAAGCTGCCGCCGGGCGCGACCGACGCGCACTGCCACGTGTTCGGCCCCGGCGCCATCTTCCCGTACGCGCCGAACCGCCGCTACACGCCGGAGGATGCGCCCAAGGAGGCTCTGGCCGCGCTGCACGCGCATCTGGGCCTTTCGCGGACCGTGATCGTGCAGGCGAGCTGCCACGGCACCGACAACGCCGCCATGATCGACGCCATCGCCTGGAGGCCGGAGACGACGCGCGGCGTCGCCATCATCGACGATACCTTCGACGACAAGGCACTGCAGAAGCTCAACGACGGCGGCGTGCGCGGTGCGCGCTTCAACTTCGTGAAGCACCTGGGCGGCGCGCCCGACATGGACGTGTTCAATCGCTGCATCCCGCGCATCAAGGCGATCGGCTGGCACGTCGTGCTGCACCTGGACGCGCAGGATATCGCCGAGCTGTCGCCGATGATCCGCGCCCTGCCGCTGACGTTCGTGATCGACCACATGGGCCGCGTCGATTCGAGGCTCGGGCCGGAGCAGCCGGCGCTCAAGGCGCTGCTGGAGCTGGCTAAGCTCGACAACTGCTGGATCAAGGTGAGCGGCGCCGAGCGTATCAGCCCGCCGCCGTTCGACCTGGCCGTGCCCATAGCCGCGCGGATCATGGCGGCGATCCCCGACAAGGTGCTGTGGGGCACGGACTTCCCGCACCCCAACCTCAAGATCGAGGTGGACGAGGCGGACCTGGTGGACCTGCTGCCGGCCTACGCGGCCACCGAGGAGTCGCAGAAGCGGCTGCTGGTGGACAACCCGGCGCGGCTGTACGGATTTTAGGTAGGTTTCAGGTTTGGGCAGAATACGGTCGGACCCTGCGGGTCTGACCTCATATCGCCAACGTTGACCCGCATCGTCCAGCACCAACATCAACGTTGTGCCAAGGGTCAGACCCGCAGGGTCTGACCCCGACCGGCGGCATCTCTCGTCACGCAGCCTCTCGCACCTGCTCGCCGTTGACCTCCAGGTTGCCGCCGCTCACCGAGATGCGCACGGTATCGCCGTCGCGCACACGGCCGGAGAGGATCTGCTCGGCCAGCGGGTCCTGCACCGAGCGCTGGATCACGCGCTTCAACGGGCGTGCGCCGTACATCGGGTCATAGCCGCGGTTGGCCAGCCAGGTGCGGGCGCCGTCGTCCAGGTCGAGCTTCAGCTTGCGGTCGGCGACGAGCTTTTGCAGCCGGGCGATCTGGATGTCGACGATCGCCGCCATCTGCTCACGCCGCAGGCGATGGAACAGGATGATGTCGTCGATGCGGTTCAGGAACTCCGGCCGGAACTTGGTGCGAAGCTCGGCCATCACGTAGGGCCGCGCCGCCTCCACGTCCTCGTCGTCCTTCTGGCTCGCCAGATACTCCGAGCCGACGTTGGAGGTCATGATGATCAGCGTGTTCTTGAAGTCGACCGTGTGGCCCTGGCCGTCGGTCAAGCGGCCGTCGTCCAGCACCTGCAGCAGCACGTTGAACACGTCCGGATGTGCCTTCTCGATTTCGTCGAACAGCACCACCTGGTAGGGCCGGCGCCGCACCGCCTCCGTGAGCGCACCGCCCTCCTCATAGCCGACGTAGCCCGGAGGCGCGCCGATCAGGCGAGCCACCGCATGCTTCTCCATGTATTCCGACATGTCGACGCGCAGAAGCGCCGTCTCGTCGTCGAACAGGAAGGCGGCAAGCGCCTTGGTGAGCTCGGTCTTGCCGACGCCGGTGGGCCCCAAGAAGATGAACGAGCCGATCGGCCGGTTGGGATCCTGCAGGCCCGCCCGCGCGCGCCGGACCGCCTTGGAGACGGCATCAACCGCCTCCTCCTGGCCG
>DASURA010000296.1:0-26150 GCA_036280295.1 Hyphomicrobiaceae bacterium
GCCATGCAGGATGAGCCAGTGGTGGGCGTGGCGCATGTACTTCCCGGGAATGACCTTAAGGAGGCCGAGCTCTACGTCGAGCGGGGTCTTGCCCTCGGCCAGTCCCAGCCGGTGCGCCACCCGGAACACGTGCGTATCCACCGCCAGGGTCGGCTCGCCGAAGGCGATATTGAGCACCACATTGGCGGTCTTGCGGCCGACGCCGGGCAGTGCCTCCAGGCTTCCGCGCTCGCGCGGCACCTCGCCGCCATGCTCGGCGATCAGCCTCTCCGACAGCGCGATCACGTTCCTGGCCTTGTTGCGGTAGAGGCCGATCGTCTTGATGTGCTCGGTCACACCCCCCTCGCCCAGCGCCACCATCTGCCCCGGGGTGGACGCCACCTTGAACAGGCCACGCGTGGCCTTGTTCACGCCGGCATCGGTGGCTTGGGCGGAGAGCACGACGGCGACCAGCAGCGTGAAGGGATCGACGTGCTCCAGCTCGCCCTTGGGCTCGGGGCTGGCGGCGGCGAAGCGGCGGAAGATCTCCTCAACCCGCTCCGGATCGGTACGGGCCCGCCGCCGCATCTTGGGACGCTTTCCGGACGCCGCGGCTTTCGGCCTCCTGGCGGGCGATGGCGCCTCGGCGGGCGGTAGCGCAGCCGCATCGAGAGCGGTCTTCAGCGGGGTTGCCGGCAGTCGCGGAGGTTTGCGCATGGGAGGTTCGCTGGACGTGGGGCTGTTCTGGGCTGTCCGGGGCTCGGAGAGACTTCGCGCGCGCCATTAAGATTGATAAGATGCCGACATGAACGGAAATAGAGAGCCAACGCAAGCCGGCCATGACGGAGCGCCGGAGGCTTTTCGCGCGGTGCTGACACCGCATCGCTCGCTCAGCCCCAGGGGCTTCCTCGCCGTGATGATCGTGCTCGGCGTCCTCAGCTTCATCACCGGCATGATCTTCCTGGCGGCGGGAGCCTGGCCGGTGCTCGGCTTCTTGGGTCTCGATGTCCTGCTCGTCTACGCCGCCTTTCGGCTCAACGATCGCTCCGGACGCCGGTATGAGACACTCGATATCACCTCGGACCGCTTGGTCCTGACGCGGGTCCATCCGTCGGGCCGCCAGGAGAGCCATGAGTGCAACCCCTATTGGGCCCGCGTCAACCTGCGCGAGTGGCCGAACGGCCGCACGGCGCTCAGCGTCGTCTCGCGCGGCACCGAGCTCGTCTTCGGCAGCTTCCTGACCGACGCGGAGCGACGCGACCTCGCCTCCGCCCTGCGCAACGCCCTGCTCGCGATGCGCGGGGGTGTGCGTATCTGAGCTGGGGTTCCGTCTTTACGATCGCGTCAGCGTGAAGGCCACCTCGTACTGGCCGGGGCTCACCGTGCCAATGGCGGTATTGCGTTGAATGAGGCCCATGGCGAGCAGTTGATGCGTGACACGCTGGGCCGCCTCGCTGCTCTCGAACTGGACGTAGTTCGTCACCTGACGCCCGTCGTAGCTGCGGTGGATGCTGGCCGAGATCCAGCCTGGCATCCTGCTCGCAGCCTTCACGGTCTCAACAAGTGACTGCACCAGCTCGTCCTGCCGCTCTGGCGCGACCGTGAACACGTTGATGTGCGTGACGATGCCGTTGGCGGCCACGATATTGGGCATGAACGCCTCCTTCAACGATCCGTTTGGCCTCAATGCCGGCTCGGCGCAGCGCGATTAGCGTACGATCAGCGGTGAAAACGGCATAAAACGGGTCGCTTCGCCCTGCCAGGATGGCTAGGTCTCGCTCTGGCCAACGAGAGCGAGGCCCGCCATGCTGCATGACACCATGACCAAGCTGCCGGATCGCAACCCGCTTCAAGGCGCCGACAATGCCCAAGTCGCGCGCGACTACGATCAGATCCGCCGCGCCATCGCCTACCTCACGGAGAGCTGGACTGCACAGCCCTCACTCGAGGCGCTGGCCGCCCATCTCGGCCTGCCGCCGACGCAATGCCAAAAGCTGTTCAAGCGCTGGTGCGGGCTCTCCCCCAAGGAGTTCGTGCAGGCCATAACGGTGGACCATGCGCGAGGCCTCCTAGACGGCTCGGCCAGCGTGCTGGAGGCCGCCTATGAGGTCGGCCTTTCGGGAGGCGGCCGGCTGCATGACCTGTTCGTCTCGCATGAGGCGATGACGCCGGGTGCCTACAAGCGCCGCGGCGAGGGCCTGACGATGGCCTACGGCTTTCACGCATCGCCGTTCGGCGAAGCGCTGCTGATCGCAACCGACCGCGGCCTGGCCGGCCTCGCGTTCGTCGATGAGGACAAGGCGCAGACCCCCGCTGACGTGTTGGCCGATATGACGCGGCGCTGGCCCAAGGCGCGCTTCGTGGCGGCGCCAGAGAAAACCGCGCCTTTCGCGCGCGCCATCTTCCGCCCGGCAGACCAGAGCCGCGACCAGCCGGTCCGCCTGGTGCTGATCGGCACTGACTTCGAGGTGCGGGTGTGGGAGACGCTGCTCAGGATTCCCATGGGCCGAGCCGTCAGCTACCGCGACATCGCCCGCCACCTGGGCCAGCCGACGGCCTCGCGCGCGGTGGGCTCTGCTGTCGGCCGCAATCCGATCTCGTTCGTGGTTCCGTGCCACCGCGTTCTGGCCACCGACGGCAGCCTCGCCGGCTACCACTGGGGTCTCACGCGCAAGCGCGCGCTGATCGGCTGGGAGGCAGGGAGGATGGCAGGTACCTCCCTCTCGCCGCTGGCGGGGAGAGGGTTGGGATGAGGGGCAGCCAGGGGACGCTACCTCTCAACGAATGCAAGAGTTCTCAGCAATATCGGAACGAACGCCGCTCGGGATCGATTCGAAGCCCCGAGTGGTGGGGTCTTCCTCGGAGGAGCTGCCCCTCACCCCGACCACTCTCCCCGCGCCGTTGGCGGGCGCGGGAAGGTTGGCGTTGCGCGGGGAGAGGGAGCTCCATCCCTCAATGATACGTCTCGGCGATCAGGCGGCGCTGCTCCTTCAGGTGGTGGAGTGCCTGGGACATCAGACCGAGCTGCCCCTCGATATCGGCGGTGGCATAGCCTTGGGCGGTGAGCCAGGGCACCAGCGAGGCCACGTGCTGGATGTTGCGCTCAGCTTCGTCGATGCGGCTGTCGGCAAGGGCAAGCTTGAGATTCTGCTCCAGGCTCATGGACTGTTGCTCCACCGCTACAAAACGTTACTGGGCGCTGCTTATGCTTTAGCAAGCTCTTGTGCGTGGCAAATGAGCCATAGAGCTTGGCGTGAATGAGGCAAAGCCTCCGCTTGGCAGAAAGAAATCGTCCAGCCTGTGGACGAGGAGGAGGGCGGGCCAGCCGCGATGGCCATCGCAATCGCCGGCATAGGGAACCGCGACGCCGTGGCGTGGTTGCCCTGGGGGGTTGATATCGCTCGCCATCTGGCATCGCCAGCGCATCCGCGCTATGCCAGCGCGCAAGGTTCATGCAGGATGAGAGCAGGTTGCGGGAGGTCTACATGACGCAATCAGGGTCGAGGGCAATGTCACTGGAGCAGGTTGCGCAAGCGATGGTGGCGCCAGGCAAGGGCATCCTCGCCGCGGACGAGAGCTCCGGCACCATCAAGAAGCGGTTCGACGGCATCGGCGTCGAGAATACGGAGCCCAACCGGCGTGATTATCGCGAAATGCTGTTCCGCTCCAGCCGTGCCATGCAGGACGCCATCTCCGGCGTGATCCTCTACGACGAGACCATCCGCCAGAAGGCCAAGGACGGCACGCCGTTGACGGACATCATTACCGCGGCCGGCTCGCTGCCGGGCATCAAGGTCGACAACGGCGCCAAGCCGCTGCCGTTCTGCCCCGGCGAGACCATCACCGAGGGCCTCGACGGCCTGGCCGGCCGCATCAAGGAATATGTGAGCCTCGGCGCCAAGTTCGCCAAATGGCGGGCGGTGTACGACATCGGCACCAATCCGAGGATGCCGAGCTATACGTCGATCAATGCCAACGCCCAGGCGCTGGCGCGCTATGCGGCGCTGTGCGTGGAAGGCGGGCTGGTGCCGATCGTCGAGCCCGAGGTGCTGATGGACGGCGCCCACGATATCGAGACCTGCGAGCACGTAACGGAGTGGGTGCTGAAGGAGGTCTACCAGCAGCTCTATTACGCGCAGGTGCCGCTGGAGAAGACCATCCTCAAGCCGAACATGGTGATAGCCGGGAAGAAATGCGCGAAGCAGGCCTCACGCGAGGAGGTGGCGGAGCGCACGGTGATGGTGCTGAAGCGCTGCGTGCCGCCGGCCGTGCCCGGCATCGCCTTCCTGTCTGGCGGCCAGTCCGACGAGGATGCCACCGCGCACCTGTCGCTGATGAACCAGCTTGGGCCGCTGCCGTGGCAGCTGTCATTCTCCTACGGCCGCGCGCTGCAGGCGGCAGCGCTGAAGGCCTGGAGTGGCAAGCCGGAGAACGTCGCCGCCGGCCAGCGCGCGTTCACGCATCGCGCACTGATGAACGGCGCCGCCAGCCTCGGCAAGTGGTCCGAGCAGATGGAGAAGGCGGCGTAGGGGACGACTCCTCCTCTTCGCCCACCTTGCTCCGCGACCCGACCTTCTCCCCGCAAGCGGGGAGAAGGGGCTGTCCCTCATGCCGCCGGCGGCGCGTTCTCGTTGGCGGGGGGTGTATCGCCGGATTGTGACCCGTTCTGCGGCCCATTCTGCGGCCCACTTTGCGGCTTGGGGCCGCCGGCGGCGACGCCGACCATGGCGGGGCGCAACACACGATCGGCGATGGTGAAGCCAGCCTGATAGACCTCCACGATGGTGCCGTTCGGCACGTCGGTGCGCGGCACCTGGGTGACAGCCTGGTGCAGGTGCGGGTTGAACGGCTCGTTCATCGGCTGCAGGCGCTTGATGCCGTGCCGGTCGAGCATGTTCAGAAGCTCGCGCTCCGTCATCGTCACACCTTCCAGGAAGCCCTTGAGCGTCTGGTCGCGCTCGGCGGCACCCGGCGGAACCGCATCGATGCAGCGCTGGAAATTATCACCCACGTCGACGATGTCCTTGGCGAGCTTGGTGATGGCGTACTTCGCCGCCTCCTCGCGCTCGCGCTCGCCACGCTTGCGGATGTTCTCCATTTCCGCATTGGCGCGCAGGTACTTGTCCTTGAGGTCGCCGACCTCGGCCTGCAGCGCCGCCACCACCTCCTGCAGGCTCTTAGCCGCACTTTGGGCGGCACTCTGGGCAGCACCCTGCGCCCCGCCTTGATTGGCCTCCTGCGGCTGGGGGGGAGCCTGCGGCGTCGCCGCCGGCTCGCCGGTCTCGCTCTTCTTGTTCGGGTCGGAATCGTTGGGCGGTGTGTTGACCATCAGCAGAATTCCGCGCTTCCAGATTGTTGTGGAGCTAGGGCTGTGAGTGCCGCCAATCGACGCCCTGCATTGGTTGCGCACCGGTCGATCCAGGCGGTCGGCCCTGGCCGTTTTGTCATGGGCGCATATCGGCCAAGACAGCGAAAAAATCAAGTCAAGGCCGGCCTTCCGGGCCAAGTCTTCGCAGGATCATATCAAGTCAGCACGCGCCCGATGAGCCTGGCGGTGTAGTCCACCATCGGAATGATGCGGGCGTAATTGAGCCGGGTCGGGCCGATCACCCCGATCACGCCCACGATCTTGCGCCGCTCATCCTTGAACGGGGCCACAACCAGCGACGAGCCGGACAGCGAGAACAGCTTGTTCTCCGAGCCGATAAAGATATGCACGCCATCGCCGCGCTCGGCGAGGCCCAGGAGCTGCACCAGCTCGCGCTTGCTCTCGAAGTCGTCGAACAGCTGGCGGATCCGCTCCAGGCTCTGCAATCCGTCCACGTCCTTCAGCAGATTGGCCTGGCCGCGCACGATCAGGCTCTGCTTGCCATCGAGCGCTCCCGACCAGGTGGCGAGGCCGGCCGCGATCGCGTTCTGGGTGAGCTCGTCGAGCTCCTTCTTCAGCGAGGCCTGCTCCTTCTCGATCTTCGCCCGCGCCTCCTCCAGTGTCAGGCCCGAGATGTGTGCATTCAGATAGTTGGTGGCTTCCAGCAGGCTTGAGGCCGGCAGCCCCTTCGGCAGCTGGATGACACGGTTCTCCACCTCCTGGTCCTCGCTGACCAGGATCACCAGCGCCTTGCCGGGCTCGAGCGGCACCAGCTCGATGTGCCTGAGGCGCCCCACCTGCTTGTCGGCCAGCACCATGCCGGCGCAGTGCGACAGGCCGGAGATCATCTCTCCCGCCTTGGTGAGCACCTGCTCCAGCGTTTTCTCGCCCCTCGAATTGCCATGAGCGCCGATCTGCGCCTCGATGGCGCGGCGCTCCTCCTCGGCCATGTCGCCGACCTCCAGCAGGCCGTCGACGAACAGGCGCAGCCCGGTCTCGGTGGGCAGCCGCCCGGCCGAGGTGTGCGGCGCGTAGATGAGGCCCAGCCGCTCCAGGTCGGACATGACGTTGCGCACCGAGGCGGGCGACAGCGTCATCGGCAGCGCCCGCGCCAGGTTGCGCGAGCCCACCGGCTCGCCGGTGGTGAGATAGCTCTCCACGATCTCGCGGAAGATCGTGCGCGAGCGCTGGTCGAGCCGCTGCAGATTGGTGAGGCTGGCGACTGCTGGCTTGCCGAAGGGCTTGTCGGTGCTCATGGGCGGCGATGTGCGGGGCAGGCCACTCAGGGTCTGGCCGCATGGTCGAACGTGGCTGTCTCTCACCACCGAATCTAGGGCCGACCGCGGGGGGCGTCAAATGCAGCCCGCGGGCCTGTGCCGCCCGAGTGCAGGGCAGGTTCCGCCCTTCGGTAAGGCAGCCTCACAGCTCAAATTCGCGCTGCTCCTCCATGAGCTCCATTCCGGTGACCTTGAAGGCGCGCTCGATCAGCGGAATTTTCGGGCGCGTGCCGGCTAGCAGCTCCTCGATGGTAAAGAGCTGGATCTTGGGCACTTTGCCGGTGAGGCCGTCGTAGAGCCCGGCCACCGCTGCCTCCTTCACCATCGGCTGCGTGTGTTGTTCGAGACTGATGAAAACACCGATCTTGGCCTTCTCACGGTCGACGACATGGGCCAGCTCGCGCACGTCCTTCACGCTGACGCCGCCACCCTTGACCGAGACGATGGCTTTCTCCGTGGTCTTGATGCCGGACTTGAAATAGATGACGCCATCGATGCCGCCATCGGCGCCCTTCTTCTTGCTGTTCTGTGGCGCTGCATTCACCAGCGACACCGCCCACCACTGGAACTGATACTTGTCGCGGGCAGCCAAGTCGCGCGCCCCTGCCAAGTCTTTCGGCGTGCCGTGAAATCTCAAATTCTATGCCATAAAACGCATCGCGGAGCCGCTTCTCAATGAGCGAAATGGACAGGTGCGTAATATCGATTCCGATCCATCGCCGCTTGAGCTTTTCCGCCGCATGAATGGTCGTGCCGCAGCCGCAGAACGGGTCGAGGATGACGTCACCCTCGTTGGAGGAGGCGGAGATTATGCGTTCGAGGAGCGCCAATGGCTTCTGGGTCGGATATCCCAACCGCTCCCTCGCCTGGGAGTTGATGGGGGGAGTATCTGTAATAACGTCCTGTATCGGTTGCCCCTTCGGAAGATAAAACTTAAATTCCGGCACGCCAAGTGAACCGTCAGTCTTTTCTGGGAAACGAATTAAACCCTTTTGAAATAATAGCTCTAGACGATCATGAATCCCATTCGGAATCGACGCACCCTCTTACTGTAGCAGGTCCAATGCGACTCTCGGGACAGCCCAATGTCTCCCAAAAGCCGTTGGATCATATCCACGCCACGGTCTTCCAGATTCGCCGCCCCTAACGCCCGACCCAGTCAGTACGACTAGGCGATATTGTCCGCGCCCGTCGGAAAAATGATACTTATTGTCAATATAACCCTCATCATAACACTGAAGCACTTTGAACCAATTCCTTGCACTTGATTTCGAGTAATAAAGAAGCGTGTCATGGACGTCTCCCCAACGATCGGCACCCCCATGTGCAAAGGTCCGTTTCCAAATAATTTCGTTGCGAAAGTTGGCCACTCCGAACACCGCATCCATCATAATCTTTAGATAATGGCTCGCCGTCGGGTCGCAGTGCAGGTAGATCGAGCCCGTCGGCTTCAGCACGCGATGCAGCTCCAGCATCCGCACGGAGATGTGCGTGATGTAGGCCATCATGTCGCTGTCGCGCAGGAACGAGCGCAGCGCGCGCAGCATGTCGGCCGCCTGGGTATTGCCCGACTGCATCACGTCGTCGAAGACGCGCTCGGCCGCCTCGTTCCAGTGCCAAGTATCCTCGAACGCCTCGATCTGCGCCTGGCTCGCCTCGCCCGAGGGGGCGCGAAACAACACGTTGTAGGTGGCGTTAGAGTTGAAGGGCGGATCGAGGTAGATGAGATCGACGCTCTCGTCGCGGATACTCTCGCGCAGCACGCTGAGATTGTCGCCGTAATAGAGGTGATTCGTCATTTCCCGCCCCCATCTGCCTACAGCGTTCTAACACCTGAGGAGAAGCGTGCAAACCGAAGAGAGGCTATTGACGGCGCGATGGCTGTGCATTACCAATCGTGAGATATGTGTGCTACGCGTTGTTGGAAGATGGGTGCGCATATGATCATCGTCCGTTCCTACAAGCAGGCGCTTCGCATCGCTCGCTCGGCGGGCGAGGATGCCGCCAATCGTCGGATGCGCAGGGCCGGTCGGCGGTGCTGGTCGGCGGCCGATTACGACCACGCCATCGATATCATGCATGGCGTCTTGGCGCAGCTTGGCTACGGACTGCCGTGCCCGGAGATGGTGGCGTAGGGCAGATTAGCCGAAGGCGTAATCCGCCGCTTGCCAACGATCCGCGTGGGGAGCCGCGGATTACGGGCTTCGCAACCTAATCCGCCTTACCGCCGCTAATCCTGCCGCAGCCGCGCTGCCATCTGCTTCTGCCGGCGGCGTTGCACGGAGGAAGGGATGCGCAGGGCCTCGCGGTATTTGGCCACCGTGCGTCGCGCGATGTCGATGCCGTCCTTCTTCAGGTACTCGACGAGCTTGTCGTCCGACAGCACCGTCTGCGGCGTCTCGGCGTCGACCAGCTGGCGGATGCGGTGGCGCACGGCCTCGGAGGAATGCGATTCGCTGCCGCCGTTGGCCGACTGGATCGCCGAGGTGAAGAAATACTTGAGCTCGAAGATGCCGCGCGGCGTGGACATGTACTTGTTCGACGTGACGCGGGAGACCGTCGATTCGTGCATGCTGATGGCATCGGCCACGTTGCGCAGGTTGAGCGGCTTCAGATGCTCGACGCCATGCTCCAGGAAGCCGTCCTGCTGGCGCACGATCTCCTCGGCCACGCGCAGGATGGTGCGCGCACGCTGATCGAGGCTCTTGACCAGCCAGTTGGCGCTCTGCAGGCAGTCGAGCAGGTAGCCCTTGTCCTGCTCGGAGCGCGCCGTCGTGGCGACGGATGTGTAGTATCTCTGGTTGACGAGCACGCGCGGCAGCGTCTCGCTGTTCAGCTCCACGATCCAGCTGCCGTCGGGGCCGGGCCGCACCAGCACGTCGGGCAGGATCGGCTGGATCTGGATGGAGCCGAACTTGAGGCCGGGCTTGGGGTTCAGCCGCTTGATCTCGGCCACCATCTCGACCAGCTCGTCGTTGTCCACCCCCACCGCCCGGCGCAGGGCCGCGAGGTTGTGGCTGCCGAGCAGGGCGAGGTTGTCGAGCAGCCGGGCGATCTGCGGATCGTAGCGATTGGCGTCCTTGAGCTGCAGCGCCAGGCACTCGGCCAAATCGCGCGCGAACACTCCCGGCGGGTCGAAGCCCTGCAGCGTGGCGAGCACCTTGGCCACCAGCGACTGCGGCGCCCCCAGGCGCAGCGCCTCGTCGTCCAGGCTGCCCAGAAGGTAGCCGGACTCGTCAACCATGTGGATGAGATGGGCACCGATCAACCGCTCGGCCGGATCGGTGATCATCAGGTGCAGCTGCTCGGTCAGATGATCGGCCAGCGAGCGCGCGGCGGCGACAAACTCTTCCAGGTTCGGCCCGTCACCCCCGTCCCCATTGTGGGTCGACGGGCGGAGCGAGGCCCAGCCGCCCCCCATCTCGCCGCCCATGCCGCCGCCGTTGGCCGGGCCATCGCCGCGCGCGGGGGGCTGGGGATCATCGCGGCCTGCCGGCTTGGCCTCCTCGCTGTTGGGCTTGAGACGCTGCTTGTGCTGGGTCTCCGCGTGCTCGCGCAGCGCCTCGTCCCGCTCCAGCAGCGGGTTGCGCTCCAGCTCGCTCTCCACAAACACGCCGAGGTCAAGATTGGACAGTTGAAGCAGGCGTATGGCCTGCTGCAGCTGGGGTGTCATCACCAGCTGCTGGCCTTGCCTCAATTCTAGCTTCGGCGTGAGCACCATGACCCGATCGTCACCGGGACGCATCGTCGGGTCAAGATATAAGACGCCGCATTCGCGTCGGCGACCGGGGTCGTCCGCCCGCTTCAGCAGCATCCGGAAGACAAGGGAGGGGCCCGTCAACGCCTAGTCGAAGGTCTTGCCCAGGTAGACCTGCCGCACCCTCTCGTTGTCGATGATCTCCTGCGGCGTGCCGTGGATCAGCACCTCGCCGCTGTAGATGATGTAGGCGCGATTGACCATGCTCAGCGTCTCGCGCACGCTGTGATCGGTGATGATCACGCCGAGGCCCCGTTGGGTGAGGTGGCGTACGGTGTTCTGGATCTCCTCCACCGCCCGCGGATCGATGCCGGCGAAGGGCTCATCGAGCAGCATGAACGACGGCTCGGTGGCGAGCGCGCGGGCAATCTCCAGGCGCCGCCGCTCACCGCCCGAAAGGGCGATGGAGGGCGCCTTGCGCTTGTGGGTAATGCCGAACTCCTCCAGCAGCTTGTCCAGCTTCTCCCGGCGCTTCTTGCGGTTCGGCTCGGCCAGCTCGAGCACCCCCATGATGTTCTGCTCGACGGTGAGGCCGCGAAAGATCGACTGCTCCTGCGGCAGGTAACCGATGCCCAGGCGGGCACGGCGGTACATCGGCAGGCGCGTCACATTGCGGCCGTCAAGGGTGACCTTGCCGGAGTCGGCGGCCACCAGGCCGGTGATCATGTAGAACAGCGTGGTCTTGCCGGCGCCGTTAGGGCCCAGAATGCCGACGGCCTCGCCGCGCCGCGCGGCCAGGGAGACACCGCGCACCACCGGCTGGCTGCGATAGCTCTTGCGCACCTCGTGCACGCTGAGCCAGCCCTCGCCCGACGGCACCCGCTCGGCGCCGTGCGCTGTGCCGTTTCCTGGGCGGTGCTCCGGCGCCGGGATGCCGCCGCTCGGACGCCCATGGCCGCGCACCGGCAATGGCGGCAGCGCCTTGTCGCTCCGGTTGCGCGCAGAGAAAAAGCCCATCTGTCACACCCCACACCGCACCGGGCGCTGCATGCCCGGCGGTACATCTATCTGAGGACGCGGTTTCGCTGCGACGATGACGTCATGTATTTCGGGTCGCAGCGCGTTGGTCCCTGTCCATGCGGCGCCGCAGATCATTGCGGCACATTGAATGCCGGTGCCTTCTTCTTCACCACGTCGATCGCTCTCTTCTTGACCTGCTCGGGGAAGATGAGCCCGCACTGACGGCCGGGCGGGCAGGCTCTCATTTTCTCTTGCGGCGTCGAGCCGGCTGTCGCACGGGCGGGGCCGCCGGGCGGCGCACCCGGGCCTTTGCTCTTGCTCCCGCCCTGGTCGCCCGCCAGCGTCGGGACCGGTGTCTTCCTCGCCGCTGCCACCGGGTTGGATTCGAACTGGGAGATGCCGGTTGTCAGATCCATCCGCAGCCGGTCGCCCGTCACGATGTTGCGCTTGAGCGGGTCTTTGGCACCCTCGACAAGCTTATCCACGACCACGCCGCCACCCAGCAGCGCGGTGTTGCCCTTCACGTCGAAATCCGCCCAGTCCGCCGTCGCGCTCTGGTCCTTGGAGGTGATGATGACCGACTGCCGCGCCTCCAGCCGCGTGATCTCGCTCTTGCCTGCCCCCTGGCCTGCCCCCTTGCGGGCTTCCCTGCCCGAGCCGTGGCCGCCCGCGGCGGCTGCATCGCCGGCCTCGGTGAGGCCGAGGCCGGCCTTGCCCGAGTAGAAGGCGGTGAGCCGCGAGGTTCTGAGCAGCAGATCGCCCTGCCTGGCCGAAACGTCGCCGGTGAACGTTGCCTTGTTGCTGGCATCGAGCAGCTCCAGCAGCGTCGCCTCCACGGTCAGCGGGGCGCCGCGCTCGGCCTTGAACGAGCCCATCAGCGCGCTCCCCGCTTCGTCGGCCGCCTGGCTCCTGGCGCGCGGCTGCGCCTGCCGCGCACTGCCAGGCGGCAGGAATGTCGCGTGGATGCGGCCGCCGCCGGGCGTCTCCAGCCGGGTCTTGCCGGCCTTGCGATCGATCGACAGGCGCCCGCCCTTCAGCACGTTCTTCTCCTGGGTGGCGACCACATTGCCGTCGAACAGTGCCGTCTCGCCCGCAACGTCGAAATCAGCCAGCTCGCTGACAATGCGCCGGTCGGGGCCGGAGATCACCTCCACGCCGTTGCGCGCCCACAGGAAGGTGACGCGGGCACCGCCGTCCTTGTCGTTGCCGGCGGTGCCCTTGCCGGCTGTGTCCTGGCCGGCCGCCGGTGCCGTCGCCATCCCGGCCATCGCTCCGGCCTTGCCCTCGTACTTCACCATCAGATAGGGCGCCTGCAGCAGGGTCTCGCCCTGCATGGCAACCACATGACCGCGGAAGTGCGCGGTCTTGGCGGCATCGTCGATGTCCAGCTCCTCGGAGCGGATGTCGACAGGCCGGCGCGCATCCTTGCCGGCACCAAGGGTTTGCCCCTGCTGCGGCACCAGCCGCACCGACACCTGCCCACGGAACTGCACCAGCTTGGTCTTGGTGTTCATCGCCATCGACCCGGCCTGGATCGAGCCGGTCGGCATGTTGGCGCTGACCGGATCGGTCGAGACCACCCTGCCCTCCTTGGAGTAGATCATCGCCCGGGTGAGGCGCGCCATCATGCCGTTGGAGCCGTCGATCTCGATGCCGTCGAGCAGCTCCAGCTCGCCCTTGGCGTTGTCGAACAGGCCGCGCCTGGCCTTGAGCCTGGTGATGTCGCCGTTCTTCTTCACCATCTCGCCGCTGACATCGATCAGCTTGATCGGCGTGTCCTTGTGCTGGCCGAAGGTGACGATCGCGCGCTCGGCCCGCACCTCGTAGCGGCCGTCGCTGGTCACGTCGAAATAGCTCGGGTTCTTCATGGTGAGGTCGTCGGCGGTGATCACCACGTTATCGAGCTTGAACTTGCCGGCGCTGAGCTGCCAGTTCAGCATCACCTTCGCCGCATAGCCGCCGAGCAGCACAACCGCGGTGATCGGCAGCAGCACGCGCAGCAGCCGCACCATCATGCTGTGGCGTCTGGCGGCCGCAAACAGCCTGGCGCGCTGCGCGACGCGCGCCATGCCCGCCGCCGGCAGCCGCGGAGGCCGGCTTGGCGGCCGGCTTCCCGCCTGCCGGCTGTCGATGGTGATGGCCATATTCCCCCCGCCGCCCGCCAGGCGTGGCAAGGCCCCTCAGGTCTCAGGCGATTCGCGCGCAAGATGGGGGCGAATTTGGGTGAGATTGGGACTTGCAGCTTCGGAGACGACAGCCAAAGGCTTGCACGAAATCGTTTTTCGGCAAGCTGTGGCGATTGTGTCGTTTTTGCATGATGTCAGCCCCTCTGTGCCCGACATCATGCAAAAACGGCCTGAGCCACGGTGTCAGACCCGGAGCGGCGCAAGGGTCTGACGCCCTCTCAATGGGCGAAGATGTCCGTGTCCTCGAAGCCGGCGAGATCGAGGCGGGCCCGCGTGGGCACGAAATCGAAGCACGCCTGGGCGAGTGCAGCCCGCCCCTCCCGCTCCAGCATGGCATCGAGCTTCGCCTTCAGGGCATGCAGATGGAGTACATCAGATGCCGCGTAGTGGCGCTGCTGGTCGGTCAGCTTCGCCGCTCCCCAGTCCGAGCTCTGCTGCTGCTTGGACAGCTCCACGCCCAGAAGCTCGCTGCACAGGTCCTTCAGGCCATGGCGGTCCGTATAGGTGCGGGCGAGCTTGGAGGCGATCTTGGTGCAGTAGATCGGCCCGGTGGCAACGCCGAGATGCTGGGCGATCGCCGCCACGTCGAAGCGGGCGAAGTGGAAGATCTTGAGAACCGCCGGGTCCGTCAGCAGCGCTTTCAGGTTGGGCGCCGACCAGTCGCTGCCGTCGAGCTGCACCAGGTGTGCGGTGCCGTCGCCCGCCGACAGCTGCACCACGCACAGGCGGTCGCGATGCGGGCGGAGCCCCATGGTCTCGGTGTCCACCGCCACGCTGCTGCCAAAGGCGATGCCGGCCGGCAGATCGTTCTTGTGCAGCTTGACAACGGGGCTCATGGGCAGGCTCGATCCGGCTGGCTGCGATAGACGGTGTCAGATCCCGTCTCCCTAGCAGGATTGGAACCTGACGACCAGGATTTCAGCCTATGCGAGGAAGGCAGCCGCGCGCCACGGGGCTGCGGATGAAACCGTTCAGCCTGCAAGCGTACGGTCGACCGGTTTGATCCGGTTTCTCCTTGACCTGCGGCCGCTGCGCCCCCTTATTCCACCTGCCAGCTGGCCGGACGGCCGCTGCCGGGCAACCGGTGGAGGAAAGTCCGGGCTCCAGGGATTAACGGTGGCGGCTAACGGCCGCCGGGGGCGACCCCAGGGAAAGTGCAACAGAAAGCAAACCGCCTGGATGGCGAGGGCGACCTCGCAGGAAGGGTAAGGGTGAAAGGGTGCGGTAAGAGCGCACCGCGCCTCTGGCAACAGAGGTGGCACGGCAAACCCCACCGGGAGCAAGACCAAATAGGGGCGGCACGGGCGCCGGCGCAAGCCAGGCGACCAGGCCTGATCCCAGCCCGCCGCCCGGGTTGGTTGCTAGAGGCTGGGAGCGATCCCAGTCCCAGATGAATGGCCGTCGCGGAGGCAACTCCAGACAGAACCCGGCTTACAGGCCAGCTGGCAACTATTCCATGGACGGTGCTGCTCAAGAGCGCCGCATCAAGCGGCGCCATGCGCCCACTGACCATCTCCAGCCACACTGAGCGTCCTCGCAAGTCCAAGTCGCGTCTTGAGCGCGCGGAGGCGCTGGTCGTGTGCGACCGGGAGGTGATGGGCGGCGAGCCCCGCATCAAGGGCACGCGCGCGTCGGTCTATCTGATTGGCGCCCGGGCCAACGCGCAGGCTGTGGATGAGACGCACTCGGCCTATCCGTTCCTGACCAAAGAGCAGCAGATAAAGCTGGCGGCGCTCAATGTCACCGAGCACCGGACACGCAAGCCGCGGCGGATACGGCTATCGAAGCCCTACTACACCAAGCGCGGCGTTTCGAAGTCGTTCGGCTTCAGCGAGGACGACAGCCTCATTCGGCCGAGCCAGTTTGCGCTGCTTGTCGACGAGAATCTGAGCCCCGATTGGTCGCCTTTGCGCGTCGGCGTGGCTTTCCCGCCCTTCATGTCAATGAGGTCAGACTACGGACTGATCCAGACAAGAGCATCGCCCGCTACGCCATCGAAAACGGCATGGTCCTGGTGACCAGCAACGTCGCCGACCTCCAGAGGTTGTATGCGCGTCGCAATCTGCATCCGGGCTTAATCTTACGCGGTGCGCCGTAGACTAATCTTCAGTGAACGCAACCAAACAATACTTCTTGGCGCCGCTCTCGATGAAGCCTCAAAGACCTCGTCCAGGAGGCGCTTTTTGTCCCGCTCATCGAAGCCACTTGCGCCGGCCTGAGTTGGAACCTGAAACGACAGCGGTTGCCCGCAACCTAACGCCAGGGGCACCCGCCAGGGTGCCCCGTTCGCAGACTCCGGAGGGACTTCGCGCTGCTCAGGCGGCGGCGTCAGCCGTTGCCTTCCAGGTCAACCTGGAGCTCGGCCGGGCTGGCCGGGCGGCGGCAGCGGCCATCGAACTCGGCGCCCTGCTCGATGGCGAGCGACATGTGGTGGATATCGCCCTCGACGCGGGCGGAGGCCTGCAGCGCCACCGTCATGGCGCGGATCACGCCAGAGGTGCGGCCGCGCACGATCACGCGCTCGGCGGCGACGGTGCCCGTCACCCGGCCCTGCTCGCCGATGATCACCTCGGCGCCGGCCACGTCACCCTCAACCTCGCCATCAACCTGCAGCGTGCCGCGGCTGATGATCTTGAGGCCCTGGCCGATGATCTTGAGGTCGTTGCTGATGATGGACTTGCCACCCTCCTGGGCTCCGGAGCGAAGCGGCGAGGAAGGACGAGCCGACGGCGGCACGCCGTTGGGCGGACCGGCGGGCTTGCGGGTGGGTTCGATGGGTGCTGGCTCGTTGGCAGGGTTGCGCGTGAACATGAAGTATCCCCCGTTGGATAGTCTGGGCGCTATGAGCGAGGAAGGCTGGCACAATGTCAAACGGAATCCACCTGTCAAGCTGCCGCTGACGGCCGCTTGCGATCACCTGTTGCCCCGCTGCGCCCATCCCGTTGTGCAAGCGGCGACTTTTGGATGCGGCCGCTGTAGACGCAACCGCCTCATCCCGCTAAATGCGAGCGCGCAAAGTCGTGCGTGTGACAAAGCCACGACGCCATTGCGAGGACAGCCGCGGCGGCGACGATGCCCGGCTGGTTCCGGCGCAGCACCCAGCTGAAGGAACGCGAGGCGGTGGAACATGAGATCGAGAACCCCGCATTGCACCGGGACATGGCCAATGCCCTGCGCGCGCTGGCAATGGACGCGGTGGAGCAGGCCAAGAGCGGGCATCCCGGCATGCCGATGGGCATGGCCGACGTCGCCACCGTGCTGTTCACCCAGTACCTGAAGTTCGACGCGGCGGCGCCGGGCTGGCCAGACCGCGACCGCTTCGTGCTGTCGGCCGGGCACGGCTCGATGCTGCTCTATGCGCTTCTGCATCTCACCGGCTATCCCCGCATGACACTGGATGAGCTGCGCAACTTCCGCCAGCTCGGGTCAAGGACCGCCGGCCATCCCGAATACGGCCATGCGCCGGGCATCGAGACCACCACCGGCCCCCTCGGCCAGGGCCTCGGCAATGCCGTCGGCATGGCGCTGGCCGAGCGCCTGCTCAATGCCCGGCTGGGCGACGACATCGTCGACCATTATACCTACGTGATCGCTGGCGATGGCTGCCTGATGGAGGGCATCAGCCAGGAGGCGATCTCGCTGGCCGGGCACCTGAGGCTCAACAAGCTGATCGTGCTGTTCGACGACAACCAGATCTCCATCGACGGGCCGACGTCGCTCGCCACCTCCGACGACCAGATCGCGCGCTTCGAGGCGTCCGGCTGGAACACGTTGCGCGTGGATGGGCACGATCCGGACGTGATCTCCGGCGCCATCGAGCTGGCCAGGCGATCGGACAAGCCGACGCTGATCGCCTGCAGGACCGTCATCGGCTTCGGCGCGCCCACCAAGCAGGGCAAGGCCTCCACGCACGGCTCGCCGCTGGGGTCGGAGGAGATTGCCGGCGCGCGCGAGAAGCTCGGCTGGGCGTATCCGCCGTTCGAGGTGCCGGACGCTGTCCTTTCCGCCTGGCGCGCCTGCGGGGCGCGGGGGGCGGGCGAGCGCGCCGCCTGGACGGAGCGCTGGCAGCGCCTTGACGCCAAGGCGCGGGCCGCTGTGGAGCACCCGGTCGAGGCCGCTGCTCCCGCCATCGCCGAGGCGATCGCCACCGCCAAGACGGCGGCCGCAAGCTCGAGCTCGAAGAAGGGCACCCGCAACTGGTCCGAGGCCACGCTGGAGCACCTGATCCCGGCGCTGCCGGCGCTGATCGGCGGCTCGGCGGATCTCACCGGCTCCAACAACACCAGGATCAAGAGCCAGCCCGTCGTTTCCGCCGACAGTTTCGCCGGCAGCTACATTCACTACGGCGTGCGCGAGCACGGCATGGCGGCGGCAATGAACGGCATCGCCCTGCATGGCGGGCTCGTCCCCTACGGTGGCACCTTCCTGGTGTTCTCCGACTATTGCCGGCCGTCGATCCGCCTGTCCGCACTGATGCGCCAGCGCGTGATCTACGTGCTGACGCACGACTCGATCGGCCTCGGCGAGGACGGCCCCACACATCAGCCGGTGGAGCATCTGGCGAGTCTGCGCGCAATTCCCAACCTCAACGTCTTCCGCCCCGCCGACGGCGTGGAGACGGCGGAGTGCTGGGAGCTGGCCGTGCAGTCGGACGCCGCGCCGTCGATCCTGGCGCTGACACGCCAAGCCGTGCCCAACCTGCGCACCGCGGCCATGGCGGAGAACCTGTGCGCCAAGGGCGCCTACGTGCTGGCGGAAACGGCCGGGAAGGCACGCGATGTGACGCTGCTGGCCACTGGCTCTGAGGTCGGCGTCGTCATGGAGGCGCGGGCGCTGCTCGCTAAAGACGAGATCGAGGCGGCGGTGGTGTCGATGCCGTGCTGGGAGCTGTTCGCCACCCAGCCGGCCGCCTATCGCACCGAGGTGCTGGGCACCGCGCCGCGCGTTGCCGTCGAGGCCGCGGTCCACTTCGGCTGGGAGCGCTGGCTTGGCGAGAACGGCGCCTTCATCGGCATGCAGGGCTTCGGCGCCTCGGCCCCGGCGGCGCAACTTTACGAGCACTTCGGCATTACACCCAGCAAGGTTGCCGCTGCGGCGCGGGAGCTGATACGATCGGTCTCGTAGTTGGGTTACGCGCATTCGCCGTCGTATTGCAATCTCGCCGACGTTGGAGGCGCGTAACCCAACCTGCTACTCAGGCTGCGGATAGCGCACTGCAGCGGCGGATGTGAGGATTGACCGATGTCGGCGCATACCAAACAGCTTACCCCGGAAGGTCAGCTAACCATCGACGAGTTCCTGGCCTACACTGACACCCGCCCGGACGGCGAGCGCTGGGAGCTGATCGAGGGGGTGGCGGTCATGAATCCATCGCCAGTGGAGTTCCACCAACTGATTGTCCTGAATATCGGACGTTATTTGATGACTGAAAAAGAGCGCGCCGGCGCAACCTGGACACCGCTGCTCGGCGTGAGCACACGCGTTCCCGCCTCGCCACGCAGCTTGCCGCAACCTGATGCCTTCGTGAAGGAGGGAAGCGCGACAGACTCGGCAGTGACAAATGATGCTCTGGTAATCTTCGAGGTGCTCTCCAAGAGCAACAGCAAGGCGGACCAGGCGTGGCGGCGCAAAGTCTACGCCAGCGTGCCCAACTGTCAGCACTATGTGACGGTGTCGCTCAAGGCAGTCGAGGTGGATGTGTACGACCGTGACACCGGCTGGAAAAAGCGCACCATCAGGGCACTCTCGGAGGCCCTGACGCTCCCGGCGATCGGCATCGCCATGCCGCTCGTCGATATCTACCGCTGGACCCCTCTCGCCTAACTGCGGACCTGAACTCATGGACCTCGACAAGCTCAAGACCACCGACGGTCTCGATGTAGGCGGCAAGCGCGTGCTGGTGCGCGCCGATCTCAACGTGCCGGTGCGGGACGGCGAGGTGACCGACGCGACGCGGCTGGAGCGGCTGCTGCCGGGCATCGAGGATCTGGCCAGGCGCGGCGCCAGGGTGGTGCTGATCTCCCACTTCGGCCGCCCCAAGGGTGGGGCCGACCAAGCGTTCAGCCTGCGGCCGGTGGCGGACAAGCTCAGCAAGCTGCTCGGCCGGGCGGTGACCTTCGGGCCAGACTGTATCGGCGATATCGCGGAGAGAACGGTGGGCTCGCTCCATCCCGGCGAGATCGCCGTGCTGGAGAACCTGCGCTTTCATGCGGGCGAGGAGAAGAACGACCCCGCGTTCGCCCAGGCGCTCGCCAAGCTCGGCGACATCTTCGTCAACGATGCCTTCTCCACCGCGCACCGCGCCCACGCCTCCACTGACGCCATCACGCGCCTGCTGCCGTCCTATGCCGGCCCGCTGCTGATGGAGGAGGTAAACGCATTGCGCCGTGTGCTGGACAAGCCGGAGCGGCCGGTGGCGGCCGTCGTCGGCGGCGCCAAGGTGTCCACCAAGATCCCCGTGCTCACTCACCTCATCACCAAGGTCGACAAGCTCATCATCGGCGGCGCCATGGCCAACACCTTCCTGCTGGCGCAAGGCGTGCAGGTCGGCAAGTCGCTGGTCGAGCCCGAGCTGGTTGAGAGGGCGCGCGATATCGTGCAATCGGCCAAGGCGCGCAGCTGCGAAGTGGTGCTGCCGGCCGACGCGGTGGTCGCGCCCAAGCTTGAGGCGGGCGTGGCGACCAGCGTCGTTCCGGTGCTGGAGGTGCCCGCCGACCAGATGATCCTGGACGTGGGGCCAAAGGCAGTCGCGCACTACACAGAAGTGCTGGGCCGCTGCAAGACCCTGCTGTGGAACGGCCCGCTCGGTGCCTTCGAGATCCCGCCATTCGGCGAGGGCACCTTCGCGCTGGCACGCGCGGCGGCGGCAGCAACGCAAGCCGGCAAACTCGTCTCCGTCGCCGGCGGCGGCGACACCGTGGCCGCGCTCAACACCGCCGGGGTGACCGACAAGTTCACCTACGTCTCGACCGCGGGCGGCGCCTTCCTGGAGTGGCTGGAAGGCCGCGAGCTGCCGGGTGTGACGGCGCTGGCACGGGCGTAGCGAGCAAGGGCGCCACGGTGCAGCTGCGCTGCACCGATCCGCCTCGCACCCCCTACGACTCTGCCATCTCACGCAACGCCATGACGGTGCTCCAGTTGCGCGTGGTGGCGCGAAGGCCGAGCGCCCGCTCCAGTGCCGTGTTGACGAGCTTGCTGCGGCCGTAGCCGTTGGGGCAGTGGAGGTAGATCTCGCTGCCGGCAGCATGCCAGCGATCGGTGCCTTCATTGAGCTTGCCGATGGCCGCGAGGCCCGCCGGCGCCGGCGCGCTGGCCAGGAACGTGACGTGTACGGTTTTCGGCGCCGTTTCTGCTTCCCGAGCGAATGGATTGGCGGCAATGAGGCGCCGCCATTGCGCGGGGGTCCGCAGGATGACGGAGACCGGCAGCCGTGTCTCGGCGCTGACGGCCTGCGCAATCCGGCCCGCAAGATCGGCGGCGGGGGCCTCGGCGGTGAACAGCACATTGCCGCTTTGAAGATAGGTGAGGGCACCGGCAAAGCCCAGCTCGGCAAAGACGGCGCGCAGCCGCTCCATCTTGAGCATGTTGCCGCCGACATTGACACCACGCAGCAGAGCGATGTGGGATATCATGGGGGTGGAGATCCGCTGGATGGTGCCGGAACCTGCGCGTTACGATAGGTCATCGGCGGCGGCCATGACAGCCGATAGCGTCCAAGGCGCGCATGGAGCATGGCGAAGTGCGAATGGTGAGCAGATCCCGCCATTCACCATTCGCCACTCGCCATTCGCCCCATCTTGAGGAACGACGATGCGCCGAAGGCTGTGGATCGTGGCAATGACCTGCGCCGCGCTGGCGAGCGGGATGCCGCAAGCGCTGGCGCAAGATGGCACCGGCATCGAGCGCGAGGTCGAGCGGTACCGCCAGATGCTGAAGGAGGACCCGTGGTCCAATCCGGGCTTGCTGGAGGCCGACCGGGGGGAGACACTGTGGAAGGCGAGAGGCGGACCACGGAATGCCTCGCTGGAGCAGTGCGACCTTGGCAAGGGGCCGGGCAAGGTCGAAGGCGCTTTCGCCGAGCTGCCGCGCTACTTCGCCGATGCAGGGCGGATCATGGACCTGGAAACGCGGCTGGTCTGGTGCATGGAGACGCTGCAGGGCCGCGATCGCGCCGAGATCCTGAAGCGACCGTATTCCAAGGCCAACCAGTCCGGCAGCGAGCTGGAGGCGCTCGCCACCTACGTCGCGCACCAATCCGACGGGCAACCGTTCACGCCGCAGCTTGCCCACCCCAAGGAGCGCGAGGCCCTCGCCGTGGGCGAGGCGCTGTTCTTCCGCCGCCAAGGGCCGATGGACTTTGCCTGCGCCACCTGCCATGCCGAGCCCGGCAGGCGCATCCGCCTGCAGGGGCTGCCGAACCTCAGCGATCCTGCGGAGGCGCGGCCGGTGATCGGCCAGTGGCCCGCCTACCGGGTATCGCAGGGCACTGTCATGACAATGCAGCACCGCATCGCCGACTGCTTCTGGCAGATGCGGCTGCCGCTGGTCGATTACGGCTCCGAGGTGACAGTGGCGCTGACCATGTATCTCGTCAACCAGGCCAAGGGCGGCACGATCAGTGCGCCCCAGATCAAGCGCTAGGGTGGCCCATGCGAATTGCAACCACGCTGGCCGCGATGGTCCTCCTCGCCTTCGCGCCGGTCGCCGGGCTTGGGCTTTCCGGGACGGCGCAGGCACAGGATGGGGCCGTCGAGGCCGCCATCGAGAGGAGCTGGACCAAGTCGACGCCGGATTGGCAGGCCCGGCTGGTGCAGGACGAGACGCAGCAATTGTGCAGCCAGTATCGCAATGCACCGCCAAGTACGGTCGCCGATGCCATCATGGCGCGCGAGAAGGCGGCCATCAAGTATCCGGCCGACGGGCAGCTCATGGGCGACTGGCGCAAGGGCGAGAAGCTCGCGCAGAGCGGCTACGGCTTGCGCTTCACCGATTATCCTCCGCGCCGGGAGAACGGCGGCAACTGCTACGCCTGCCACCAGCTCAGCCGCAGCGAGGTGAGCTTCGGCACGCTGGGGCCGAGCCTCGCAGGCTACGGCAAGGCGCGCAACTTCGCCCAGTCGGAGGTGAAGGCTGTGTACGAGCGCATCTATAATCCGCAGTCGGCCATCGCCTGTGCGAGCATGCCCCGCCTGGGCGCCCACGCAGTCCTGACCATCGAGCAGATCAAGGATCTGGTGGCCTACGTGATGTCTCCGGACAGCCCGGTCAACAAGTGAGCGGCAGCCTTTCCCGCCGCGACTTCCTGCAGGTGGCCGCCGCGGTTGCCGCCGTCACCGGCCTGGGCGAGCGGTTGGCGCACGCGGCGGTGCGGGGTAACATCCGCCAGGACGATTTGCTGCGCTTCACGCCCAAGGGGCAGCTCACGCTGCTGCACATCGCCGACACCCACGCGCAGCTTTTGCCCCACTACCACCGAGAGCCATCCCTCAATCTGGGCGTCGGCGCGGGGCGCGGCGCACCCCCGCACCTGGCCGGCAGCGAGGCGCTCCACCGCTTCGGCGTCGCCCCGGCTTCGCTCGACGCCTATATGCTGACTTCGGCAGACTACACGGCCCTGGCCCGCAGCTATGGCCGCATCGGCGGCATGGATCGTGTGGCAACGCTCGTTGCAGCTATTCGCGCCGAGCGCGGCAGCGAGCGCGTGCTGCTGCTCGACGGCGGTGATGCGCTGCAGGGGTCCTATACGGCGCTGCATTCGCGCGGCGCCGACATGATCGCGGTCATGCGCGCCCTGGGCATCGAGGCCACCACCGGGCACTGGGAATTCACGCTCGGCGTCCAGCGCATCCTGGAACTGTTCAGCACCCTCGGCACGTCCGGCACCTCGGACATCCCGTTTCTCGCCGGCAACGTGCGCGACATCGATTTCGACGAGCCGGTGTTCCCGTCGACCCGCTTCATCGACAAGGGTGGCGTGTCGGTCGCGGTGATCGGCCAGGCATTCCCCTACACGCCGATTGCCAACCCGGCCTGGATGATCCCGAGCTGGACGTTCGGGATCCGCGAGCGGCGGCTCAGGGCCACCGTTGCGGCCGCCCGCCGGCACGGCGCCGAAGTGGTGGTGCTGCTGTCGCACAACGGCTTCGACGTCGATCGCAAGCTCGCCGGCCGCGTCGAAGGCATCGATGTGATCTTGACAGCGCATACGCACGATGCGCTGCCGGCGCCGGTGCGGGTGGCGGACACGCTGCTCATCGCCTCCGGCGCATCGGCCAAGTTCGTCTCGCGGCTCGACCTGGAGGTGGAGCACGGCCGCATCAAGGATTTCGCCTACGCCCTGATCCCGGTGCTCGCGGATGCGATCGCCCCCGATCCGGAAATGGCCAGGCTGATCGCCGCAATCCGCGCCCCGCACGCGGCGATGCTGGCGACGGAGCTGGCGCGCACCGACGCGCTGCTCTACCGCCGCGATACCTTCACCGGAACGCTCGACCGGCTGATCTGCGACGCGTTGGCGGCTGAGCGCGACGCCGAGATCGTCTTCTCCCCCGGCTTCCGCTGGGGGCCGACGCTGCTGCCCGGCCAGGCCATAACCTGGGAGGACATCTACGACGCCACCGCCATCACCTACCCTGCCGTCTATCGCACGGCCATGACCGGTGCACAGATCAAGGCGACCCTGGAGGCGGTGGCCGACAACCTGCTCAATCCCGATCCGTACTTGCAGCAGGGCGGCGACATGGTGCGCGTCGGTGGTCTCGGGTTCACGGTCCATGTCGATGCCGCGCCCGATCATCGCATCGCCAACCTGCGGCTGCTGCGCACCGGCCTGCCGATCGAGCCCGGCAAGAGCTACGTCGTCGCCGGATGGGCGTCTGTCAACGAGGGCACGCAAGGCCCGCCGGTCTGGGACGTGGTCTTTGCATATCTCAAAAGGCACACGGTGGTGGCACCGTCGGCCACGGAGGGCGTGAGCTACGTCCGTTCGGCACATTGAGCGGCCGGGCGGCAAATGCCATCAGTCGCGCAACAACGCCACAGCCGCGCCGATCAGGACCAGGTGCGCGACAACGAAGCTGAGCAGCGGCGCCAGCCAGCGACGCATGGCGGGGCCTCAGACCATCGCCGCAAGGGCGGCGACCAGGGCCACGCTGAGCGCCGAGAGGCCACCCACGATCATGACGAGCCACACCACTTCCATGAGGCCATATCGCAGGGCTTTCCACATACGCAGATCCCATTGATCCCGGGCGCTCACGTCGGAATTCCGGCCCGGGTTTGAAAGGAGGCTAAGCCATGACGTTTTGGCCTGCAGGTTGCCTTCGTCACCTTCCATGGTGACGATCGTCATTTTCTTGGGCACGCGCGGCATGCGCCATATTCTGAGCGTCAAATAAATGACGTTCGACTCAAATAGGGGATTGCAATCTGTTCTTTCCGTCCCCAGCTTGCGACTGCAATCGCCGGTATCAAGGAGCGCTCATATGCGTCGTTTCACTCTTCCTTCGCTTGCCCTCCTGGCAGTGGCCGCGATGTCGGCACCTACCCGGGCGCAGACGTCGGACTCCAGCCTCGAGTTCGGCTTCATGCCGAAAACACGCACCGTGACGCTGCTGAATGACGGCGGCAAGTATGTGGCCATTGACTTGAAGCACATCGCCAAGGGTGAAACCTGCCGGATGGACGAGGGAGCGACCATTGTCCGCGTCGGGCAGGGCGAGAATGGCATGATACGCGTGCGCTATGCGGCCGGGCAGACAAAATCAGGTGGATGCCCCTTCATGACCACATTTGATCTCCCGGAAGCCGAATATGCCCAGGCGCATGCCTCATTTGAGGCGAAAAAAGACGAAGCCTGGAAGAAAATTGACGAGATCAAGAAGGATCTCGGCAAGAAATGGGATGAGCTTTTTGGCAGCAAGGGCTAGCTGCTCGCTGCAAGGCGTAATTACGAAGCGCATTGCACCGTTTCGGTTTAATCGGTGCAATGCGACTATCGCCTTATTGGACCTTACAAGGGTTACAAAGCGCTCACCGCCAAGCGCCTGCGTTAACCGGGCGAAGCGGTCCCGCTCGGGCCGTCCGCAGCCGCTGCACTTCGGCGACTGCGGGGGCCTCCGCTCAAGATCCGGTGGGCGATCCTGGATGTCCTCACCATGATCGTGCTGGGCAGCGGCCTCTATCTCTGGATCAAGCGCCGGCGGGCGGCCGGCGAGGACGTGATGACACGCATCGAGGCCGCACCCCCCGAGGGACAGCTGCCGCAGGCGCAACCCGGCGAATGAGCCACGGGGGAAGGATGGGCCAGGGGACCAGGGAGGCGAACGGCCCGGCGCGGCTGGGGCGGATCATCCGCCTGGCCGCTGCTGCTGGGCGTTCTGAGCGGCTGCGGGCTCGTTCTGGCGCTCGTCGGCGATGGCGCCTGGGATGCGGTGTCCTGGCTGCTGCTGGCGGCGCCAATTGCCGCAGTCGCCTGGGTGCTGGTGCGTCCAGGGGCGGCGCCGAGGCCAGCGCCGTGATGGTCGGTCAGTGGTTCGGGCGGCCGTGTCAAACAATCGTTAGCTGATCCCGTCCATCGTCCTGGCGTAAGATGGCTTGCGGCGACCCGTCGGGCGGATTAGGGC
>DASURA010000297.1:0-13270 GCA_036280295.1 Hyphomicrobiaceae bacterium
CGCCCGTTTGCAGGAAGCCGCGTTGCAGCACGTTGTCCGGCTTGTTGGCATGGATGATCGGCGCGCCCGGCGCCAATGCGGCCTCGATGCCGGTGACCGGCGTCTCGACTGTCCACGCAATAGGCAGGTCGGCATCGCTGAGCGATCGCACCGCGTCACGCGTGCCGACCAGCGCCACCACCGCCTCGCCGCGAAAGCGCACGTGCCCCTCGGCCAGCACCGGCTGGTCGCGTGTATTCGGGAAGATGCCGAAGCTGTTCTCGCCGGGAATGTGCGCGTGAGTCAGGATCGCCGCCAGCCCCGGCGTCTGCGCCACCACGCCATCAAGATCGCCCAGCGTGAACCGCGCCCGCGCATGCGGCGAGCGCACCACGCGCATCCAGAGCGCATCGGCAGGCGCCTCGTCGGCGCCGAACTTGTCGGTGCCCGAGACCTTGGGCCAGCCGTCGACGCGAGCAAGGCGGGTGCCGACGACGGGCTCAGACCCTGCGGGTGTGAAATGAGACACGCGACCGCCAGGCAAGCGCGGCGCGTGTTCCCCTCTTCCTTGTAGGGAGGGGTTAGGGGTGGGGGGAGCATCAGGCGCCGAGGTTCTGGAATCGCCCCCACCCTGTCCCACAAGCGGGGAGGGGACGCTATGGCACCCTCGGTTTCCACACTCGAGGTTGGGCGCTGTCGGTGAGCGGCTGACCCCTCCCACATCCAGCACCGCCTCGACGATCTTGACGTAGCCTGTACACCGGCACAGCACGCCGCCCAGTGCTTCCTCCACCTCGGCCCGGGACGGCGCCGGCGTGCGCAACAGGCACGCGGCGGCGGCCATCAGCATTCCGGGCGTGCAGATGCCGCACTGGGCGGCGCCGTGGGCGAGGAACGCCCGGCGCAGGCGGTCTGTGAGGCCGTCCGGCCCCGTCCCTTCGACCGTGTGGACCTGCGCGCCTTCCGCCTGCCCCGTGGCGACCAGGCAGGCGCATACCGGCTCGCCATCGAGCAGCACCGTGCAGGCGCCGCAGTCGCCTGCATCGCAGCCGATCTTGGTGCCAGTGAGCCCGAGGCTGTCACGCAGGGTGCTGGCGAGGCTGGCGAACGGTTCGGCCGCGATGGCCACGGTCTCGCCGTTGAGGCTGAAGCGGACGGTGGTACCGCCGAGCTGCGCGTCGTCCTTCTCGGGCCTATCGAGCATCACTCGGCACTCCGGCAGGGCTCACCGGCAATGCCGGCGAGCAGATCGCGCACCACATCGGCGGCCGCGGCGGCACGGAAGGCGCCACTCGCCCGCACGTCGTCGATCGGCGCCAGCGGCGCCAAATGCTCCGTCTGCACCAGCTCCGGCGCCGTCACCAACGGCTGGCCCAGCAGCGCCTGCTCCAGGCCGGGCAGCCGCTGCGCGACCGCCGAGCAGGCGCCGACCGCAATGCGCGCATGGGTGATGGCGTCGGTGGCATCGGCTGCCAGCACGGCAGCAGCCATGACGATGGAGATCACCAGATAGCGCCGCGCCCCGAGCTTGACGAAATCGCCGAGCGCCGTGGCCGGCGGCTTGGGAACGAGAATCGCCGTCACCAGCTCGTCGGCGCCGTGCACGGTGTGGCGATAGCCGTCGATGAAGTCCGTCATCGCCACCAGGCGCCGGCCATGCGCGCTCGCCAGCTCCACCTCGGCGTCGAGTGACAGCAGGCACGGAATACCGTCCCCCGCCGGCGAAGCGGTGCAGATGTTGCCCGCCAGGGTGCCGCGGCTCTGGATCTGCACGCCGCCCACCTCGCGCGCCGCCTTCTGGCATCCGGCAAACGCCGGCGGCAGCGCCGCACGCCGCAGCTCGGCCCAGGTGGTTAGCGCACCGAAGCGGAAGCGCTCCCGCTCCTCGGCGATCCCTTTCAGCTCGCCCAGCGCGCTGATATCCAGGATATCGTCGCGCCGCATATCGCCCCAGCCGACGCGGGCGGTACGCGCCGGATACACATCGGTGCCGCCGGCCAGCACCGTCACCGGCCGTTGCGCGCGGATGGCGAGCGCGTCGGCAAGGCTTGTCGGTCGGAAATAGGCTGGCACGTCCCCCTCGCTCCTTATTCCGAACCCAACATCCCGGGCGGAGAAGCGCCTCCCTCACCTCGCGCTCGACCGGATTCCCCTCCTTCTTGTGCGGAGGGGTTAGGGGTGGGGGGACTCCCGATCTCGGACGTTCTGCAATCCCCCCCCACCCTGTCCCTCCCCCTCAAGGGGGGAGGGGACGATGTGGTGACTGTTGCACCCACCATGATCGCTGTTTTCTGGCTTTGCACCACTGCCGCGCAAACGCTCCGTTTTCGCCATATCCACCTCGCCGTCGGCGGTGAGCACCACGCCGAACAGATCGCGCACCTCGGCGGCCCGGTAGTAGCCACGCTGTACGTCGCGCAGCACTGCCGCCACCGGCCGCGCATGCGGGTCGCCGTAGCCGCCGCCGCCGGGGGTCATCACCTCCACGCGGTCGCCTGCCTCCATGGGGATGCCCTGGTCCTTGGAGAGATGCTCGGGCACCATCACCATGCCATTGCGGTGGATGCGCACCACATTGGGCGCGCCGTCGGCGCCGCCCAGCACGCCGGGCGGGCCGTAGCGGCCGTGGTCCATCACGAACGAGGCGCTGGCATTCCCCCGCAGCAGCTCCACCTCGTAGTGCACGCCGAAGCCGCCGCGATGCTCCCCCGCGCCGCCCGAGCCCTCGCGCAGGGCGAAGCGGTGGTAGAGGACGGGATAGTACTGCTCCATCACCTCCACCGGCGGTGTTCTGGAGATGCCGATTGTCGAGCAGCCGTTGCAGAGCCCGTCGTGGTCGGCATTGCCGCCGTATCCGCCGCCGGAGATCTGGTACATCACATAGCCGGCACCCTTGCCTGGATCGAAGCCGCCGAGCGCGAAGTTGCCCGACGAGCCCGCCGGCGCCGCCGTCACCCTGTCGGGGAGCGCCGGCACCAGCGCCAGGAACACGGCCTCGGCGATGCGCTGAGATACCTCCGCCGCGCACCCCGAGACCGGGCGCGGGTAGCGCGCGTCGAGGAACGTCCCTTCGGGTCGCTTGATGCGTAGTGGCTCGAACGCGCCGGCGTTGAGCGGGATATCCGGGAAGATGTGGCGCATGGCCAGGTAGACCGAGGAGCAGGTAGTGGCGACCACCGAGTTCATCGGCCCGCGGCATGGCGGCGAGCTGCCCGAGAAGTCGAACGCGAGCACGCCATCCGCCTTGGTGACGGCGAGCGCGATCCTGAGCGGCTCGTTCACCACGCCGTCGGAGTCAACGAACGCCTCGGAGCTGTAGGTTCCATCCGGAATCTGCGCGATATGGCTGCGCATCAGCAGCGCCGCCTTGGCGCGCATCTCGCTGATGGCGGCAGTCATGGTGGCGAGCCCGTAGCGGTCGACGATGCCGGTCAGCCGCCGTGCGCCCACCTGCAGCGCCGCCGCCTGGGCCTTGATATCGCCGATGCGCTGGTCGGCGATGCGCACGTTGGAGCACAGGATGGCGTAGATCTCGGCATCCATCGCCCCGCGCTTGAACAGCTTCACCGGCGGCAGGCGCAGCCCCTCCTGCTCCACCTCGGTGGCGTGGGCGGAAAAGCCGCCCGGCACCATGCCGCCGATATCCGGCCAGTGCCCGGTGTTCTGCAGCCAGCAGATGAATTCGCCCTGGTAGTAGAACGGCAGCACGAAGCGCACGTCCATCAGGTGCGTGCCGCCGAGGTAGGGGTCGTTGACGATATAGATGTCGCCCGGCTCGGGCGCGCCGGCCTTGCCCTCATCGATCAGGCGGATCAGCTCGGCCGTCGAATACTGCATGGTGCCGACGAACACTGGCAGCCCCAGCTCGCCCTGGCTGATCAGCGCGCCGGTGTCGCGGTCGTAGATGCCGGACGAGCGGTCATCTGCCTCGGCAATCACGGGCGAGAACGCCGAGCGCGAGAACGCCAGATCCATTTCATTGCAGACCTGGCCCAGCCCGGCCTGGATCACGGCGAGGGTGAGGGGGGCGACGGCGGTCATGGCGTTTTTCCCGGGTGTCGCCCCGCCGCCACGAGCACGGCCGCCTGCTGATGGCGCACGGGACCGAGCGGTTCGACACGACCGGTCATGTCGCCGCTCCCACTGCAATCCGCAAATTGCCGATCTGATCCACCGTCGCCACGGCGCCCGGCTCGATCACCGTGGTCGCATCGATCTGCTGCACCACTGCCGGGCCGTCGATGCGGTCACCGGGCTGCAGGCGGTCGCGGGCGTAGATGCCGGCGGTCTGCCAGAGGCCGTCGGCGTAGATTTCGCGCGTTCCGATCTGCGCCGGGCCGCTGCCCGTTCCCGCCAGCGTCGCCAGCGCGAGGCCGCGCCGCTTGCCGATCACCGAGGTGACGAGGTTGACGAGCACGGCGCGGATCTCCGGCAGCCGCACCTGGAAGCGGGCGAAGTAGGCCTCCTCGAACGCTGCCTGCAGCGCCTCGCGGCTGACATCGGGCGAGGGGATGGCGACACGGATCAGATGCGTCTGGCCGCGGAACTGCATGTCGGCGCCATGCAGCACTTGCCTCTCGACGATCTCGTCCTGCTCCGCCGCGTTGATCGCCTCGCCCTGGGCGCGCTGCGCCTCCAGGGTCGACTTGACGAGCCCCATGTCGAGGCTCGCGAGCGGGGCGTTGACGGTGTTGACGAGGTCCTGGCGCAGGTCCGCCACGAGGCAGCCGAGCGCGTTGGTGAGCCCCGGCCGCGCCGGTACCAGCACCTCCGGGATGCCGAGCTCGCGCGCGATCGCCACCGCGTGCAGCGGCCCGGCGCCGCCGAAGGCGAACAGCACGAAATCCCGCGGATCGTAGCCCTTCGACAGCGACACCAGGCGGATGGCGCCTGCCATATGCGTGTTGGCGAGCTTGAGGACCGCAGCGGCGGCATCCTCGACCGAGAAGCCCAACGGCCGCGCCAGCCACCCGCTGATCGCGGCGCGCACCGCCGCCACATCGACCATGCCGTCGACCGCCGTCAGGCCGGCCGGATCGAGGCGGCCGAGAACCAGATTGGCGTCGGTGATGGTCGGCTCGGTGCCGCCGCGGCGGGTGCAGATCGGTCCCGGCGTCGAGCCGGCCGACTCCGGCCCCACCTTCAGCACCCCGGCCGCGTCCAGCGATGCAATGGAGCCGCCGCCGGCGCCGACCGTGCGCACATCCACCATCGGCACGTGGATCGGCAGGCCGTAGTCGATGCTGAGCTCCGACGACACCTCCGGCACGCCGCCGTGGATCAGCGCCACGTCGGTGGAGGTGCCGCCCATGTCGTAGGTGATGGCATTGACCAGGCCCGACTGCGCCAGCGTCGCCGCCGCCGCGATCACGCCCGAAGCCGGGCCGGACATCACCGTCTTGGCGGCGTCGCGGGCCACCAGGCGCGAGGAGACGGTGCCGCCGTTGCCGTTCATGACCAGGAGGTCACGTGTAAACCCCTGCGCCTCCAGCTCCCCCTGCAGGCGGCGGACGTAGCGATCGAGGATCGGCTGCACCGCGGCGTTGACCGACGCGGTCGTGCCGCGTTCGTACTCGCGATACTCCGACAACAGCTCGTGCCCCAGCGTGATGTAGGTGTTGGGCCAGATCGCGCGCACGATCTCGCCGGCGCGCAGCTCGTGCGCCGGATTGGCGTAGGCATGCAGGAAGTGCACGACGATGCTCTCGCAGCCGGCATCCAGCAGCGCGCGCGCCGCCGCCGCCACTCCGGCCTCGTCGAGCGGCCGTACCACATGACCTTGCGCGTCCATGCGCTCGTCCACCTCGATGCGCCGGTCGCGCGGAATAAGAGGCTCGAAGGTGCCGGTCATGCCGTAGGGCCTTGGCCGGGTGCGGCGGCCCAGCTCCAGGGTGTCGCGGAAGCCGGCTGTGGTGATCAGCCCGACGCGGGCGATCTTGCGCTCGATGATGGCATTGGTGGTGGCGGTGGTGCCGTGGACGATGAGGTCGAGACCGGCCGGCGCCATGCCCGCCTGCGCGATCGCCGCCAGCACACCTTCGGTCTGATCGGGGAGCGTGGTTGGCACCTTGCCGGTCCGCACGATTGTGCCTTCCGGGCCGGTCTCATGCACGACGATGTCGGTGAAGGTTCCGCCCACGTCGATGCCGCTGACGCGGCGCTTGCGTCCCGATGCCGGCACCGCCTGCGCCTCTGTCGACACGAGCCGCACGCCCCTCCCCCGTACGCCAATCTTCCCGATCAAACGCACAAACTGCGGAACACCATGATCGTTAGTGCCGATCATTAGCGTGCAAACGACCTCTGTCAATACAGTCCGGTGGCTGATTTGCAGGCAGGGGCGGCGCTTAATGCGGCAGCGAGCGCGAGCGAGGCCTTGGCTGCCCGCCTTCGCACTTGCACGGAAATCCTCCCGAAGCTGCGTGAACGGCTCTGCAACAAGCGGGGGAATTGACGCAGAAGAGCGGCCTGGATTGTTCAATCGGCATGCGATCGTGCTAGTGACCTGCACCGCAGGCCCGGCACCTCAACCGGATGGCAAAAGCGGAGAGCTGAGCGTGGCTTACGCGATCAAGGAGTTGTTCAAGACCCTGCAAGGCGAAGGCGGTCAGGCCGGTCGCGCCGCTGTCTTCTGCCGCTTCGCCGGCTGCAATCTGTGGAGCGGCCGCGAGCAGGATCGGGCGACGGCGCAGTGCCGGTTCTGCGATACCGACTTCGTCGGTACCGACGGCGAGGGTGGCGGCCGCTTCGCAACTGCGGTCAGCCTCGCCGACGCTATCACCCGCACCTGGGGCGAGTGCCTGGAGCGCCGCTATGTGGTGTTCACCGGCGGCGAGCCGCTCCTGCAACTCGGTGCCGACCTGATCGCCGCGGTCCACGCGCGTCATTTCGCCGTCGCAATTGAGACCAACGGAACCTTGCCGCCGCCGGCCGGGATTGACTGGATCTGCGTCAGCCCCAAGGCCGGCACCGATCTGGTGTTGCGGCGCGGCCAGGAGCTGAAGCTCGTCTACCCGCAGGAGGATGCGCCGCCTGAGCGCTTCGCAGGGCTCGATTTCGAGCACTTCTTCCTGCAGCCTCTGGACGGCCCGGACCGGGCGCGCAACACCGCGCGCGCCGTCGCCTACTGCCTCAGCAACCCGCGCTGGAGGATCAGCCTCCAGACCCACAAGCTGATGGGGATCCCATGATCACGCGCATTGGACGGACGTACCGCTTCGAGGCGGCGCATCATCTGGCGCGCCTGCCGGAGGGCCACAAGTGCAAGCGCCTGCATGGCCACAACTACCGGATCGAGATCGTGGTCCAGGGCAGTCTCGACAGCCGCGGCTTCATCAAGGACTTTGCCGAGATCGACGCCGAGGTTGCGCCTTTGCTCCAGCTGGTCGACCATCGCCTCCTCAACGAGGTGGAGGGGCTCGACAACCCGACCGCCGAGGTCATCGCCGGGTGGTTCTTTGCCCGCATCACCGATTGCGAGCGGGTGCGGGTGCACGAGACGGACGACTGCTGGGCGGAGGTGGAGAGGGGATCGTAGGGTGCAATAAGCGAAGCGCATTGCACCGAGCAGCGGTGGTACCGGTGCAATGCGCCTTCGGCCTATTGCGTCGTACGGAGAAACCGGAACGTTCCCATGACCCAATCCGCCTCGGCCGCCCTGGTCCTGTTCTCCGGCGGGCAGGATTCCACCGTGTGCCTCGCCTGGGCGCTCAAGCGCTTCGAGCGTGTCGAGACGATCGGCTTCGACTACGGCCAGCGCCACGGCATCGAGCTCGCCTGCCGCCAGCAGGTGCTCGATGCGCTGCGTGCAGGCTATCCGGCGTGGGCGGCGCGGCTCGGCGAGGACCATGTGCTCGACCTTGGCGCGCTGGGGGCCATCAGCGAGACCGCTCTCACCCAGGATCGCGCCATCGCCTTCAGCGCCAGCGGGCTGCCCAACACCTTCGTGCCCGGTCGCAACCTCCTGTTCTTCACGTTCGCGGCAGCGGTCGCCTACCGGCGTGGGGTGAAGCACCTGGTCGGCGGCATGTGCGAGACCGACTATTCCGGCTACCCCGACTGCCGTGACGATACGCTGAAGGCGCTGCAGGTCGCCCTCAACCTCGGCATGGAGCAGCGCTTCGTTCTGCACACCCCGCTGATGTGGATCGACAAGGCCGCGACCTGGGAGATGGCGCACCGGCTCGGCGGCGCGCGCCTCGTCGAGATCATCCAGGAGCACACCCACACCTGCTATCTCGGCGATCGCACGCGCCGCCACCCCTGGGGCTACGGATGCGGGGCATGCCCTGCCTGCAAGCTGCGGGCGTTGGGATGGGAGAAGTGCGGGTTGGCGTAGGTTGGACAGAGCGGTTGGCGCAGGTACAACGCATCTGACAGCGCATCGGCGTTGAAGGCGTCTGGTCTGCGCTGGACTTGCGCCAACCTGCTACGGGCAAGCGAGAGAGAATCTTGCCCCTCAATTCGCCTGCGTCTGCACGCCCTCCTGCAACGCGAGCACCTCGCCGGCGAGGTAGAGGGAGCCGCAGATCAGGATGCGCTGGGTCGTCGCGCCGTCGACCTGGAGGCTGCGCAGGGCCGACACGATGTCAGTTGCGGGTGTGGCCTCGAACCCGCTGGCGGCAGCAACCGCAGCCAGCTCGTCCGGGGCGTAGGCTGCCTCCGGGCCCTTCGGGATCGGCACCGTGACGATGCGACGGGCCAGGCCGCGGAAGTTCTCCAGGAAGGCGCCGGCATCCTTGTTGCGCATCATGCCGGCAACCAGGCTGACCTCCTTCGGCGCCCGCTCCTCCAGCTCGGCCAGCGTCTGGGCGATGACCTGCCCGCCGGCAGGGTTGTGCCCGCCGTCGAGCCAAAGCTCGGAGCCTGGCTGCAGCAACTGCACCAGCGGGCCGTCATCGAGCCGCTGCATGCGCGCGGGCCATTGCACCTGCCGCAACCCCTGCTCGATGGCGGGGACGGTGAACCCGAGCCACTTCAGCCGCAGCGCGGCGGCGACGGCGGTGCCGGCGTTGCTGATCTGGTGCTGGCCAATCAGTGCCGGCATCGGCAGGTCGAGCAGCCGCTCGGCACTTTGGAACACCATCCGGCCGTTCTGCTCGAAGGCCTCGAAATCCTCGCCCCACACGGAGAGCGGGGCCACCACCTCATGTGCCCTTGCCCGGATCACCTCCAAGGCCTCGGGCACCTGCATGGCGATCACGCCGGTGGTACCGGTCTTAAGGATGCCGGCTTTCTCGAAGGCGATCTCGGCAACGGTGGCGCCCAGCTTGTCGGCGTGATCGAGCGAGACTGGCGTGATGACGCTGAGCGCCGTGCGCGGAATGACGTTGGTGGCATCGCAGCGCCCACCGAGCCCGACCTCCAGTATCACGGCATCGGCCGGTGTCTCCGCGAACGCCTGCAACGCCAGGGCAGTGGTGATCTCGAAGAACGTGATCGGCTCGCTCGCGTTGACGCGCTGGATGGCGGTGAGCCGCTCCACCAGCTCGGTCTCGCCGATCGGGCGGGCCTTTCCGTCAGCGCCGGCAAGCACGATGCGCTCATGGAAGCGGACCAGATGCGGGGAGGTGTAGACGTGCACGCGCGAGCCGGCTGCCTGCAGCATGGCCTTCAGGAAGGCAGTGACGGAGCCCTTTCCGTTGGTGCCGGCGACGTGGATGACGGGCGGCAGCCGGCGCTCGGGATGTCCGAGCTTGCTGAGCAGCCCCTCCAGGCGGCCGAGCGAAAGGTCGATCAGCTGCGGATGCAGGTGCTTCAGCTCGGCCAGCAGCTCGTCGCTCGTGCGCATGGCTTTATTTCCGGTCCGTCCAATGATCAGATGGGGCGAATGTCGAATGGTCAGTTGCGAATGGTTCGAGCCATTCGCAACTCCCCATTCGCCTTTCGCGCAATCGTGCCCGGGGAAGACGGATGGTTAGCTGTGAATATCGCGCACCGTGCGCGTCTTGGGCTCGCTGTCGCGCTTTTCCGGCTGGCGGATCTCGATGCGCTGGCTGTCGTCGACGGGCTCGGCGTCGATGACGTCGGAGGCCCGCGCCAAAGTCTCGATGGTCCGACCGTCGAGCGTGCTGCCGTTGAGGTGGTGGGTGCCGCGCTCGGCACCCGCCTTGGCAACAGCGCCGCCCGCCGTCATCAGCCGGCACAGCTTGGCCAGCGTGGTGCGCAGGTTATGGCGGTGCACCACCATGTCGATCATGCCGTGCTCCAGCAGATACTCGGCACGCTGGAAGCCCTCGGGCAGCTGCTCGCGGATGGTCTGCTGGATCACACGCGGGCCGGCGAAGCAGATCAGCGCTCCGGGCTCTGCTATGTGCACGTCGCCCAGCATGGCGTAGGAGGCGGTGACGCCGCCCGTGGTTGGATCGGTAAGCACGACGATGTAGGGCAGGCGCGCCTCGCGCAGCTTCTGCACGGCGATGGTGGTGCGCGGCATCTGCATCAGCGACAGGATGCCTTCCTGCATGCGCGCGCCGCCGGAGGCGGCAAACAGGATGAACGGCAGGTGCTTGTCGACCGCGCGCATCATGCCGGTGATGACGGCCTCGCCGGCGGCCATGCCGAGCGACCCCCCCATGAAGCGGAAATCCTGCACGGCAGCCACCACGGCCAGGCCCTCCAGCAGACCCTCGCCGACCAGCACCGCATCCTCCATCTCGGTGCCGGTCTTGGCTGCCTTCAGCCGGTCTGCGTACTTGCGCCCGTCGCGGAATTTCAGGGGATCGTGGGCGACATCGGGGACGGGGATGCGGATGTACTCGCCCCCGTCGAAAAAGTGCTGGAAGCGCTGCTGTGCGCTCATGCGCACGTGGTAGTTGGAGCCGGGAAAGACGAACTGGTTGGCCTCAAGATCCTTGTGGTGCACCATCTGCCCGGACTCGGGGCACTTGATCCACACGTTTTCGGGGATCTGATGCTTCGAGGACGGCAGCAGGCTGCGGATCTTCGGGCGGACGTAGTTGCTGATCCAGTTCACGCCAACAGCTCCCTCCAGGGATGACGACGGCGGCAGACCCGTCGCCCGTACGCTTGTCGACGGGGTCAGACCCCTCGCCTCCGCGCATTGAAATTCAACTCGATGTCCAGGCGAGGGGTCTGACCCCGTTTCCACCTGACCCCGTTCTACCCGGCTCGTTCTAACCGGACTGCAAGGCGCCGGACAAACCTTGCACAGTACTTAGGACTGCGGGGACTGTATTTCCAGTCGGTTCCCCCTTTTGTCCCAGGGTGTTACGTATTGCCTCCACCAGCGCCGACCCCACCACCACGGCATCCGCGCCGGCAGCAATTTCCTTCGCCTGGATCGGCGTCTTGATACCGAATCCGACCGCGACCGGCAGCGCCGTCGATTTCTTGATTCGCGCGACATCGGCGTGGACGGCTTTCACCTCGGGCGATGCCGAGCCGGTGATGCCCGTCACCGAGACATAATAAAGGAACCCCGAGGTGTTGGCGAGCACTGCCGGCAGCCGCCTGGCGTCGGTCGTCGGCGTCGCGAGGCGGATGAAGTTGATGCCCCGCTCCCTGGCTGGCAGGCACAGCTCATCGTCGGCCTCCGGGGGCAGGTCAACAACGATCAGGCCGTCGACGCCGGCCGCCGCTGCGTCATCAAGGAAGCGCTCACGCGGGTAGGCGTAGATAGGGTTGTAGTATCCCATCAGCACAATCGGCGTGTCCTGGTCCCTGATGCGAAAATCGCGCACAAGCTCCAGCGTCCTGCGCATGGTCTGTCCGGCCTTGAGTGCCCTCAGCGACGAGGCCTGCACCGCCGGGCCATCGGCCATCGGGTCGGAGAATGGCATGCCAAGCTCAATCACGTCGGCGCCGGCCGTGGGGAGCCCGGCCAGGATCTGGCGCGTGCTCTCGTAGTCGGGGTCGCCGGCGGTGATGAACGTGACGAGACCTTTGCGGCCTTCGGCTTTCAGTGCCGCGAAGCGGCGGTCGATGCGTGTCATGTGCGCCATTCTCAAATCGTAGGTGGGTCAGCCGCGCAACGGCGTAACCCACCATTGACCGTCTCGCCTGCCAACGGTGGGTTACGGCCTTCGGGCCTGACCCAGCCTACATCTCCATTCCCAAATGCCCAGCAACCGCGAAGATGTCCTTGTCCCCCCGGCCGCACATGTTCATGACCAGGAGGTTGTCCCTGGGCAGTGTCGGCGCCAGCTTCTTGACGTAGGCGAGCGCGTGCGACGGCTCCAAGGCCGGGATGATGCCCTCGATGCGGGTGCACATCTGGAAGGCGTCCAGCGCCTCGCGGTCGGTGATGGGGACGTAGGTGGCGCGGCCGGTGTCCTTGAGCCAGGAATGCTCGGGGCCGACGCCGGGATAATCGAGGCCGGCGGAAATGGAATGGCCCTCGAGCACCTGGCCGTCGGCATCCTGCAACAGATACATGCGGTTGCCATGCAACACGCCGGGCTTGCCGCCGGTCATGGAGGCGCAGTGGCCGTTCTCCACGTCGAGTCCTTTGCCGCCGGCTTCGACGCCGTAGATCGCCACGCGCTCGTCGTCGAGAAACGGGTGGAACAGGCCGATGGCATTGGAGCCGCCGCCGATGGCCGCCACCAGCGTATCGGGCAGCCGGCCCTCGGCCGCCATCATCTGTTCGCGCACCTCCTTGCCGATGACGGACTGGAAGTCGCGCACCATGGCGGGATAGGGATGCGGGCCGGCGGCGGTGCCGATGATGTAGTAGGTGTCGCGCACGTTGGTCACCCAGTCGCGCAGCGCCTCGTTCATGGCATCCTTCAAGGTCTGGCCGCCGGAGGTGACGGCGTTGACCTTGGCGCCCAGCAGCTTCATGCGGAACACGTTGGGCTTCTGCCGCTCCACGTCCACCGCGCCCATGAAGATCTCGCACGGCAGCCCGAAGCGGGCGCAGACGGTGGCCACGGCGACGCCGTGCTGGCCGGCGCCGGTCTCGGCAATGATGCGGGTCTTGCCCATGCGGCGGGCGAGCAGGATCTGGCCCAGGCAGTTGTTGATCTTGTGGCTGCCGGTGTGGTTCAGCTCGTCGCGCTTGAAGTAGACCTTGGCGCCGCCGAGGTGCTCTGTCAGGCGTTCAGCGAAGTAGAGCGGGCTCGGCCGGCCGGCGTAGTGCGTGTTGAGGTTGGCGAGTTCGGTGTGGAATGCGGGGTCGGCCTTGGCCGCGCTATAGGCCTGCTCCAGGTCCAGGATCAGCGGCATCAGCGTCTCGGCGACGAAGCGGCCGCCGTAGAGGCCGAAGAAGCCGCGCTCGTCGGGGCCACTGCGATAGGTGTTGAGCTGCGTCGTCGCCATGGTTGGAATC
>DASURA010000298.1:0-17160 GCA_036280295.1 Hyphomicrobiaceae bacterium
GTCCATGCGGCCTGGGTCCTATGGCATTTTCTTATTGATACGGATCATGTGTTGGTGTCGCGGCGTTCCGCAGAGGTGTCCGCAGTCGCCGCAGCATCTCGCGTGCCACGTCGACGATGCGGTGCATCGGGCGGTCCATGCGCAGCAGCCAGCCGAAGGGAGGGAGCAGGGCGGTCGTCGGCCGCCGCCTCAGGCAGAAGGCGAGCAGCTCGCCGGCATCGTGCAAGTGACCACGACAGAGGTGGGAAATCGCCGACCAGTAGGCGTGCGCACCGAGCCCGCGCCGTGCCTTGGCCAGCAGCGGCTTCGCTTCCGGCAGCGCGTGCCCCTCATGCGCGAAGAAGCTGACGAACGCCTTCTCGCGCTCGCGGAAGTCGCGTGCCATGGCGCTGCGGAAGGCGGTGGAGTGCTGCTGGGCGTGTACCCTCCGGATGCCCTGCACGCGGCCGGTGCTGGCCACGCCGCCGTACGCGGCCAGCCGCAGCCACATTTCCAGGTCGTCGGAGTAGGGCAGCTCGGCGCGGTAGGCACCGGCGCGCTTCTGCACCGCCGTGCGGCGCACCACTGTCGGTGCACCAACGAAGTTGCGCGGCATGCGGCAGGCGTCCTGGATAAAGCGCCAGCCGGTAATGATCTGCCAGGGTGCCCGATCCGTCTCGCCGGCGGGCCGGCGCACGCTTCCATCCGGCAGCTGCAAAGCCTCGAAGCCATAGGCGAAGCCGACCTCCGGGTTCGCGTCCAGGACCGGCAGCGCACGCTGCAGGCAGCCCGGCGCCAGCATGTCGTCGGCGTCGAGCAGGGTGAAGTATTCCGCTGTCGCCCATTCGATGCCCTTGTTGTAGTTGGCCGTCGGCCCGATGTTGGTGCGGTTGACGATGAGCTCGACACGCTTGTCCTCGAGGGCCAGCTGCTGCGCGACCTCGACGCTGTCGTCGGTGGAGGCATTGTCGATGACGAGCACGCGAATGCCGTCGACATCCTGGCTCAGCACGCTCTCCACGCATTCGCGCAGGAACCGGCCGTACTGGTAGCAGGGGATGGCAACGTCGATCCTGGGCTTGGCATCGGCCGTGCAGTTGGCCATGGGGTCCTCTGCGGGGCTAGGGGGTGCGGTGGCGGGAGGCGCCATAGGCAAAGCGGGGGTAGCCGATTGGTTGGTGCCGCATTTGCACCGGGCGGTCTCGGTGCAACGCGCCTGCGCCTTGTTGCAGCCCTCGAGGGCGGCGGTAGACGCAGACGATGGCCAAGGCGATGAAGAACAGGAGGCCGGGATCGGCGAAGCCGCTCGAGACGCTGGCGCCGGCGAGCGAGGCGAGGGCCCCGGCGCGGACACCCGACACCAGGGCCAGCGTCTCGCGGTCGAGGTGGGACGGTTGCGGCGACGCCGCATCAGCGATCAGCACCCCGACCAGCCCGGCGATCAGCACAGCACCGATAAGCCCAAGCTGCGAGATGACAGCCACCAGCCAGCTTGCCGCGCGCGAGCTGCCCAGGCCGACGCCGAGCCAGTAGGTCTCGAGGAAGGCTTGCAGGCTCTGGGCGTTCCAGTACTGCCGGACCTGCGCGGACTCGGAGCTGGCCTTGTTGAGCACCATCGTTTCGAACAGGTGGACAATCGGATCGAACAGGTGCTCGTTGGCGAGATAGAGCGACAGCACAAGGATGAGCATGAGCCAGACGGCGGCCAGCACCAGGAGGTCCGGGCTTTTCAGGCGCCCGCGCAGCGCTGCCAAGGCCATCGCCGCGCCGACGAAGGCCGTGATGATGGCAAAGCCGGCGTAGGCGGTGCTCGATGTCGACAGCAGCAGGAGGCAGAGCAGAACGATCGTCAGTGCCAGCACCGGGCGGGAACGGGTGACCCGCCAGTAGGCGAAGCTGAATGCCAGGCAGCCGAGCGTGACGCTGCCGAAGCTGGACGCCTCCGAGAAGCCGCCGGCGATGCGCCAGAAGCCCGCTTCCTCGACCTCCACGAGATAGGTGTAGGACGCTGTACGGATCGGCCACAGGATATCGCCGAGGCCGGACATCTTGCCCGCGAGATCGATGATGCCGAGGCTGGCGTGTACGGCCGCAAACGCCAGGAAGCCGCGCCGTACCGCATCGAGCTGCGCCTTGCTGTCAACGAGGATCGCGAAGGCGTAGAACGTCAGCGCGCCCAGCACGAAATAGCCGGTCTGCGTGATGTTGGAGGAGGCGGGGCCAAGGGGCAGCTCCTTGACGCCCTCTGGCGTCGGCACAAGCGCCAGCGTCTGCCCCTGGAACAGGCGCGGGAACAGTACGGCGCCTGCCACTGCATAGGCGATCAGCACAGCAACCACCCACGCCGTCCAGTGGCGGGCGAAGACGGTGCACAAGCGATCGAGGCAGCGCTGCTGCATTGCCACGGCGGCAAGCAGCATCAGGACAAACGCCACATATACCAGGGGTGACGATCCGCCCAGGGCGCCAACTGTACCGATCGCCGTCGAGCCGAACGGCAGGGCGGCCAGCAGACCGACAATGATGGGAGAGCCAAGCCGGTGACCCAGCGCGAGCAGGGCGACCATGACGAGGATCCCGCCGAGCGAAGGCGTCATGGCGCGACCTCAATTCGCCGCCGGCGGATCGGCCCGTGCCGAGCGCGTCGCCGGCGCCAGCACAGGGTGTCGCCAAGCGAACTCTGCGGAGTCGAGGATGCGCCTGGCGAGTCCGCTGCGGGTGATGGCGCCTTGCTCAAGCTGTGCAACATAGCCGGCCAAGCCGTCATCCGGCTCACGGTTGAGCAGGACGCGGTAGAGGAGCCGGGTGAAGCCGGCGTCATCAAGCGTGGCGGCGCCGTGGGTGGCGCGGAACTCCTCCGACGCCAGCATGTTCTGGAGCATATCCGGCACGCTCGTGCCCTTCTGAAGGGCTGCCGTCCAGGCCTTGAAGCCGGCGCCGTCCGGTTGCCGTCCCAGCGCGAGGCAGTACGCGTAGGACACCTCGATCGCCGCGGGCTGGCTCAGGCGATTGAGGGGATTGCCATGGCAATCCCGGCTCTGATCAAGCCAGGCGGTGCCGGCGGCGACAAGCTTGCGCGCTGCGTGGAAGGCCGGCTTTCGCTCGCCGGGCCGCCAGCCCTTGCCGGCCTTGCGCATGGTGACGAGGCCCATGACGGCCTCAGTGCTGGGCGCCCAGTAGGGCTCGTCCATCAGCTCGTAGATATAGGCGGCCTCTACATTGTAGGTCGTTCGCAGCTGGCTGAGGCGCGTCATGGCCCGAACGAGGCCGTCCGCCTGCTCCTCGGAGCTGCGCACGCTGCCACCAGGGTGGTTGAGCTCCGTTACCCAGATCGGGCGCTTGAAGCCGGCCAGCGTCCTGAAGGCCCACTCCGGATCCTGGCCGTACATGTGCCAGACGGAGATGTCCCAGCGGATGCCATCGTTCTCAATGCGCTGGAAGGCGCCGATGTGCCCCCACCCGGCCGTTCCAATGGCCTTGCGGATGCCGGGATCGACAGCTGTCGTGGCGTCGGACAGGCCTTTGAGGACCGCGCTCACCTTGGCCCAGCGCGGCCCATAGTAGTCGAGCGGGTCGACTCCCCCGGCGGGTCCCCAGGCGCAATTGTATTGAGTGCCGTCATCGCGCGGCTCGCAGGCGCGGATGATGGCATAGTTCTCGAGCTCGTTGCCGAGCTCCCAGACGCGGATGTCGTCCTTGAAGCGCGACACAAGCTGGAAGGCGACGTCATACGCCTGGCGGTAGAGGCCCTCGGTGCTGCCGTTGTCGAGATCAAGCTGCGGCGTCAGGACTGGAAGGATGTCTATGCCGCGCGCCTTGCCGGCGCTGACGAGCGCGGCAAGCTCGGAGGCCTGGGCCGGGCTCGTGATATTGACACGGTAGGATGTCATGCCCAGCTCCTGCACATAGTCGATCTGCTGGGCAATGCCGGTGCCGGGGTAGGCCGTGAACGGGTGACCGTTGATACCCCAGACCATGCGCCCTGGCTCTGCCTGCGCGACCGCAGGAAGCGCCAGCGCTGCGCTGATCAGCACGCACAGGCAGAGGCGACCGAGGTTATGCATAGGCGTCTTTCGTCTGACGGACGGCGGCAGCGGAACAACGCAACCGAGGAATGTCCGCCATGGGATTGAATTGCGCCGATTATGCCTGCTCAGTGTTAAGCGACTGTTCCGACGACAGCGGAATGCGGCAGGGTGCGACAGGCGAAACGCATCGCACCGATCCGTCGCGGCAGCGATGCGGCGCGCGTTCCGGAAAAGGCGGCTCGGCCTTGTTGCACCCTACCGTCAAATCAGTAGTTTCCCGGCTTGAGCCGCTGCAAAAAATTAGGCATCGGCTGAGGCAGCATCGCGTGGCAGACGCAGGGGTTGCGCGTGAAAAGCCGAGTCTTCTCCTTGGTGCGGGCGGTTCTACTGCTCGGCATCGCCACGGCTGGGAGGGTTGGCCCTGCGGCAGCCGCTGACGACGCAACGCGAGTCGAGGTAAACGACACGCCAACTGGAGACGGCCCGCAGACAAGCCTTGGCAAGCCGGGCTCGGCACAGCTCGCTGCCGAGGCGCCCGCCGCCGAGCCGCTTGAAGCGCGGCTCGCCGAGCGCGGCCTGAAGCTCGGCAATCCGATTCTGATCCGCATCTTCAAGGAGGAGGCGGAGCTGGAGCTCTGGATGGCTGCCGGTGCGCGCTTCGAGCTTTTCACCACCTATTTGATCTGCAACTGGTCGGGCACGCTGGGCCCCAAGCGCAGAGAAGGCGACAAGCAAAGCCCCGAAGGGTTGTATGCGATCGGCCGGCGGCAGATGCGCCACAGCGCCCGTTGGCGGCGGTCGCTGGATATCGGCTATCCGAATGTCTTCGACCGTGCCTACGGCCGGACAGGCTCCTACGTCCTCCTTCACGGCGGCTGCACATCGACAGGGTGCTTCGCCATGACCGATCCCAGCATGGAGGAGATCTTCCGCCTGAGCCGGGCAGCCTTGGCGAACGGGCAGAAGCACATCCAGGTCCACGCCTTTCCGTTCCGGATGACGGACGAGAAGCTGGCCGCCCATGCCAACAGCGAGTGGGACGGATTCTGGGCCAATCTCAAGGAGGCCTACGACCTGTTCGAGCGCAGCCGGCTCCCGCCGTCGGTGCGCGTATGCAATCTGCACTATGTCGTGAGTGAGACCGAGACCAACGTGAGACCAGGCAGCGAGTGCCGGGGGGCTGTTGGGGTTGCGGGCTTGATCTCTGCACCGCGGACGCGTTCGGACGGGCGCCGGATTCGCCGCCGCAGCGCCATCAAGGCGTATGCCGCAGCGAGGAAGGCGCGTCTGGCCGCCCGGGCTCGGATCGCGCGCATCAAGGCGCGGTCGCGCCAAGCGGCGCAATACGGCGGTCGACGCCGGCTGACGAAGTAGTGGGCCTGGCCCCACGGCATCGCGCGCCGCATGCCACGCACTCTGCGCAAGGCCCACCACAGGGCCATAGGGCATGACAGCCGCGCTTTCCCCCCTCGCTTGACAAGCTGGGAGAACATGGACGACCGTGCCGTGACAAGGTCGCGGCCAGGGGACCTGCGGAATATTGACCGGCTCGGTAGAACGATCCTCCGACACGTGCTCAATTGCCTGAGAGCCGACAATAGGCGACTGCAGCCCCAAGGGGAGAGACAAGGATGCGCGATTACACGCCCGAGAACATCACCGACGCTGTCATCGAGCAGATGTCGACGACGCCCGATCCGCGCATGAAGGAGATCATGGAGGCCGCTGTGCGCCACCTGCACGCCTTCGCCCGCGAGGTGAAGCTGACACCTGGCGAATGGAAGGCGGGCATCGAATTCCTGACCAAGGTCGGCCAGATGTGCAGCCCGATTCGCCAGGAGTTCATTCTCCTGTCCGACACCGTGGGCCTGTCGAAGCTCGTCGACGTAATGCAGGACAAGACCAAGATCGAGGACGCCACGGGCGCGAGCCTGCTCGGACCGTTCTTCCGCGAGAACACGCCGGTCTTCAATTTCGGCGAGCAGATCGCCAGGAAGACCGACGGCAAGGAGGTGGTCTATTTCGGCCGCGTTACCAATGCGCAGGGGCAGCCGCTGGCCAATGCGATGGTCACGGTCTGGCAGACGGCCGCCGATGGCGCCTATGACCTCCAGAGCGGTATCGATAACGTAGACTGCCGCGGCGTTTTCCGCACCAATGACAACGGCGAGTTTCTGATCCGCTCGGTGCGCCCGCTCGGCTACTACATCCCGCTCGACGGCCCGGTGGGCAAGATGGTGCTCGCTCAGAAGCGGCACGGCAAGCGGCCGGCGCATATCCACTTCCTGATCAGCGCACCGGGCTATCGCGAGCTGGTCACCGCGCTGTATGTGGCCCCCGACGACCACATGAACGACGACGTGGTGTTTGGCGCCTCGGCCGACCTGGTCGTGGAGGTGAAGGACAACGACCCTGACTCGCCAATCAAGGGCGTGCCCAGCATCCACTTCAACTTCAGCTTGTCGCGCGAGAGCGAGGCCGACAAGAATACCGGCCGCGTCGGCGGTGACCCGTCCCAGTTCACCAAGCCGGCCGAGGGCCAGGCCACCGGTCCGTACGGCGCCCCGCCGCCGGAGATGTTGGAAGCCGAGCAGAAGAAGGGCGGCTTCCTGGGCGGCCTGTTCCGGAAGTGATCCAGTGCGGGGGTACAATGCGCCTTGCGCCCGATTGTACCCACGCTCACTCCATTGCCACAAAATCCGCAGTCGACTATGGGACTAGCCGCTGTGGGCGCTTCAACGTCGGGATGAGACGGGGTCAGACCATGGACCCGGACGTTGAGCCGCATTCCGCAGCAGGTGGCTGGGGGGCTGACCCCGTTTGATCCGAGGGGCAAGGATATGTCGATTGTGGTGGCTCGGCCGGCGCGGCTGAGCGGCTGCGCTGGGCTTGTGGCAGCGTTATTGGTGTTGGTGGCGACGCCGTGGTCGGCGGCGCTCGCGCAAACCGCCGGCGGCAACGCGCAGAAGCTGCGCGTAGTGACGCGCGTACTGCCGCCCCTGGTTGTAGAGCATCAGCCTGGCGGCGAGTTGTCCGGCTTCAGCATCGAGCTGTGGAACGAGATCTCCAATCGGCTCAAGCTCGACAGCAAGTTCCACGTTGCGCCGAACGTGAGCGCGCTGCTCGGGGATATTCGGGACAGCAAGGCGGATGTGGGTGTTGCCGCTGTCTCGATCACCGCCACACGCGAGTCCGAGTTCGATTTCACCCAGCCGATCCTCAACTCCGGCCTGCAGATCATGGTGCGGGGCCGCGGCCACGACGGCGAGTCCAACCCATTCTGGGATCTGATTAGCCTGCTGCTCTCGCGGGCGATCCTGGTCTGGATTGGCATCGCTGCGCTGCTGATCGTCGTGCCGGCGCACATCGTCTGGTATCTGGAGCGCCACAAGATAGACGGGATCATCCCGACCAAGGATTATTATCCCGGCATCCTGCACGCGCTTTATTGGGCGGCCACTGCCCTGATCGCGCAGGCCGAGCACGCGCCGCGGCAGTGGCTGGCGCGCGTTGTCGCGCTGCTGTGGATGTTCATCGGCGTGGTGTTCGTGGCGTTCTACACCGCGCAGCTGGCCGCGACGCTTACGGTGCAGCAGATCCAGGGTGGCATCAACGGGCCGGACGATCTGCCCGGCAAGAAGGTGGCGACGACGGCCGGCAGCACAGCTGCCACCGTCCTGCGCGATCTTCGGGCCGACGTGACGGAGGTGGGCAAGATAGAGGACGCGTATCAGGCGCTCGCCGACAAGCAGGTGGACGCGGTGGTCTTCGATCAGCCGGTGCTGCTCTACTACGCCGCCAAGGAGGGCCAGGGGCGCGTGCAGCTGGTGGGCACCCCGTTCCGCAAGGAGGACTATGGCTTCGTGTTCCCGCGCAACGGCGCCTTGCGCAAGCAGGTGAACGTGGTGCTGCTCCGACTGCGCGAGGACGGCACCTACCAGCGGCTGTACGACAAGTGGTTCACGGCCAAGTAGGCCCGTGCACCATGAACGGTCGATGAAGGCGCAGTCCGGCTGGCGTTCACCTTGCAGCGGCCAGAATGCGAGGCTGGGATACACTTGGCGGGGAGACTACTGGCATGCGGACGGGAGCCGCCGTCGCATGACCGGTGAGCGGGAGCGTGCAATCATGAGCGTCGTCTCTGCCGACATTCCACGTCCGCACGGCGACCCGTACGCCGGGGCTTCCCGGGTCGTCCCCTTTCGGCTGGCGGTGACCCTTGCCGCCTTCGGCCTCTATTGGCTGTCGGCGGTCATTCTGCAGGCGCGCGACGCCACGCTGGTATTCGGCGCCGACGCGCATCTCTACGCCATGCTGATGGAGGGTCCCGTCGACCGGCTGACGCGTTTTCACCCGCTCACCACCGCGATGGTCACGGTATGGCTGAAGCTGCTGGCGCCGCTGACCGTTTGGATCGCGCCGAAGCTGCTGTTCAAGGCGCTGTTCGCCGCCGTGGGCGCTGCCGGGGTGTGGGCGGCGATCGGTGCGCTGGAGGCAGTAGGCGGGCGACGGCATGCGCTGCTGTGGGGCATCGTCTACGCCAGTGCGCTGAGCGTCTGGTACTTCTCCAGCATCGAGGAATCCAAGATCGTCACGACGACGCTCACCGCCTTCTACATCGCCGTCTACCTGCGCCTGCGCACGGCGTGGTCGCTGCGCGACGCGGCGTTGCTGACGGGGCTGTTGCTTCTGGCTTGCCTCAACGAGATCGTTGCCGCCTTCCTGGTGGCGATTCCTGCAGTTGACGCCCTCGTGCAGCATGGCTGGAACGTACGCCGGCAGCTCCGCCGCAACTGGTGGATCGCGTGCCACGCCCTGGCAGCGCCGGCGGCCTTCCTGTTCCTGGAGCTCGTCGTCAACGGCTGGCTGGTTCCCAGGGATGGCGATCCGGAGGGTGCCTCGCACCTCAGCATGCTGCTCTACTACCTGGCGCGGCACGAGCTCAGTGCTGCGGCCGTCTATGACTTCGCCACGCGCTGGCTGTTCTTCGCCATTGCGGCGCCGTCGATCGAGGCGACGTGGGGTGCCGGAGACAACTACATGGGCGACTTTCCGCCGGGGCTGATGGGCTATCTCGGCTCGCCGCTGACGACGGCGCTGGCGCTTGTAGCCGGCGCGGCGCTGGCCGTGAGCCTGCTGCCGCGGCAGCGCGGGAAGATCTCGCGCGACACCGCCGGTTTGATGCTGGGGCTCGCCTGCTGCGCGTTGCTGCGGGCGCTGTTCTTCTTTCTGGTCTATCCGGGCGAGTACATGCTGTTCGCCTCGGCCGCGGTCCTGCCGCATCTGATGCTGGTGGCGATCCCGTTTGCGGCCTCGGCCTACCCGAGGAAGCAGGGGCTGCTCGGCGGCCTTGCCGCCCTGCTGTTCATCGTCAACGGCAGTTTCATCCTGGGGCCGTAGGGCAACTGTAGGGTGCAATAAGCCGAAGGCGCATTGCACCGATATGGCCGTTCTCGATGCAATGCGCTGCGCTTATTGCAACCCTACGGGAAATCGCGGCCGCAGGGCTCCGATGCTGCCGAGCGTCCCGATCGTGTCCGGCGGAGCTCCGATGCAATCCGGACGCTCGATCGGGGGAGAAGCCCTGCGGCCGAAAAGGAATATATCGCAGCACGGATCGTCAGTTGCCTGGGCGATTACCCAGGTTGCGGACGATGCGTTGACGATGCGGGGGAGACGGGCCGTCCTGACTTACGCGGCCGCTGCGGCCAGGCGGGCGAGGCCGGCCTCCAGGTCCGCCTTGATATCGGCCACGTCCTCCAGGCCGATATGCAGGCGAACGGTTGGCCCCTCGGGGTGCCAGGCCGTGGCGGAGCGGATCCTGGCGGCGTCAAACGGCAGGATCAGGCTCTCATAGCCGCCCCAGGAGGCGCCGAGGCCGAACAGCTCGAGACCGTCGATGAAGGCCGCCACCGCCGCCTTCGGGCATGGCTTCAGCACGATCGCGAACAGGCCGCAGGCGCCCAGGAAGTCGCGTTTCCACAGCTCGTGCTGCGGATGGCTGGGCAGGGCCGGGTGGATGACGCGCGCAACCTCGGGCCGCTGCTCCAGCCAGCCTGCGATCTCGACGCCCGAGCGCCAGTGCCGCTCCAGCCGCACGTCGATGGTGCGGATGCCACGCTGGCCCAGGTACATCTCCTCGGTGCCGGCGCAGATGCCAAGGTCGCCCGCCTCTGTGACCAGCTTGCCGGCCAGCGCCTCGGTGACGGTGACGGCGCCCAGCATCGCGTCGGCATGGCCGACGATATACTTGGTGCCCGCCTGAATCGAGATGTCGACGCCATGCGCGAACGGCTTGAAGTAGAGCGGGCTCGCCCAGGTGTTGTCGATGGCGACCAGCGCGCCGCCAGCGTGCGCCGCCACGGCGATAGCCGGGATATCCTGCACCTCGAAGGTGAGCGAGCCGGGGCTTTCGGTGAAGACAAGCGTCGTGTTGGGCCGCATCAACGCCGCAATGCCGGCACCGATGGTCGGGTCATAGTAGGTGGTCTCGACGCCGAAGCGCTTCAGCGGACCGTCACAGATCTTGCGCGTCGGCTGATAGACGGTGTCGGCGACCAGAATATGGTCGCCCCCCTTCACGAAGGTGAGGAGCGCGGTGGCGATGGCGGCGGCGCCGGATGGCGCGAGCCAGGTGCGGGCGCCGCCTTCGATCGCGGCAATGGCGGTCTCCAGAGCTTCCGAGGTCGGCGTGCCGCGGCGGCCGTAGACGTAGGGCTGATCGCGCTTCTCATAGCTCTCCAGCGAGGGGAACAGCACCGTCGAGCCACGGTAGACGGGCGGATTGACGAACCCGTGATGGGCGAACGGATCGCGGCCGGCTTCGACGACCTGCGTTGCGGGCTTGCGCTGGCGTGGCGGTTGCTTGGGATCGGAGCCGGTCATCGGTGTCGCATGCCTTCATGGTCTACGCAGGCGGCCGGTCCGGCACGCCGCGATTTGGGAAGCTCGGTCCTCGATACTGGCCAGCGCCGGGGCGGTCAAATCCGCGGGATAACGGTGGCGGGCGACGGGATCAGCGGCCGCCGCTCACGTCGAGGAGGGCGCCGGTTACGTAGGAGGATGCGGGGAGGCACAGCCAGACGATGGCGGCGGCGATCTCGGCGGCAGTGCCGGCCCGGCCGATGGGGACCCCTGGCCCGATCCGGGCCACCCGGTCCGGCTGGCCGCCGCTGGCGTGGATCTCGGTGTCGATGAGACCGGGACGGACGGCGTTGACGCGCACGCCCTCGGTTGCCACCTCCTTGGCCAGCCCGACGGTCAGGGTGTCGATGGCCCCCTTGGAGGCGGCGTAGTCGACGTACTCGCCGGAGCCGCCGAGGCGCGCCGCAGCGGACGAGATGTTGACGATGGTGCCGCCGCGCCCGCCGTGCCGGGTGGACATGCGGCGGACGGCGGCCCCAGCGCACAGGATGCTGCCGGTGACGTTGACAGCCATCATGCGCTCCAATCGCTCGGGAGACATCTCGTCGACGCGCGCCTTGGGGCCGACGATGCCGGCGTTGTTGACCAGCACCGTCACCGCCCCCAGGCGATCGGCGGCGGCGAACAGGGCCGTCACCTCGGCGGCAACAGATACATCGGCACGCACGGCGACGGCTCGCACCCCGGTCGCCTCGCACGCAGCGACGGTCTCGGCCGCAGCCTTGCCGTCGGAGACGTAGCTCAGACACACATCCCATCCGTGCCGCGCCATGCCGATCGCCGTCGCCGCGCCGATTCCCCGGCTGCCGCCGGTGACCACCGCCACGCCGCGCTGCGCATGCCTGCCTGCGTGCTCTGATTCTGCCGTCCCGGTCATTCGCGCGCTCGTTCCTGCTGGAAAGGGCCAGATCGCTCGCTGCACCCTGGTTTTTATTGGCGACGTGACGGCGGGGGTCTGCCCCCTTCGCCTCTCACGGCATGATGACCTCGACGACGATGTCATCGCCGGCCTTGACGGAGAAGTCGCGATGATAGACCCGACCGGCATGTTTGGCACGGACCGCATAGTCGCCAGGGGCCAGGTAGTGGGTGGGCAGCGCGCCGCTGCTCTCCTTGACGGGGTCGCCCTTCGGCGTGGTGATGCTCCATTGCGTGTCGGCGACGGCCTCGCCGCCACCGCGCGTGACGAGCCGGAAGCCGGCCCTGGCGGCAAGATGCGGCAATGTCACCTCGGACAGCTTGCCCGCCTCCACGGTGGCATCGGCTCGGGCGACCGCATTGGCGTCGCCGTATCTGCTGACAATGCTGTAGAGGCCGGCGTTGAGGCGCAGCACCACGCCGGCCTTGACGCCGGACACGACCTTGGTGCGCTGTCCGTACTCGTCACGCTCATCCGACTCGACGTCGAAACTGACAAGCTTGGCGTTTGCCGGCTCGCCGTTGGCGAGCACGGGGACGAGGCGCAGCCCGCCCGCGTTGAGCACGAACCGCTCCTTGAGCGACTTTTTGCCGTCTATGGCGATCTTGCGTGTCAGGTTGGCCCGGCCCAGCGCCACGTTGATGTAGTAGCTGCCCGGCTCCAGCTTCAGGGTGGGGGTCGCATCGCGATGCGAGGAAACCAGCACGGCCTTGCCGCCCGCGGACGCATTCTCGCGAAAGACGCGCCACACCAGTCCCTGCGTGATGGCCGGGCTGTTGTCGGTCAGATAGGCCGACATGGAGAGCAACCCGCGCCCGCCGGTTGCCTGGGCCGTGCCAGTGGTGCGCGGCACCACGGTGGTGTTGCCCGCTGGCGCCTTGCTCGGCCGCTGCGGCGCGGTCGTCTGCCATCCGCCCGCGGATTGGGCGACGGCGTGACCGGCGGCGAGGCTGAGGATGAGGGCCATGGTCGCCAACAGCGCCATTCCGGTGCGGCGAAAACCCGCAGGGCCTTTGCGGAGCCAGTCGGAGCTGGAGCCGGGATGGCGAGGCATGGTCGCTTGCTGCAGCTCCGCTGGTGCGCGGTTGTGCCCAGAGCCTTTGTCCATCGCCTCCTCCCTCAATCGGCGCGGACCTGCACCGTGGCGCTGTCGCCGGAGCGGAGCTCGACATTGCGTTGCTCGTGCCGCCCGTTGGTATCGGCGGTGACCAGATAGCGCCCGGCCTGCACCACCGCGGCATCCTCGGTCTGGCTGCTGGACCAGACGGTGCGCCCGGTCTGGTCCCGGACCTCCCAGACGACCTCTGCCAGTCCGGCACCGATGCCGGTCAGGCGCACTCGCAAGGTGGCAGCCTGGTGCTCGATCGGCAGCTGCGTCGTCTGGCCGGCCTTGACCTCAACATCGCGCGCGGCCGCCAGGTTGGTCATGCCATAGCGGCCTTCGACGCGATAGCGTCCCGCCGGCAGGAACAGGATCGGCGTCGGCCGGCTGGTCCAGATCGCGTCCTGGCCCGGATCATCGATGCGCTTGATCGTGTAGGTGACGGCATTGCCGGCCATCGTGCCAGGCGCGACGGTGGTGAGGGCAAGACGGCCCACCGCGACATCCACCGTGCGGCGCACGACATCGCCCGGACCGATCTCCAGGCGCTCGCGCGCCTCCACGCCGCCCTGGCGAGCGACGACGTAGTAGGTACCCGGCGGCAGCACGAACTCGGCCTGGCTCGCCGCCGAGCGGGCCACCTCGCGCCGCCCGCGTGGAGGATCGTCCTCCATGATGACGAACAGCGGCGCCTCGAAGCTGTCGGCGGCCCCTTTGCGGGCCAGCGCGGTCAGCTCCAGGCGACCGACATTCAAGGCAAGGTCCACCTGCGCGGCACGGCCCTCGGCGACGGTGACCGCCTGCTCGGTGCGGACGAGCCCAGCCTCGGCGCTCACTCGGTAGCGGCCCGGCGGCAGCAGGGCCTGGGCGTCGGCAGACTTGAACACCGCGAGCGGCGCCCCGTCGGCGGTGCTGACAGTCACCACCGCGTCGGTGAGCGGCACGTTGCTGCGCTGTGTGAGCACGCGGACGCGCATATGTCCGGCGCCAAGCACGATCGGGACGGCCATCGGGCGGTTGTCGCGCACCGTCACTGTCCGGCTCGCGGACAACAGCGCGCCGCGCACGCTGACGATGTACGCGCCGGGCTCGATCGGAACCACCGGATTGGACGTCCAGGCATCGAACAGGATGGTGTCAGGGTCGTCCTTGCGCGCGACCGTCCACTGCAAGGGCATGCCCAGTGGCTCGGTGTTTGGCGCCCACAGGGCTCTGAGGTGCAGCGCCGCCGGCCCAGAGCTGGGAACCGGCAGGGCGTCCTGCGTCGCCCATGGTGGAGCAGTGGCACCGGGGGAAAGGGCGACAGCCCCGGGCTCGCCGCTGGCGATCCGCACCGCCTCGGCCACGGCTGCCTCGACCTGCTCAGGCGTCTCGGCCTTGAAGTGGCGCCCGCCGGTCGCCTGCGGAATGCAGGCCATCTTGGCGAGATCGTCGGCGGAGGTGCCCAGGCTCACCACATGCGCGGCAATGCCGGCCATGCCGAGCTCGACGGCGGCCGCGCACACGTCCTGCTGGCAATTGTCGGCCCCGTCGTGGATCAGGATCACGCTGCGCGGACCGGTGGAGCGGCTCGTGGAACCCGTCGCATCGCCGGCCGGCAGCTGCTTGGCGGCCTCGCGCAGGGCAAGAGCGATCGGTCCGCGGCCGCGCGGCCTGAGCTGGGCCAGCGGCGCCGTCAGCGCATTCGCGTCGACCGGCTGCGGTGTGCGTATGATCTCCACATCGCTGCAGCCGCCGCGCCGGTGCCCGAAGGTCGCCACGCCGATCCTGGTCTGCGGGCTGGCGTGGGTGAGCGCCGAGCGCAGGGCCTCACGCGCCATCGCCACCTTGGTCTGGCGCCCCTTGGGCTCCAGCAGGCCGGCCATTGATCCAGAGGCGTCGAAGATGATCATGACCGACGCCCCGTCCGCAGCCGAGGCGCCGCCTGCGGCGAGCAGGGATGCCATGAAGGCCAGGGCGGCCAGGCTCAGGCAGCGGTGCAATCTTTGCATTCCTTCAGCCCGTCGTGCTAACGCGGGTACTCGTGCCCCACCAGTTATACTCGCAGCCGGCGCGGCTGAGCGAGGGATGAGTCTGCAATCAACTCCGGAATCAACATGAGCTCGGAAGCATTTGAGCCAGCACTTGAGCTGTTGCTGACACGCCGGTCGGTGAAGCCCGGCATGCTGGGCGAGCCGGGCCCGAGCCCCGCGCAGCTCACCGCCATCCTGACCGCGGCGTCACGGGTGCCGGACCACAAGAAGCTGGTGCCGTGGCGATTCGTGATCTTCGCGGGCGAGGCGCGCGCCGCGTTCGGCGAGGTGCTGGTCAGGGCCTGCCGGGCCGAGGAGAAGGAACCGCCGTCGGCGATGCGGCTGGAGACCGAGCGCACGCGCCTGCTGCGGGCGCCATGTGTGGTGGCGGTGATCTCGCGGGTGACACCCAATCCGGCGGCGCCGGAGTGGGAGCAGGTGCTGTCATGCGGCGCCGCCTGTATGAACCTGAGCCTCGCCGCCAATGCCATGGGATTCGCCACCTGCTGGCTCACCGAATGGTACACATACAGCCCCGGGGTGTGGGCTGCGCTCAAGCTGGCCGAGAACGAGAAGGTCGCAGGCTACATCTATATCGGCACTGCCAAGGAGAGGCAGGAGGAGCGCGAGCGGCCGGATCTCGGCAAGATCGCCAGCCGCTGGCAAGGGTAGAAGGCCGGAAGGTCGGAAATCAGAAGCGATGCTGCAAGTGACCGCATTCTAACTTCTGATTTCTTACTTCTGACTTCTGACTTCCAGGCGCGCCTACTGCTGGGCAGTGGCGGCCGCAGTAGCCTTGCGGGCGCGTGCCTTGCCGGCCAGCTTCTTCAGCCGCTGACGCGCGCCCAGCGTATTGCCCTGGATGCGGTTGACCTTCGCGCGCGGGATGGCGCGGCGATTTTTCTTCTTCTGCTTCTCAACGTTGCGCTCTGACCGGACGGCCATGTTGAACCTCTCGTGATGTCGGGGTCAGCCTTCCCGCCGGAGCTCCGGAGGAGACCTGTGATGACATTATTATCTGTGCTGGAGACGTGAGGTCTGCCCCATGCCGCCGCGTGCACACGGTGTAAGCGGGCAAGGCCCACACGACAAGGGCAATCGAGGGAAAACGGGGCAGCGAGCGCGGGCAAACTGCCTGAAATGTTCCTTTTGGCGTCAGCGGGTCGCGCCTACTGCGTCCCGCAGGGATCGGCCAGCGCCGCCGGCTCGCCGGGCATCCAGAAGGGCGGCAGGGCAAATCCAAGCTGCTCCAGCCGGCAATAATATTGGACAGGCGTACAGCGATCGCCGTCGGCACGGGCGCCATGGCACAGGCGGCTCGCATCGAGCGCGCCCCGACAACCGGCCATACGCCATGGCTCCCACAGGCACGCGCCCTCGATGTCCCGGAACGCCTGGAACACCGCCGGGTTGATGCGGCTCGGCGGCCTTTCCATGAGAATCAAGCCAACGAGTACGGCTATGCCGACGGCGATTCCCGTCGCCTTGGCGGCTTTCCGCACCATGTCGCCGCTGAATAGAGCCTATCGCTCAGCCAAGGAGGCGCATGAGCCAGCCCCAGAATGCGTTCCACAGGAACAGCAGGGTATCCAGGCCTATGCCGCCGAAATACACCAGAACGCCCGACCACAGAAATGCCGACGACCAGTTGGCGACCTGGAACAGCAGCATGGGCATCTGGGCAATGCCGGCAACGATCGGCACGCTGGCACGCAGCGGTCCGGTAAACCGGGCGAGCACGATGGCGGCCGTGCCCCAGCGGCGGAAGAAGAGCTTGCCGTTCTCGATCAGATGCGGGTGCTTGTTGAGCGGCCACATGGCCTGGACACGCTCGTGATAGTGATATCCGAGCCAATAGGAGAGCCAATCGCCAAGCGCGGCGCCGGTGCCGGCAGCGATAACCACCAGCCAGAAGTTCCAGCTTCCCGGTCCGCCAACGAGCGAGCCGATGGTCACCAGCATCAGCCAGAACGGCAGAAACAGGGAGACGAAGGCAATGGATTCGCCGAATGCCAGGATGAGGGCAAAAAAGGCCACCCAATTGGGGTACTGGGCGACGAGGTCCCTTGCCAGGCCCGCGTAGTAGTCCACCTCCATTGCGCTCTCCCTCGCGACCATCGGCGGAGCAAAGGCCTCAAGCGATGCCCGGTTGTCAATCAAACTGTGATACGGCGGTTTTCTCGCGGGAGACAACGT
>DASURA010000299.1:0-2205 GCA_036280295.1 Hyphomicrobiaceae bacterium
CTCGGCCGGCATCACAGATCGGTGCGGCTGCCCCGAGCTGCTGGTGTTCGGATTGGCACAGAAAGTCGGCGGTTGGGTCATCAACGAATACGCTCGCCGATGCGTCGCAGGAGAGGTCTTCGAGCAGGGCCGCCCTTATGAGGGCTTTCTTGAAGGCTACGATGTCGTGTTCTTGGATGTCGATTCGCGGCTTGCGAGTGTGAAGAACGATTACACGACCTGGACGGATTGGTACTATGAGCGCAAAGGCTTCCCGCTCCGCCAGCTCGTTTGGCCTGACAAGACAGGCACGTTTCCGTGGCAGGATGGCTTTCGCGAAGAGCTCAGACGGTTGCAACCCATCCTGGGCGAGCCGCCGATAGCGCTTGGCAAGTCATGATCCCCGCCAAGATCGCCGGTGCAGTCATCCTCGGTGTGCCGCTGATCATTGCGGCATGGGTGCTGTCGCGGCAGCAGCCTCGTCCCATATTCTGGTTCGCGCTGGCGCTGATCGCGGTGGGGCTCGGCTACCTGATGGCGACCGGGGCCACTGACGACATCGCCCGCAGCATCGTGCCGGCCCCGGTCCTGCAGCCCGTGCCGGCAACCGCCGGCTAGACTTGATAACGACTGACTCAAGGAAACCCCCGACATGGCCACCCCCAAAACCCTGCTGGAGCTGTCCGGTGCCGACCTGACGCCGCCGCCGCTGGCGACAGCTACGCTCGTTATCATCGACGCTCAGAACGAATACCTCGACGGCAAGCTGGCGCTCCCCGGCATCGCCCCCGCGGTCGATGCGCTCGCACGCCTGCTGGCCAAGGCGCGCGCGGCGGAAGCGCCGATCGTTCACGTCCAGCACAAGGGCCGCGCCGGCTCCCTGTTCGACCTCGATGCGCACAACGGCGCCATCATCGATGCGGTGAAGCCGGCCGCCGGCGAGAGCATCGTGTCGAAGCCGCTGCCCAACGCCTTCGCCGGGACCGACCTTGACGCCACGCTGAAAAAGCTCGGCCGCAGCCAACTCGTCATCGCCGGCTTCATGACGCACATGTGCGTCTCCTCCACCGCCCGCGCCGCCCTCGACCTCGGCTACAAGGCCGCCGTCGCCGCCGACGCCGCCGCCACCCGCGACCTGCCCGACCCGCTGGGCGGCATCGTCTCCGCCGACGCCCTGCACCGCGCCGCCCTGGCCGCGCTGGCCGACCGCTTCGCCATCGTGACGACGGTGGATCGCATTCCGGAGCGGTGATCCCGACGGGTAGAGGTCGTGCCATGACCAACCTGATGAGCGAGCGGGCGCGCCGGATGCGCCGCGAGAAGGAGCCGGCAGAACGCAAGCTCTGGTCCTACCTGGGTGAGCTCAATCGGCGCGGCCTCAAGTTCCGACAGCAGGCGCCAATCGGTCCGTACATCGCCGATTTCTGCGAGCATTCGGCTAGGCTGATCATTGAGGTCGACGGCTCCCAGCATGGCGAGCCAAAGGCGATGGCCAATGATAAGCATCGGACGGATTGGCTCGAGTCGCAGGGATACCGCGTGCTGCGATTCTGGAACCACGAGGTGCTCGACAATATCGGCGGCACCGAAATTGCTATTCAGATGGCTCTAGGACTTCTGACCGAAGACGGCAAGACAACGTACGGTCTGCCCGATCCAGACTCCGCTATGGAGCGACTGCGAAAGAAAGCCCGTCGGCTCACTCGTCTTCGATACCCGCGCAAGCCTCGGTCATCGCGTCGTTCAGGGCACGCCGGCCGCCACAGCGTCCCCTCCCCCCTTGTGGGGGAGGGAGAGGGCGGGGGGGACGGCGGGACGCCCGATCAGGTCGATTGCAGAATAGCATCGAAGGTCGGGAGTCCCCCCACCCCTAGCCCCTCCCCACAAGGGGGAGGGGGATCGGCGCAGCGCCCTTGGTCAGCGGAGAGACCTATGTCTGCGGAGAAGATCAATGGCTGAACTCCTGCTTGAGCTGTTCTCCGAGGAGATTCCGGCGCGCATGCAAGGGCGGGCCGCGGAGGACCTGAAACGGCTGGTGACGGACGGCCTGAAGGCGCAGGGGCTGGAGGCGGGTGCGGCCAAGGCCTACGCGACGCCGCGACGGCTCACGCTCGTCGTCGAGGGCGTGCCGGCAAAGTCGCCGGACCTCTCCGAGGAGCGCAAGGGCCCGCGCGTCAACGCGCCGGAGCAGGCGATTGCCGGCTTCGTGAAATCCGCCGGCCTCGC
>DASURA010000300.1:0-13062 GCA_036280295.1 Hyphomicrobiaceae bacterium
CTATCTGCTCAGCGCGGAGATGATGTTCCTGACCGGCAGCCAGCTGGTCTTCCAGATGCAGCTTGCGCGCAAGCGCGATGCCGTGCCGATCCAGCGCGACTACATCACCGAGGCGCAGCGGCGGTATCGCGAGCATTAGCCCGCCGTCTGCGCGCCCTTTGCGCGAATTGTCAGATCTGCAAGCCAGACAATGACGGAATATCTGTCATCAGGCAGGTCCGCCTATAAGGTCGCCAATGTTCGATACCTGGCCGGTGCTGGAGGTGTCATAGCCAGGAATGCCACCGACAATGTCGGCAAATGAGCTGGACTTGAGAACGGACACGATTGCGGCAACATCCGACCGCTCGATCGTTTCGCGTTTGCCGATCAGATAATAGTCTTCGCTGAAAAGCGGAATGAAATCGATCTTCCGAAGCACCCGCGGAGATGATGTGGTACCTGCCCAAATTGCCGGCCGAGGTCTGCGATCCAAGGCCCGAGGTGATTCGTTTTCTTGCCAAGAATGTCGCTGAGCGTCGAGCGATCCAACGTAACCGTTGCATCGGCATTCTTGTCGGCGTAGTTGGGCCCATGGTTGAGCACGTCTTGGCGACGCGCAGGGCGTAGATTGCCGACGGAACAGTCAAGGTGGACGGTGATCGCACCAACTCGCCGACCTGCTTGGCTACCTCACGAACCTGAATGGGTCCTTCTGGTTCAACATCGTGACGCCCAACCTGCAGGCCGGCGGCCAGCCAATTGGACGCGCCCTGCAGTAGCTCGTCACCGGTATCGAGGACCACTCGCCCCGCCCTGCGTGACGCCGAAGCTGGGCCGGGCGCGGTGGGGCGATTCGGCAGAATCGTGCCCGCCAGGGCACCAGCAGCGTACGCTGTGCCGCCCCGCGCATGCCATCGGTGCAGAACAGGGGAGCACAGTGATGGCCGTCGGGACGGGCGGACCAACGTCTTGTCCGGCGGCATGGCGTTGCAGGACGCCTTGAGCCGCGTCCGCGCCCTCAAGCGACGGAGAGCGACTCGAAAGCCGCTCCCCGCTGGTCCCTATGGCACATGCCTTCGCCATGCCAAGCCCAGTCACTACAGACCACGCCGGCCCATCCCAGCTGTACCATGCGACAGGGTTATACCGCCCGCGGACTATGGCGCCGCTATGGCGGCGGCGCCAAGCCGAAGAGGCTAGCCTCGTCAAGCACGCGATGCGCATCCAGCGCCGCGGTGCGGCGGGCGGGGAGTTGCTGCCGCCGGCCTCTGTGCGGCTGATGGAAGGTGCCTGGCCCAAAGGGCCGGCACCATCCGTTTTGCCACCCGTATGCTTGTTGCCGCGGTCTTCCCCCGCGCGCATCAAAATCCTTCCAGCGCCGGGATGAGAGCGCCAAGTCAAGACCGCGGTGCGGTGGCCAATGTTCCAAAGAGGCCGAGTGAGCGCCTGATAGCGAGCAACAACCCGCCGATGGTCACGCCGGCATCGTGGGATGCCCGAGCCCGCCTGCAATATGGGATAATTAAACCCGAAACAGCAACGTAGCTGTTGGATGGTGCCCAGGAGAGGACTCGAACCTCCACGGCTTTTACACCGCTAGTACCTGAAACTAGTGCGTCTACCAATTCCGCCACCTGGGCAGGCTCGGGTTGGGTGGGCGTTTGTTAGGGCTGGTTTGTGGGCTTGTCAATTGCGCGCATGTTGCGCACCCGACGCGGAGTGCTGACAGCTTCACAGCGGCCACAGGCGCAGCTAAGGGATAGCCTGAGCGCCGTGACGTCACCTCCTTGGGGCCTCTGGGGGTCGTTGCGGCGATACAACGGCGATGCAATATCGGGCAGGGGGCTGGCGGCCATGACCTCGCGGCTGGAGCAGGGAAGCGTGGTGACCGTGCTCGGCGGCTCGGGTTTCCTCGGCCGTCATGCGGTGCGCGGGCTCGCGGCTGAAGGCTGGCGCATCCGCGGCGCCACGCGCCGGCCCGACCTTGCCGGCTACCTGCAGCCGATGGGCGCGGTGGGCCAGATTTATCCGGTGCAAGCCAACCTGCGCTATCCCGATTCCCTGCGCCAGGCCGTCGACGGCGCCACCGCGGTGGTGAATCTGGTCGGCATCCTGGCCGAATGCCGCCTCTGCCTCTCGCGCGCGGCGCGGCAGAGCTTCCATGCCGTGCACGTGGCCGGCGCGCGCGCCGCCGCGCGGGCGGCCAAGGAGGCTGGCGCCAGGACTTTCGTGCACGTCTCCGCCATCGGCGCCGACCGCACCTCCTGGGCGCGGTACGCCCGCACCAAGGCGGCGGGCGAGGCCGCGGTGCTGGCCGAGTTCCCCACCGCGGTCATCCTGCGTCCGTCGGTTGTGTTCGGCCCAGAGGATCAGTTGTTCAATCGTTTCGCCGCCATGGCGGCCCTGCCGCTCAACCCGTTCCTCCCGCTGATCGGCGGCGGCAAGACCAGGTTCCAGCCGGTCTATGTCGGCGACGTGGCGGCGGCCATCGCCGCAGCCTGTGGCGGCAAGGCCAAGGCACGCACGATCTACGAGCTGGGTGGGCCAGACGTCGTCACCTTCCGGCAGCTCCTGGACCTGGTGCAGGAATGGTCGGGTCGCCGCAAGTGGTATCTGCCGGTCCCGTTCTGGGCGGCGCAGGTGGGCGCGTTCCTCACGTCGCCGCTGCCGCAGAGTCTGCGCCCGATCACCGTGGACCAGGTGCGCATGCTGACGCAGCCCAATGTGGTTTCGGAGGCCGCCATCAAGGAAGGCCGCACCTTGCGTGGGCTCGGCATCGCCGCCCCACACGCCATGGCCAGCGTGGTGCCGCAGTATCTGGAGCGGTTCAGGCCGTACGGCCAGTTCGCGCGTTACGACAGCTGAGCGGTGACGGGGTCAGACCCCTCGCTACGATGTCAAAGAAAGAGCCGCAGGGTGCGGCGAGGGGTCTGCCCCGTGCACGCTCAAACCACCCCGTTCACGAGCTCCTCCCCGCGCCACTGCCGCTCCAGGTTCTCGAGCAGCAGGTCGATCACGCCGTCCTCGTAGGCGCGGGTCTCGCCGGCTGAATGCGGGGTGATCAGCACGTTGGGCATCGCCCACAGCGGCGAGGCGGCGGGCAGCGGCTCCTCCGCCGTCACGTCGAGCGCGGCGGCGGCAATGCGCCCGTTCTGCAGGGCAGCGATCAGCGCCGGCTCATCGACGACGCGGCCGCGCGCCACGTTGATGAGATGCGCCGACGGCTTCATGGCCGCCAGCGCCGTCGCGCCGATCAGCCCCTGCGTCTGGGGCGTGAGCGGGCAGGTGAGAGCGACGACATCGGCCTCGCCGATGAGTTCGGGCAGGCGGTCGTGGCCATGGACGGCATCGGCGCCCGCTGCGCCTGCGGCCGGATCGCGCCGCGTTCCGATCACGCGCATGGCGAACGCCTTGCCGAGCCGCGCCAACCGCCCGCCGATACGGCCGAGGCCGACGATGAGCAGTGTCTTGCCGGTCAACTGCTCCTCCCGCCGGGCGCGGTCGCCGATCATGCCGCGCCAATGCCTGGCATGCTGGTTGTCGCGCGCCTCGGGGAGGCGCCGGGCGAGCGCCAGGATCAGGGCGATGGCGTGCTCTGCCACGGCCTCGGCGTTGACTCCGGCGGCGCTGGCGAGGCGGATGCCGCGGCTGGCAAGCAGCGCCTTGTCGTAGTGGTCGGTGCCGGCGCTGATCGATTGTATGAAGCGCAGCCTGCCCGCGATGCTGGCCAGCTCGTTCCGCCACAGCATGGAGGCCACCAGCACGTCTGCGCCGGGCAGCGCTTGCGTCAGCTCCTCGGCGCTCCGGACCTCGATGTGGGCGATGCCGGTGTTGCGCAGGGCGAAGCGCTCGCCAAGGCGATAGGCGGCGTGGGCAAAGCAGATCTTGAGCTGGTCTTTGGGTGGGAGCATGAGCCGAGGTTTCAGGGATCCGGTTTCAGGAAGGAGCCGCGTGTCCCTGAAACGTAATCCCTGAAATCTGAAACCTAAATCATGATCTGCGTCCCGATCTCGACCACCCGGTCGGAGGGGATCTGGAAGTAGCTGGTAGCGCTCTCGGCGCTGCGGGTGAGCCAGATGAACAGCTTCTCCTGCGGGCGCCACATCTTCGAGCGCGGCGAGGGGCGCAAGGTGCGGCGCGAGAGGAAGAAAGAGGTGGCCGGCGGGTCGATATTCAGGCTCTTGTGCCGGCACAGCTGCAGTCCCTTCATGACGTCAGGCGTCTCCATAAAGCCGTAGGTGAGGGTCACGGCGATGAAGGTCTCCGACAGGGTCTCAATCCTGATGCGCTCGGCGTTGGGCACGCGCGGCCGCTGCGCCGATTTCACGCTGAGCACGATATTGCGCTCATGCAGCATGTGGTTGTGCTTGAGGTTGTGGAGCAGCGCGCTGGGTGCTGCCTCGGGCGTGGCGGTGAGGAACACCGCGGTGCCGCTGACGCGCAGCGGCGGCTTGCGTTCCAGCTTCTCGATCACCAGGTGCAGGTCGGCATGGGCGCGCTCGCTGGCATTGAGAATCGCGGTGCCGCGGCGCCAGGTGAGCATCACGGCGGTGAGCGAGATGGCGACGAGGAACGGCAGCCAGGCACCCTGCAGGAGCTTGATCGCGTTGGAGCTGAAGAAGACGAGCTCGATCAGCAGGAGCGGGACGAGCAGCGCCGCGACGCACCACGCGGGCCAGAGCCAGAGCCGGCGAAGCACGACGAAGGCCATCAGGGAGGTCATAATCATGGCGGCCGTCACGGCGACACCGTAGGCAGACGCCAGCGCGCTGGAGCTGCGGAACGCCGCGACCAGCAGCAGCACCGCCGCCAACAGCAGCCAATTGACGCGGGGCAGATAAATCTGCCCCGCCATTTCCTCCGAGGTGTGGAGGATATTGAAGCGCGGCAGCAGGCCGAGCTGGATCGCCTGCCGGGTGAGGGAGTAGGCCCCGGTGATCACCGCCTGGCTGGCGATCACGGTGGCCGCCGTCGTCAGCAGGACGGCCGGCCACTGCGCCCAGTCGGGAAACATGCGGAAAAACGGGTTCTCCACTGCCACCGGATTTCCGAGCACCAGCGCGCCCTGGCCCAGGTAGTTGAGCGCCAGCGCCGGCAGCACCACGCCGAGCCAGGCCGTCTGCACGGGCAGCCGGCCAAAATGCCCGAGATCGGCATACAGGGTCTCCGATCCGGTCACGGCAAGGAAGACCAGACCGAGCAGGGCGAAGCCGACGAAGCCGTTGTGCACCAGGAAGAAGACGCCGTGCGCGGGGTTGAACGCGGCCAGCACCTCCGGATGCCGGGCGATGTGCAGGATGCCGACGGCGGCGAGCGAGGCGAACCAGATGAGCAGGATCGGGCCGAAGAAGGCGCCGAGCTTGGCGGTGCCGCGCCGCTGCACGGCGAACAGGCCGATCAGGATGGCGATGGCGAGCGGCACGACAAACGTGTCGAACCCGGGCGCGACCACGGTCAGGCCCTCGATCGCCGACATAACCGAGAGGGCCGGCGTGATGGCGGCGTCGCCGTAGAGAAACGCGGCGCCGATGATGCCGAGCAGCAGCACCACCCAGCGGTTGCGGCTCACCGCCGACTGGGCGAGCGCCATCAGGGCGAAGGTGCCGCCCTCACCGTTGAAATCGGCCCTCAGCACGACAAAGATGTACTTGAGCGTCACCAGCAGCAGCAGCGACCAGATGATGAGCGAGAGGATGCCGAGCACGGTCGCGGGTGTGACCTGGGCCTCCCCGGTGGCCATGATGGCGGCCTCGCGAAAGGCGTAGATCGGGCTGGTGCCGATGTCGCCGTAGACAACGCCGATGGCGCCGAGCGTGAGCGGCCAGAATCGCCCGGGCGGTTGCTCCTGCACAGGCTTGACCGCTCGTGACTGGGAGGAGGCCGCCGCTGCTGCCGACATGAGAAGTGGCCCCTGTGGTGCGTGTTCCCCTGCAAACGCGGCGCTAGATCTACCGCCTTGCCGGACGGAGGGATAGCGCTGCCCGCGGGATCATCGCCAGCAGGCGAGGCGGGGTGCAGCCGAGGCGGGACGTCCTGCGGTGGCAGGGCCACACTGTGACGCCGAAGACGCGTCGAGCCTTGCAACTCTGCAATCCGCAAGTCGCCATTGGGAGAATTTCGCAACCTGAAGGACACGACACTAGGTCCTGTACTCAATCGCATGGAGCGATGTTGGGCACCCGTCTGTTCGTGGACGTGAACCGGAAACGCATTGTTCGTTAGAGACTTACCGCTTTTGGCCCTGACAGACTTCCTGTTGCTGACCGTAGCGGCCCCAGTGGAAGTTGCATTTTTCGATCTTGCCACCTCTCGTAGACTCGATGCTCCCTCATCTGCAGAGTTGTACGAGGATGTCCCATGCGGCGCTTTATCGGCTTTCTCCTATTCGCAGCGGTTCCGGCACTTGGCTTTATGGGCGCAAGCTGGAGCTGGCTGTTCGGCGCAGCGCTGGCGGGCGTGATGGGATACTGGCTGATTCAGCCAATGGTCTTTACTCGCATGTGTGAAGCTAGCGTTCTGCGAGGCTCCATCTACCCGATTACGACATATATTACCGCGGTATACGTCGGCCAGCTCGTCGTGTGTTCGGTGTTGTTCCTGGTCGGCCGTGGGTTCGGTCTGCTGGTAGGCGCGTAAACTTAACGCAGTCAGTCAAGAGGATCCCAGCTACTCGCCAGGCCGCATCTGGATGCGCATACTACGGAATAAATAAATGATCTCAAGGAACGAGTCCTCGTAGGAGTAGGACATGGAAACGCTTTTGCAGGGTCCAATCAAAGCAGGACGCCTGAAGGTAACCGCTCCGGATGGTCGGACTCACGTCCTGAACGGTACAACTGAAGGACCAGTGGCCAGCATACGGATCGCCGACAAGAAGCTCTTGCGGCGTATGCTCGTGATGCCAGACCTCTACCTTGGCGAAGCCTACACAGAGGGCCTGCTGACGGTCGACGAAGGGTCGCTCTACGACGTCCTTGATTTCTTCGCCAGCAATCTGATGTACCGACTGCACGATAGCGCCGCGGCCGCTCTTCCGAGCTGGTTCCAGAACAACGTCGTGGGTCAGTCAAAAGCCAATGTGGCCCATCACTATGATCTCAACCGGAAGCTGTTCGAGCTTTTTCTCGACCGCGACCTGCAGTACTCGTGCGCCTACTTCACGAGCGAGCACCAAAGTCTTGAAGACGCACAGGCGAACAAGAAGAGGCGAATTGCCGCGAAGCTGCTGCTGAAGCCGGGTATGCGCGTGCTCGACATCGGCTCCGGCTTCGGCGGATTGGCGCTAGGCCTCGCCCAGGGGCACGATGTTGAGGTTGTCGGCCTCACTCTGTCGGAGGAGCAATGGCGCGTTTCCCAGGATCGGGCGAGAGCCGTCGGGCTCGACAAGAGAGTAGCGTTCAAGCTGCTCGACTACCGCGAAGAAACCGGCCGATATGATCGCATCGTTTCTGTGGGCATGTTTGAGCACGTCGGTCGAAGCCACTACGACGAGTTCTTTGGAAAGATGCGTGAGCTTATGACCGACGACGGCGTCTGTCTGCTCCACTCGATCGGCCGCATGGCTCCTCCTGGCTCAACATCGCCTTGGCTAATCAAGTACATCTTTCCCGGCGGCTACGTGCCATCGCTTTCCGAAACCATGGCTGCCATCGAACGGACAGGTCTCTGGATAACCGATGTTGAGATCCTCCGCCTCCACTATGCCGAGACGCTCAGGCACTGGCATCGAAGGTTTCAAGCTAATCGCGACAAGGTGCGGTCGCTCTATGACGAGCGCTTCTGCCGGATGTGGGAGTTCTACTTGCAGCTTTGCGAGATCGGGTACCGGCGGCTCAATTGGATGGTATTCCAGGCGCAGATCGCCAAGCGCCTTAGCACCGTCCCGCTGACACGGACGTACCTGGCACGCTGGGACGATACCAAAGCCATCCCGTGTCCTCCCGTCTGAGGCTGGCACTCGTTCACGGTGCGGCAGCGATGCATTGATGTCTGCTCCTCGGGAGATATCGATCGTCGCACTAGAACACGCGCCGCGGAAAATAGCGCAGCAACAGCTCCTCGTAGCGCCCGCTCTGGCGCAGGCTATGCAGCGCCTGGTCGATCATGCCCTTGAGCTGCAGGTCGTCGCGCTTGACGGCGATGCCGATGCCGTCGCCGAAATATTTGGGCTCCGCGAACGGGCCGCCGCGCAGCTCGCAGCACGCCTTGGAGGCGGTGCCGTTGAGCCAGAACGCCAGGCTGATGCCGTCGTCGAACAGGAGGTCGACGGTCCCGACGATCAGGGCGTCGCGGGCAAGCTCCGGCGTCTCGAAGGTGCGGATCGAGCTGTCGCGGAAGAAGGCACGCAGATAAGCCTCGTGGGCGGTGTGCTTGGCAACGCCGATCTTCCTTCCCTCCAGTCCTTCGGGGGTGATCTCAAGGGCCTGCAAGTCGCGCTTGGCGGCGAACCGGGCCGGCGTGAAGTAGTAGGGCTTGCTCAGCTCCACCTGCTTCAGGAGCTGCGGGCTCGGCGCATGCGAGGCGATGACGGCATCGGCTTCGCCTTTCGTCAGGGCCGGCATCAGATCCGCCCAGGGGCGCACCTGGATGTCGCAGGCGGCGTTCAGCTCAAGGCAGATCGCGCGGGCGATATCGACATTGAAGCCAGTGAGAACGTTATCCTCGTCGAAGTAGTTGAAGGGCGGAAAATCGCTGTCGGTGAGGAACTTGATGGCGACGCGACGTGGCGGCTCCCGGTCGCCGGACTCGGATGCGTCTCTGTCGGGCGCCTGCGCTCCCACCGATGGCAGCGACGCCACAAGGACAGATGCTAGGCCGACCGCGAAAATGATCGACATTGCCCGCATCATCTGTGATATGCTCATGCGTGTGCAACCTTTGGGTCGGCGTGGGGACTCGAACTGGCGATGCAGAGCGACGGTGGCGAGCACCCGCCGCGGGCAGGTGCCGGGCGAGGCACGGGCGCCCTGCCCCCTCGAGACTCCATTCTAGCGCCGGTCGTTGTGCCACAACAGCGACCGGATTTGCACAGCCCCTCGGCACGGCAATACGACTTTCTCGCCGGCAGCGTTACCGATGCGCACACCTTGGAGTGTGCGCACGTCCTGGCTGCCGGCTGCGGCATTGCCACGCACGAGGCGCTGGTCGGCCTCGGAGTCGCACCCGCCGCATATGCGCAAGCGCTTGCATGCGAGCTCGGCCTTGTGCTGGCGGGCTGGGATGCCGTGTTCGACCTTGAGGCCGTCGCCGAGACCGCCAGCTGGGACGCAGTCGGCCTGCCGGCGATTGTTGCGGGCCAGCCATGCCAGGTGCTATGCGCCGAGAGCCGGGCGCCGAACCAGCTGCGCCGGCAGGCGGCAATGCTGCAGGCCCTGGGCGTGCCGGTGGCGCTGGCCACGCGTGCCCGCATCGAGGCTGCGCTCGAGGCGCATGGGCAGGCGCGGCGCATCGACCTCGCCGTGCGCGGCCTGTTCCGCCGGCGGCCAGTCGACTCCGCCGGCGGCGTCATGGTCTGGACCCGGCAGGTGGTGGCTGCGGCGATCGCCAGCGGGCTCGTCATGGGCGGCCTTGCCGCTGCCCCGGCCGCCACGATCTCGGTGCTGACGGGGCTCGCGGCCCTGCCATTCCTGTGCATTGTCCTCCTGCGCCTGGCCGCCCTGGGCGAGGTGTTGCGCACCGCATACCGCCGCCCTCGCCGCCGCTTCCGGTGCCGCCGCCTCGCCGCTGCAGCGCCGTCGGAGCATGAGTTGCCGGTGTACTCCGTGCTGGTGCCGCTGTTCCGGGAGGCGGGCGTTCTGCCCGATCTTGTGCGGGCGCTGCAGGATATCGACTATCCCCGATCGAAGCTGGAGATCCTGCTGGTGCTGGAGGCGTCGGATATCGAGACGCAGCTGGCGGTGCTCGGGCTCATCCTGCCGTCTCACTTTCGCACTGTGATCGTGCCGGAGCGGCCGCCGTACACCAAGCCGAAGGCGCTCAACTATGCACTGCAGCTTGCGCGTGGCGCCTTCATCGTTGTCTACGATGCCGAGGATCGGCCGCAGCCGGATCAGCTGCGGCGCGCCCTTGAGGTGTTCCGCCGCAATCCACCGCAGCTTGGCTGCGTGCAGGCCCGGCTCAACATCTACAACGCGGGCGACAGCTGGCTGACGCGCCAGCTCACCGTCGAGTATTCGGCGCTGTTCGATGCCATCCTGCCGGCACTGGCGCGGCTGCGGCTGCCGGTGCCGCTGGGCGGGACGTCAAACCATTTCCGCCGCGAGACGCTGGACGCCGTGGGAGGATGGGATCCGTTCAATGTGACCGAGGATGCCGACCTGGGCTTCCGGCTGGCCCGCCGTGGCTGGCGTACCAAGGTGCTGGACTCGACCACCTGGGAAGAGGCGCCAGTCGGCTTCCGCAGCTGGTTCAGACAGCGCACGCGCTGGCTGAAAGGCTGGATTCAGACCTATCTCGTGCACACGCGCCGGCCGCTGCGGCTGTTTGGCGAGCTCGGCATACGCGGTGCGCTCGGCTTCCACACGGTGATGGGTGGCCTGGTGCTGTCGGCGCTCGTACATCCGTTGCTGTACGTGCTGCTGGCCTGGCAGGTGGCATCGGGCCGGCTTCTGGCATCAGCCGGGACGCCACCGCTCGCGGCCACGCTTTGGACTGTGGCGTGGATCAACCTGGCAGCCGGCTACCTGGTGTCGATCGGTGTCGGAGCCATCAGTGCCTTGCGCCGCGGCCAGCCGAGCCTGGCACTGTCGGCGCTCATGATGCCGCTATGCTGGCTGCTGGTATCAGCGGCCGCCTACCGCGCGCTCTATCAGCTCGCGACCGCTCCCTACCTTTGGGAGAAAACGGAGCACGGCATCGCCCGGCATGGCGGACTGGTTGAAGCGCAGCGGATCTGCACCCGCGAAGTCTCGGGTTTCGGTGGGTCGGGCGGCGCCTTCGATCACGTGGGCCGCAACAGAGGTGCCGAGGACGGCGGAGCCCACGGATGAAGCCAACAGTGCCAGGACAGCGAACGACGCGAAGACCGCGGTGCGCCAAGCCTGCTGCTGCGCGTAAGCGCGGGCCATCTGCAGGGACCAGGCGTGGCGCGCGCGGGCGTACGACAGGGCAGCGGCCGGGACCAGTCCGAGGCTTGTGGCCAATGCATGGATCGGATGCGCCGGCAGATGGTGGAGGGCCGGCTTGCGTTGTGGGCGGATGAACCAGACGAAGGCAGCGGCCTGCAGCACCAGGTTGAGGCCGAGCGCGGCCTGGTGGGCCTCGGCCGGGTAGCGTCCGCCGTCGGCCGGCCACAGGGCGACGATGAAGCCCGAGAGGCACTGCAGGCCGAAGGCCGACCCCATGTTGAGGACGCCCAGGGCGGCGTTGGCGCGGCCGGACACCTCCTTGGGAAAGTACTGCGCCAGCACGGCGAAGCTGAGTACGAGGAAGCCGATCCTCGGTGAGCTACTAATCTAACGAGAGGGTGACCCGCGCGTCCCTGCTGTGGTCCTCGATCTCAAGGAGCCTGCCCTCTAGCTCGGGCTGCTCTGCCAGCTGGATGATTTCGTCGCGGTGGATACCCTGATCCTTCAGTGCGGCCAGGGCTCACTGCGGTACCAGCTTTCTTGCGATCTTGAGGACGCCTCCTGGAAGCGTCGCCGTTGTGGCGGGTCGAAGTTGCTCAGGACCTCGGATAGCCGACCGACTGCGCGAAGGTGACGAACTGACCGCTGCCCAATTGCAACCGCTCGGTGAGCTTCTGCTGATCCAACGCCCCGCGAAAGACGGTCGCAAGGCCTTCCGACGCGCAGTAGAGATAGACGTTCTGACCGATGAAGCCGGCGTCGACGGAGGCATAGAGCCGCCGCTCCTCGGGCGTGATGTCCTGCAGGCGCTCACCGTGCGCCACGTAGATGAGATTGACCGGCGCTGTTGCGACAAAGTCCTGCAGCCCGGTCAAGGCCCGAACGTCGCCGGGCATATGCCGCATGAGTGAATGGCCCTGTGGGTCGTAGAGCCAGACGCCGTCGGTCATGGCAGCGTACACGTCGATCACCATCACGTGGCGCCAATAGGGAGCGGTCCGATCGCCGGTCGCCGGCCGATTGACGCCGAAGGCGGCCCAGAGCAGGTCCGACAGGACCTCGGGCGGCAGGGGCCGGTCGGCGTATTCGCGCGTGGAGCGGCGCTGTTGCAGCGCATGCATGAGCGGTTTTCCGCCTTCCAGCCGGGGCGGCGGCAACTGCCTAATAGTGCCGTCCTGCGCTGCAGCGCCGGTCATGCCCGCAAGAACGGCAGCTGACAGCATGCCAACACCTGCTTCTCGCCTCGTCACCATGGCTTGATTCTCCGTCTTCGCCGTTGCGGCTGAGGGCTCCGGCAGACGTCGATTGGACCGGCGGCCACGGACACGGTTTTTCCAGCGAAGTAGCGCAATGGCACTGATCTGCGTCAATGCTCCTTACCGGCAGCGGTGATGATTCTACGCAAACGCTTTTCTGCGGAGGCAGCCGTTTCTCGCGGGGTTCCATGAAGGCGCTGGTTGTCTACTACTCCCTGACTGGAAGGGCGCGCGCCCTCGCGCAGGCGCTGGCGCAGGAGCTGGGCGCCGACAGCGGTGAGATCCGATGTGCGCGCTATCACCCGGGCTTCTGGGTTTACGTCAAAGGCAGCTATGACAGTGCGGCGGGACACCTGCCGGCCATCGACGGCCCGGCGGGGTCGCCGTCAGACTACGACCTCGTTGTGCTTACAGGCCCCATCTGGGCATCGCATGCGGCCCCTCCTCTGCGCGCCTATCTTCGAGCGCAGGTTCGAGGTTTCTCAAACGTGGCCTTCGCCCTGACGCACCGCGGCTCCCCGCCCGACAAGGCACTGCGCGAGTTGCAGATGTTGGCGGGAGTGGTGCCGACAGCCACCCTTGTCGTGCGCGAGTCCGACATCGAGACGGGGGCGTTCAAGCGGGCTGTGGCCGCCTTCGCCGACGCGCTTCGGTCACAGGCCTCCGGGGGCAAGCCGCCACGATCATCGGCCCTTGGGTAAGCCTCCCGCCAGCCGACCCTCGCTGAGGCCATCCGGGCCGTCCGCAGTCAGGGATGG
>DASURA010000301.1:0-7344 GCA_036280295.1 Hyphomicrobiaceae bacterium
GGCCGAGCCGCTCTTTCCAGCCGCTACGCGCCAGCGCGCCATCGGCAAGGCGGTGCAGTTCGTGACCGAGCGGCTGAACGGCGAGGACGGCCTCGGCGCCATCTTCCCGGCCATGGCGAATTCGGTGCTGATGTTCGACGCTCTAGGATATCCGCCGGAGCATCCGGACCGCCGCATCGCCCGCGCCTCCCTCGACAAGCTGCTGGTGATCAAGGAGGACGAGGCCTATTGCCAGCCGTGCGTGTCCCCCGTGTGGGACACGGCGCTTGCCGCGCACACGCTGATCGAGGTGGGCGCTGCGGCAGCAGAGAAGGCCGCGCAGCGCGGGCTCGAATGGCTGAAACCGCGCCAGGCCCTGGACACGGTGGGTGACTGGGCGGCGCGCCGACCGGGCGTGCGACCGGGCGGCTGGGCGTTCCAGTACGCCAACCCGCATTACCCGGATCTCGATGATACGGCCGTCGTCGTCATGGCCATGGACAGGGCATCGCGACGGCCGGCAGCAGGAGGCTCCTCGCGCTACGGGCATGCCATCGAACGCGGTCAGGAATGGGTGCTCGGGCTGCAAAGCCGCAACGGTGGCTGGGGCGCCTTCGATGTCGACAACACCTACGAGTATCTGAACCACATCCCGTTCTCCGATCACGGGGCGCTGCTCGATCCGCCGACCGCGGACGTGACGGCGCGCTGCGTGTCGATGCTGGCGCAGCTCGGCGCCAAGCCGGGCCACAGCGAGGCGCTGGACCGGTCTCTCGGCTATCTGAGGCGCGTGCAGGAGAAGGATGGCAGCTGGTATGGCCGCTGGGGCATGAACTACATCTACGGCACTTGGTCCGCGCTGTGCGCCCTGAATGCGGCCGGTGTCGATGCGGCATCGGAGGAGGTGTCCAGGGCTGTCGCATGGCTGCTGGAGATCCAGAACCCCGATGGAGGCTGGGGCGAGGACGGCGAGAGCTACCTGCTCGATTACAAGGGCCATGCGCCGGCGCCGAGCACCGCGTCGCAGACGGCATGGGCACTGCTCGGGCTGATGGCGTCCGGGGAGATCGATCATCCGGCTGTGGCGCGCGGCGTCGACTATCTATTGCGCACGCAGGGCAAGGACGGTTTCTGGAACGAGGCGCGCTTTACGGCCACTGGTTTTCCGCGAGTCTTCTATCTGCGTTACCACGGCTATCCGAAGGTCTTCCCGCTGTGGGCGCTGGCGCGCTATCGCAACCTGAGGGCCGCCAATGCCAGGTCCGTCTCGGTGGGCATGTGAGCTCTTCTTGGTGCGAGCCTGGTTTCGTGATCGCCGCGACGGGCCTCCTCGCGGAGACACGGATCGCTGCCAGGTCAGCCCATGTGAGGACTGTAGCGGGCGGTGGCTGCGCAACCCGCCTTGCCGCGCTCATCGAGCGGGCAATCGCAGAAGGCGGTCGAGCCATCGCGAGCTTCGGCATCGCTGGCGGACTGAACGATGACCTGAAGCCGGGAGCCTGCTTGATCGGCACCGAGGTCATACATTCCGGAATGCTCTACCGGGCGGATGCCGATTGGACCGCGCGGCTGACGAGGGAGCTTCGTCCGGCAGTCCCGTACCGCATAGCCGGCGTCGACCAGGCGCTGCCCACTCCGGCCGAGAAGCGAGCGCTCAACGCTGCGACCGGCGCAGTCGCGGTCGATATGGAAAGCCATATTGCCGCCGCTGTCGCCACCCGCCATGGGCTGCCGTTCGCCGTCATACGGGTGATTGCCGATCCTGCGACCCGCACGCTGCCGCCCGCAGCTCTGGCGGGGATGAGATCGGATGGGACAACCGATATCGGAGCCTGCCTGCGATCGCTCGTGCACAACCCTGCCCAGGCGCCCGCTCTCGTCGGAGTAGCCATCGACGCAGGACGGGCGATGCGGCAGCTACTCCGCTGCGTCCAGCTTCTGGGCCCCGGTCTCGGCTTTTTCGATTGCCGCTAGTTTCTCAGCGACATGGCGGGAGAACACGTACTCCGCCGGGCGCTGGCGATCGAGCGGGATCTCGGGAGCCATGGGGCCGTCCGTGTCGATGCCCTTGAGCGCCAACGCCGCCATTTTCCAGGGGCGCTTGACGGCGTCCACCACAGCGGTCGCCTCGAAGCCGCTGTGCACCATGCAATCCGCGCACTTCTCATAATTGCCGGTTCCGTACCGGTCCCAGTCGGTGCCCTCCATCAGCTCCTTGAAGGTCTTCGCGTAGCCTTCGCCAAGGAGGTAGCAGGGGCGCTGCCAGCCGAAGACGGTGCGCGTCGGGTTTCCCCAAGGCGTGCACTGATAGGTCTGATTGCCGGCCAGGAAATCGAGGAACAGCGGCGATTGGAAGAATGACCATGCGCGTCGCCTTGGCGCACGTCGGAAGATCTCGCGAAACAGCTGCTTGGTCTTCGAACGGTTGAGAAAATGCTGCTGGTCGGGAGCCCGCTCATAGGCGTACCCCGGCGAGACCGTGATACCATCGATGCCCAATGCCTTCGCATCGTCGAAGAACCGGGCGACCCGCTCCGGCTCGGCGTCATTGAAGAGCGTGCAATTGATATTGACACGGAAGTCCTTCACCTTCGCGTTCCGGATCGCGGCGACGGCCTTCTCGTAGACGCCCGGCTGGCACACCGACTTGTCGTGCATTCCCCTGTCGCCGTCGAGATGCACCGACCAATTGAACCGCTTATGCGGCTTGTATTGCGCCAGCCTTTTGTCCATGAGTAGCGCATTGGTGCAGACCGTGACGAACTTGCCTTTCTTAAGGGCACCTTTGACGATCTCCGGCAATTCCTTGTGCAGGAGCGGCTCGCCGCCCGCGAGCACCACCACCGGCGCTCCGCACTCGTCGATCGCCTCCATGCAGTCGGCGACCGAGAGCCTCTGGTTCAGGATCTTGTCCGGATAGTCGACTTTGCCGCAGCCCGCACAGGCGAGATTGCAGCGGAACAGGGGCTCGAGCATCAGCACCAGCGGGTAGCGCTTGCGCCCCCGGAGATGCTGGCGCAGCACGTAGAGCCCGATTGAGAGCGCCTGATGGAGAGGGATTCCCACCCGTAGTCGTCCTCGTTAGACGTGACTCGGGTCGAGAGCCCGCGACGGCGAGGCGGGCTGGGTAGCGAGCTCCGCCGGCAGCGTGAACCTGATCTTCTCGTCGATGCCCGGCAGCGTCGCCACCTCGACAGGGCCGAACAAGCGGTCCAGTGCCTTGATGACGTTCTCCACCAGCACCTCGGGAGCCGAGGCACCGGCCGTCAGACCGATGGTTGCTTTGCCGGAAAACCATTCGCGATCGAGCTCGCTGCCGTCCGCCACCAGGTAGCTCGGGATGCCGGCATCGGCACCGATCTCGCGTAGGCGGTTCGAATTCGAGCTGTTGGCGGCGCCGACGACGAGAAGGACATCGACAATCTTGCTCAGGTGGCGAACCGCGGTTTGGCGATTATGTGTCGCATAGCAGATATCGCGCGTCTCTGGACCAACGATGTTGGAAAATCGCGCCTTGAGGGCATCGATGGTGGCGCGCGTGTCGTCGACGCTGAGCGTTGTCTGCGTGATGTAGGCCACGGGGGTATCAGCTGGCAGGTCGAGCCGGTCCACATCGCGCCGGTCGCGGATCAAGTGCACTGGACCATCGAGCTGCCCGATGGTCCCTTCGATCTCCGGATGGCCTGCATGGCCGATGAGAATGACCGTTCGACCTTGACCGAGGTAGCGCCGCCCTTGGCTGTGGACCTTGGCGACAAGTGGGCAGGTTGCATCGAGTACAGAGAGCTGCCGCGCCTTGGCGTCGTTCTCGACCGCCTGCGATACACCATGTGCGCTGAAGATGGTGCGTGCACCGCGCGGCACCTCCGAAAGGTCCTCTACGAAGAGTGCGCCCTTGGCCTTCAGGCTTTCAACCACATGCCGGTTGTGCACGATCTCGTGGCGCACATAGACCGGCGGTCCATACTTCTCAAGTGCCCGCTCTACGATCTCGATGGCGCGAACGACACCGGCACAGTGGCCGCGCGGCTGGGCCAAGATCACCTTCATGTCCTCACCCGATCCTGAAGACCTGAGGCTAGGTCGACCCCGTCGGTAGGCGGCACTCCGCCGACGCCGTTTGAAACGCGGTCAAAGCAGCCCCGTCCGATTCGGACGGTACACGGAGCTGCGCGGCAATGCCAGCAAGCCCTCGTCCTTGCCCAGCGAAAAGACGACAAAAACCGCTTTTATATGAGTTATCAGATGTTCTTCGATCAATAGCATTCCGTTTACCTATGATGGCGTCAGCTTTCTGTTCGTGGATCAAATCTCCGACATAGAGAATGATCCTTGTGAACTGTCGCAGTATGGGCTTTGTGCGCAACGGGGGAGAATTGGAGAGCTGCTCTGGAAACTGATATGCTCGAAGCTGTTATTGTCAGGTGTGCGCGAGCCTGCTGCTGCTTCCCCTGGGTTGTCATCATCACGGCCGTGATCGGCACTGTCGGGGGCGTGGCGTACGTACGTCAGAACTTCGCGATCGATACGAACACCAGCCAGCTGATCTCATCGGCGCTGCCCTGGCGCCAGCGCGAGCTGCAGCTCGACGCAGCCTTTCCACAGCGTGCTGACGCGATTGTGGTCGTCGTGGATGGCCTCACGCCGGAGATCGCCGACAGCGCCGCCCGCACTCTTGCTGCGGCGCTGGCCAAGAGAGCAGACCTCCTTCAGTCCGTGAGTCGGCCCGACGGGGGGGCGTTCTTCGAGCGGAATGGCCTGATGTTCCTCTCGGTGAAGGAGCTTGAGCGGGCGGCCGAGCACGTCATACGTGCCCAGCCCTTCCTCGGCACCCTGGCAGCAGATCCGACGCTGCGCGGCTTCGCTGGTGCTCTTGGCTTCATTCCGGTGGGCATGAAGGCGGGCCGGCTTAAAACGGACGAGTTCCTCAAACCGCTATCGGGCATCGCCGATACGCTGGAGGCGCTCGCTGCCAAGCGGAAGGTTACACTCTCCTGGGGCGAGCTGATGATGGGGGAGGCGCCGCGCCGCCGCGACTTGCGCCGCTTCATCAACGTCAAGCCGGTGCTCGACTACGGCTCTCTGGAGCCCGGTGCCGCTGCCTCAGGCACCATCCGCGACACTGCCCGAGCCCTTGGCCTTGTGCCCGAAAAAGGCGTGATGGTCCGCTTGACCGGTGCGGTCCCGTTAGCCGACGAGGAGTTCAGCACGCTGGCAGACGGCGCCCTGGTTAACTCCGCGTTGACCGTGGGCGCCGTGCTCCTGATTCTCTGGCTCGCCTTGCGGTCTGTCCGGCTGATGGCGGCCGTCGTGATCAGCCTTTTGGTCGGGCTGGCCATCACGGCGGCGCTCGGCCTGGCGATGGTCGGCTCCCTGAACCTCATATCGGTCGCCTTCGCGATGCTGTTCGTCGGCATCGGCGTGGACTTCGGCATTCAGTTCGCCGTGCGCTACCGCCATGAGCGGTACGAGAACGACGACCTGCCGGCAGCGCTGGTCTCGGCTGCGAAGGGGGCCGGCAAGCCCCTGGCCCTGGCGGCAGCCGCGACGGCAGCGGGATTCTTCGCCTTTCTCCCGACGGACTACAAAGGCGTGTCGGAGCTCGGCCTCATCGCGGGCACCGGCATGATCATCGCGTTCCTCACGAGCATTACGCTGCTGCCGGCTCTGCTTGCCGTCCTGAGACCGGCCGGGGAGCCGAGATCGATCGGCTATTGCGCCCTTGCACCCGTCGATCGCTTCGCGGCCCGGCATCGGCGCGTGATCCTGGCGTTGAGCTGGGGCGTAGTGATCGCCGGTTTGCCGCTGCTCAAGGACCTCAGGTTCGATTTCAACCCGCTCAACCTGAGAAGTCCCAAGGTGGAATCCGTCGCGACGTTGCTCGACCTGATGAAGGACCCGGCGACCGCACCCGACACCATCGACATCCTGTCCCCTTCCATTGCTGCCGCAGCAGGGCTTGCCCGGCGCATGGAGCAGCTGCCGGAGGTATCGCACGCGGTGACCATCCAGAGCTTTGTGCCCGACTCCCAGGCCGACAAGCTCGCGATCATCGCCGATGTCGCGGCGCTGCTCGGGCCAACACTTGCGCCTGTCGAGATGAAGCCGGCGGCGACCGATGGGGAGACGATCGAGGCCCTGAGCGAGACAGCTAAGGCGTTCGCCGAGATCAGCGACGAAGACGAGAAATTTGCGCCCCTTGCCCTCCGCCTGTCAGCCGCGTTGATGGCGCTTGCGCGCGCGGAGCGCGCAGTCCGTGTCCACGCCGAGAACGCTTTGATGTCGGGGTTCAAGATTCGGCTTGAGCAGCTGCGTGGGCTTCTCCAGGCGCAACCGGTGTCGATCAACAGCCTGCCCAGCGATCTCGTGCGCGACTGGGTCGCCGAGGATGGCAGAGCCCGCGTCGAGGTTGCACCCAAGGGCGACCGGCGCGACAACGAATCCTTAAGGCGATTCACCGCCGCCGTGCTCGAAGTGGCACCCGATGCCATCGGCACGCCCATCCTTATCCAGAGGTCGGCGGAAACGGTGGTCGGGGCCTTCGTTCAAGCCGCCGCTCTTTCGGTGGCCCTGATCGCGCTGATCCTCCTCATCGTCCTCAGGCGCGTTACCGACGTCCTCCTGACGCTTGTGCCTCTGCTGCTTGCCAGCGTGGTGACACTCGAGCTGATGGTGCTCCTCGGGATGTCGCTCAACTTTGCCAATATCATCGCGCTGCCGCTTCTGTTGGGGGTGGGTGTTGCGTTCAAGATCTACTATGTCCTGGCATGGCGCGGCGGCGAGACCAGCCCGCTGGCCGCCCCTCTGACGCGTGCCGTTCTGTTCAGCGCGCTGACCACGGCTGCGGCATTCGGGAGCCTGTGGTTCTCGAACCATCCCGGCACGTCCAGCATGGGCAAGCTGCTGGCTCTGTCGCTGTTAACGACCCTCGCCGCCGCCGTGCTGTTTCAACCGATCCTGATGGGGCCGCCGCGGGAGAAGGCCAGGGGCGGCGGCTAGACTAGGAGGCGGCTCTGCGCCGCTCGCGCAGAAACTGGAAGAACTCGACCCCTTCGCGCAGCCGCCGCTTCATCATCGCGGGGCTCATCACCATCTCGCCGACGATCGACGCGATCTTGCCCGAGCGGAAATAGAAGCGCTTGTAGAACGTCTCGACGGACTCGAAGATCTCCGTATGGGAGAGATGTGGGTAATGCAGCGGGGCGACCTGAACGCCGCTGTCGCCGACGAGCTCGGCGTGCTCGGCATCGAGCCAGCCCTCGCGCACGGCCTGATCGTGGAGGAATGTGCCCGGATAAGGGGCCGCGAGCGAAACCTGGATTGTGTGCGGATTGATCTCGGTGGCGAAGCGGATCGTTTGCTCGA
>DASURA010000302.1:0-11134 GCA_036280295.1 Hyphomicrobiaceae bacterium
CGCCATGGTGCCGCTGGTCAATTCCGGCGAGATCGACATCGGCTTCTGCAACGTGCGGGAGTTCTACGATTCCTATTACGGCGTCGGCTCGTCGGACAAGCGGCCGAACAAGAACCTGCGCGCCGTCTCGGTGCTGTTTCCTCTCACCGTCGGCATGATCGTGCGCAACGACTCGCCGATCAAATCGGTGAAGGACCTCAAGGGAAGAAGCGTCGCCTACGGCTACCAGAGCCAGGAGGTGATCCGTATTTTGATGGATGGCATGCTGGCCAATGCCGGCCTCACCGTGAATGATATGAAGCCGGTGCTGGTGCCGAACCTGATTCGAGGCATGGATAGTCTGATTGCCGGCCGTGTCGAGGTGGCGTTCTTCGCGCTCGGCTCGGCGAAAGTCGCGGAAGCGGACGCCTCCGTCGGCATCCGCTTTCTGCCGATGGACGATTCTCCCGCCGCGGTCGAGGCGATGCTGAAGGTCGTCAAGGTGGGGTACGTGGCCAAGGTCTCGCCCGCGCCCAACCTGGCCGGCGTGCGCGATACCATCCCGGTGGCGCACTACGACTACGTCGCGTTCGCAAACAAGGACGTGCCGGCGGATCGCATCAAGACGCTGACCAAGGTCCTCGCGGAGCAGAAGGATGCGCTGGCCAAGATGATGCCGCTGTTCAAGGGCTTCAAAACCGAGCGCATGTATTCCAGCAAGCTCCAGGTCCCCTACCACGAAGGTGCCGTCGCGTATTTCAAGGAAAAGGGCATCAAGGAGCAATGAGCAGCACCGGCATCCTGTAGCCGAGAACGACGAAACGAACGGGGGATGTGGTGGCTGGCAAGTTGTTGAATGCCTGGATGATCACCATGCGCGCCGCAATTGTCGCGCTGGTCGTAGCCTGGATATTCGATATTCCAGGTCGGCTTCAGATCCCCCTTTTCACCGAGCAGCTGCTTTCCACCGTGCTGGGGCTTGCACTGGCGCTTTGTTTTCTCACCTTCCCCTTTGCCTCGAAGACGACCGGCGAGGAGGCCGTCGTCGCCCAGGTCATCGAGCACGAGCAGAACCGGATCGGCTGGATCGATATCATCCTCGCGTTGCTCAGCCTGGGATGCTGCTTCTACGTCGCGGTCCGCTATCCCGACCTGATCATCGAGCTTGCCACCCGCCCGATCAGCGGCGTCATCGTTGCCGGCATCATTGTGCTGCTCGTGTTCGAGGCGAGCCGGCGTGTCACCGGCTGGGCACTGGCATTGATCGTCCTGCTCCTCTGCGCGCACGCATTGCTCGGCTGGATGCTGCCGGAGCAGTTCGCCAGCCGCCCCATCTCGATCAGCCGCCTGCTGGTCTATCTCGCGATCGACACCAACGCGCTGCTCGGCAACACTCTGCACATCGCCACCGTGGTCGTCGTTCCCTTCATCATCATGGGCCAGGTGCTGTCGCGGTGCGGAGGCGCCGACTTCTTCGCCGAGCTCGCGGCAGCGCTGATGGGCCATTTCCGCGGCGGTGCGGCCAAGATCGCCGTCGTCGGCTCCGCCTTTTTCGGCATGATCTCCGGCAGCGCCGTGGCCAACGTTGCCAGCGTTGGCACCATCACCATCCCGCTGATGAAGCGTGCCGGCTTCAAGGGCACGCTGGCCGCGGGAATCGAGGCGGTCGGCTCGACCGGCGGGCAGATCTGTCCTCCGGTCATGGGCGCGGCGGCTTTCCTGATGGCGGAGTACCTGCAGGTGCCCTACGGCCATGTCATGGTCGCGGCCATCATTCCGGCATTCCTGTTCTATGCCGCCCTGTTCGTCCAAGTCGACCTGGAGTCTGCAAAGCTCGGCATCCTGGGACAGCCGCGCGAGACGCTGCCGTCGGTCTGGAAGGTCGTGCGCAACGGGTGGCATTTCCTGATCCCGTTCGCCGTGCTGGTCGGCGGGTTGCTCTGGGCGAACCTGGAAGCGCAATACGCCGCCCTTGTCGCCACGCTTGTGCTGATCGTCCTGGCGATGGCGATCAAGCACAACGGCCGCCGCATGCGGTTTGGCGAGATCGTTTCCGCCGTGGTCGGCGCCGGCGGCGCGGTGATCGATATCATCATCATCACCGCGATTGCCGGCGTCCTGATCGGCGCCATGACCATTACCGGTGTGTCGTTCTCGCTCACCCAGCAACTGCTCCTGGCGAGTGGCGACAGCCTGGTGATCCTCCTCATTCTCACCGCCTTCGTTTCCTTCATCCTGGGCCTCCCGCTGCCGACGGTCGGCGTCTACGTCATTCTCGCCACGCTCGCCGCGCCGGCGCTGGTGCAGGCGGGCCTGACGCCGATGCAGGCCCACATGTTCGTCCTGTTCAACGGCATCCTCGGCATGGTGACCCCGCCGGTCGCGCTTGCCGCGTTCGCGGCCGCCGTCATCGTGCGGGCAGACCAATGGGCGACGGGCTGGACGGCGATGCGGCTCAGCTGGTGCGCCTACTTCATACCGTTCATGTTCGCGTATTCGCCAGCGCTGCTCATGGATGGAAGCTGGCTGGCAGTTCTCGCCGCCCTCGCCGATGCCCTGCTCGGAATCTTCATGGGAACGCTCGCGGTGGTCGGTTATTTCAAACGGCGGATCTCGGTCCCGCTCCGGGTGCTCTGCGCGGTGCTGGCGGCCGCCGTCCTGCTGCCGGCCCCCGCCTTCGGCGGCACCAGACTGGTGGGCGTCGCCGCCGCTGTCGCCGCCCTGGCATTCATCGGCTACGAAATCGTGCGGGGCGGCATGGCGAACCGCGCGGCCACCCCTTCCTGACTCCCAGCCCCAACCCCAAGACGGCCCGCGAAAACGGAGAGCTCGCATGATGCGCATCGACGCCTTCAATCACTTCTTTCCGAAGAAATACTTCGAGCGGCTGCAGGCCAGTGGCCTGCCCGATCTCGGCAAGCGCGTGACCGAGCTTCCGGCGCTGCACGATCTCGACCATCGACGCAGGATCGTCGGCTCCTTCCCCGACTACAAGCAGGTCATCTCGCTGGCGGCGCCTTCTCTCGAGGCTCTCTCGAAGGGTGATCCGGACCTCGCGGTCGAATACGCCAGGATCGGCAACGACGGCATGGCCGAGCTGTGCCAGAAATATCCCGATGAGTTCTGCGGCTTCATCGCCCAGACGCCGCTGACGGCGAGGGACGCCGGCGTCGCCGAGACCGAGCGCGCCATCAGGGAGCTCGGGGCCTGCGGGGCGCAGATCTACACCAATGTCGCCGGCAAGCCTCTGGATCGGCCGGAGTTCCGTCCGTTCTTTTCGGCGATGGAAAAGCTCGACGTGCCGATCTGGACGCACCCGGCTCGCGCCGCCAACTTCCCCGACTATCTCGACGAGAAGAAGTCACTCTACGAGATCTGGTGGGCCTTCGGCTGGGCCTACGAGACGGCGGCGATGATGGCGCGCCTCGTGTTCTCGAAGATCATGGACGACCATCCGAAGCTGAAGGTCATCGTCCACCACTTCGGCGCCATCGTGCCGACTCTTGAGGGCCGCGTCGGCCCCGGCTGGGACCAGCTCGGCTCCCGCACTTCCGATGCGGACTACGGCGCCCTGCTGAAGAGCCTGAAGAAGCGCCCGCTGGATTATTTCAAGCACGACTTCTACCCGGACACTGCCACCTTCACCTCGCAAGGCGCGATGAAGCTGGGCTTCGACTTCTTCGACCTGGACAAGGTGATCTTTGCGTCCGACTGCCCGTTCGATCCGGAGAAGGGCACCATGTACATCCGCGAGACGCTGCGGATCCTGGACGAGTACGGAATGCCGCCCGCCGATCTCGAGAAGGTCTATTACAAGAATCTTGAGCGGATCACCGGCAAGACGTTCGTCAAGTAGTCCGCGCGCCAAGCACGGCAGTGCAACAGGCAGCATCGCAGAGCAAGGCGATGACGGGACTCGGCGGGGTATCGATGCCCCGCCGTCCTGCCCCGTCTCTGCGCCGTCATCCCAGGCGTTGCTCCGTGCGCCAGCGCAGCAGCCTCTGCTCGATCGCCGTGAGCATAATGCCACTGATATAGCCGAGCAGCCCGAGCAGGATGACGCCGGCGTAAAGATCGGCGGACTGGAAAGAGCGCGCGGCCAGCAGAATCACCTGCCCCAGCCCAGGCCGGCTTGCGAGCATCTCGCCCACCACAGCCAGAATGAGGGCAATGGACAACCCGACCCGCAGTCCGGCAAGGATATCCGGCAGCGCGCTCGGCAGCGCGATCTTCCAGACGACGTCGAGGCGGGACAATCCGAGCGCCCGGCCGACCTGATAGAGGCGCGGCTCGACCGCCGTGAAGCCGTGAACGGTCGCGAGCAGCATGGGCCACAGCGCGCCGAAGGCGATAATGGCCAGCACCATCGCATCGGTCAGGCCGAGAATGGCGACGGCCAGCGGCATCATGGCGGAAGCCGGCAGCGGCCGCAGGAACTCCAGCGTCGGCTCGACATAGGCTCGCGCGGTCTGCGACACCCCGATCACCGCGCCAAGCGCTACGCCGGCCAGCGATGCCAGCAGCCAGCCGTAGATCATGCGCGCGACCGTGGCGCCCGTCTTGGCCAGGAGATCGCCATCCATCAGACCGGACACAAGCGCGTCCCACGTCCGCTCCGGCCCTGGCAGGAAGACGGGCGAGACCAGCCTGGCGCGGGCCACGAGATACCAAGCAAGAACGAGCAGCAGGCCTACGCCGAAGCTTGCCAGCCGCCAGCCGAGGCGTTGCAGCCGGGTCTCTCGCGTCGTCATCGCCTTGCTCCGGTCATGGCGGCGAGCGAAGCAGGCGCGCCTCAGACCACAGCAGCAGGCGGTTGATCCCCCAGCCGACGACGCCGAGCCAGACCAGCAGCGCCAGCATCACCTCGGGACGCAAGGTCTGCTGCGCCAGCATCATGTTGTGGCCGAGGCCGAGCGGATTGGCGGCGATCTCCACCGTCACCGCGACGATCAGCGCGATGCCGGCGGCCAGCCGGAATGCAACCAGGATGCGCGGCAGCGCCACCGGCAGCACGATTTTCAGAATGCGCGCCGCAAAACCGAAGCCGAGGGCGTGCGCGACCTGGATCAGGCGCGGCTCGACGCCGGCGACAGCGGCGCGGGTCAGGATCAGGATCGGCCAGAACGCCGCGAAGGCGACGATGGCGATCTCCATGCGAAAGCCGAATCCGAAGATCAGGAGGGCAAGCGGAATGAGCGCGACCGAGGGAATCGGCCGAAAGGCCTCGATGGTGAACTCCATCAGCCGGTCGACGGTCCGCATCAGTCCGAGGAGCACGCCAAGCAGCAGGCCGAGCGCCGCCCCGAGCGCAAGCCCGCCAAGCGCCGTCGCCAGCGTGGCCAGGGTCGCCTCCCGGACGGTACCGTCGACAACAGCCGTCCAGAACGCTGCGGCGATCACCGACGGCGCAGCGAGAATCGTGCTTTCCCAGCCCGTCGCGTGCACCGCCGCCTCGGCCGCTGCGACAAGGCCGACCGGCACGACGACCCCGCGCCAGCCAAAGCGCTGCGCGTCACCGTTCAATGCTCGACCTCCTTGATGACTTCGAACAGCTCGCGGCGTAGCTTCAGGAACTTCGGATCCTCGCGCGTGGCGAGCTGATCGCGCGGCCGCGGCAGGTCGACTGCAAAGGCCGTCTCGAGACGCCCCGGACGGCGGCGCATCGCGATGACCCGGTCGCCGAGATAGATCGCCTCCTCCAGATCGTGGGTGATGAACAGCACGGTTGCCCCGGAGCGGGCGACGATCGCAAGCACCTCGTCCTGCAGGGCCTGGCGCGTGAGCGCGTCGAGCGCGCCGAACGGCTCATCCATCAGCAGCACGGCAGGGTCCTGCGCGAGGCAGCGCGCGATCTGCAGCCGCTGCTGCATGCCGCCGGACAGCTGACTCGGATGTTTCTCCGCATGCTCGGAGAGGCCGATCAACTCGAGCAGCTCGGCAGTTCGCGCCGGCCGCTTCTGCCGCGGATAGCCTATCGCTTCGAGAGCAAGCGAGATGTTGCCCGCGGCCGTGCGCCAGGGCAGCAGCGCCTTGCCGTAGTCCTGGAACACGATGGCAATATCCCGGCGCGGGCCGGCTACGGGCTTGCCCTCGTAGGCGACGCGGCCCTTGCTCGGCGTCAGGAAGCCGGCGGCGAGGTTGATGAGCGAGGTCTTGCCGCAGCCGGACGGTCCTACGACCGAAAGAAACTCACCCTTGCGGATGGCGAGGGTGATGCCGCTCAGAACCAGCTTGCCGCCGAGGGACAGGTCGACGTCCTCGAAGGCGATCAACGCCTCGGCCACGGCCTCCTGGCTGTGCACCCCGGCCTCGTGTCGCGACACCACCGCCACCTGCGCATTCCTCCGGCCCATGCGGTGATTGGGCCACGCGGAGCGCAGACCCAACATCCTTCGGATTGGCTTGTCGGGTCTCCCGCCGCACGCCCGGAGGAAGACCCGACTATTCCGCCGACTACGGGACGATGAGGCTCTTCAGGTTCACATCGCCGCGGATCATGCCCTGGGATTTCATGATCTTGACCCAAGGCGCGAGGTGCTCGCCATCCAGATGCGAATTGAACCGGGGCAGCGCCACCGCCGCGACGGCCGGCGGCGGCAGCTTGAGGAACTTGGCGACGGTCGCCCGCGCATCGTCCGGATGGGCAACCGCATAGGCGGCGCCCTCATCGTAGCCTGCGCGAAAGGCCTTGATGGCGGCCGGGTTCTTGTCCGCCCATGTCCGCGTGCTCGCAAACACGGTGATGCTCATGCCGGCCGGCATGTCGCGGATGAAGCGCGACATCAGCTCGCCGCTCTTGCTGCCGATGATCCTTGACATGAACGGCTGGACTGCCACCACCGCGTCGGCCGAGCCCGATTTCAGGATGCCTTCCATCAGCGGGTGCTGCGTCTCGACGTAATCCACCTTCTTCCAGTCGACGCCCTTCATGGTCAGCCATTCGCGGAGCATCACGTGCAGAAAGGCGTTGAGGCCCGGTACGCCCACCTTCTTGCCGATGAAATCCGCAGGCTGCTTGATCTTCGCCTCTGGCCGCACCAGGATGCCGAAATTGCTGTCGGTCTTCTCCGTCTCGATGAAGCCTGCGACGGCGACGTGGTCCAGCCCGGCGTTGACGGCCTGCAGAAGGACTGACGCGGTCGGCATCGCAATCTGCACCTCTCCGCTCTCGAGCGCCGCCGGGTTCTGCGAATTGAGCGGGATCGCCTTCAGCGCGACATCTAGACCGTGCTTGGCGAAAAAGCCTTTCTCGCGGGAAAGGAGAACCGGCGCGAGATCGAACACCGGCTGATATCCGAAGGTGATCTTTGTCTGCGCCTGCGCTGGCGCGGCCGCGATAACGGCCAGCACGCCAGCGACCACAACTGCGAAAAGCCTTTGCATCGTGATCTGTCCTCCCCTGTAGCCTGCTACGCGGTTGGGCTCCACTCGCGCATCATCAATTTATTTGCATACATCATGCATCGGCCGCGCTTCTACCTGCACCGCCTTGCTGCGGACGGACGCGCCGGCAAGTCCCGCAAACCCCGCCGTCAGAAACGGCAAGGCATAGGCATAGGCGCGCTCCAGGTCGCGGCCGGAATAGGCCCGCCCGGAGATGACGCCGAGCAGATCGTTGGCCGCGAACATGCCGAACATGATCGAAACCATGTGCACATAGCCACGCGCGGCCGCCTCCCTGCTCAGCCGCGGCTCCGCCTCGATCAGAGCGTCGATGATGAGTTCCTGCGTGTCCTTGAAGTGCCTTGTGATCAGGCGCGACCAGCGCTGCGTCGGGCCGGTCTGCGCGAGAAGCCGCCCGTAGGCGCGCCAGCCCGTCCCGCCATACAGCATCAGATCGAGATAAGGCCGGAAGAACACGTCCAGCACCTGCCGTAGATCGGCGTTGCCGTTCAGCGCCTTGAAGGCGTCGTGGCGTCGCGCGTTCAGCTCGTCCGAGCGCCGCGCGATGATGGCCTCGAACAGCTTCTCCTTGCTCTGGAAGTGATAGTTGATCAAGCCGAGGGGCACGCGCGCCCTCCCGGCCACGTCGCGCATCGACACGAGGTCGAAGCTTGCGGCAGCAAAGAGGCTCTCCGCCGCATCGAGGATTGCCGTCCTGGTGTTGCTGCCGTCGGCCAAGTGCCGGCTCGCGGTTTGAAGTCCCGTTGACATCAATCTTGTACAGATGTTCAAAATAATGCAAGAGCAATCGAGTTGCGGGCGCAAAGTGCGGATAAGGACTTTGTCACGAATTGCAGCAGCAGGAGCATGCGCAGCGCAACAGAAGCGGTTGTGGGGAGAAGACGTTGGGTTTCTTCATAGGCTCGGATGTCGGGGGCACCTTCACCGACGTGTGGGTTTCGGCCGATGACGGCCAAACGCGGGTGTTCAAGTCGCCGACAACGGGCGATGTCCTCGGTGGCGTTCTCGACGCCATCGCGCTTGCCGCCGAGGCCTATGGGCTCAGCTTCACAGAGTTCTGCAGCAGGATCGAGCGCTTCGGCCACGGCACCACCGTAGGGTTGAATGCTCTCCTGACGGGCACTGCCGCGAGGACGGCCGTGCTTACCACCAGGGGCTTCGGCGATACGCTGGAGATCGGGCGTTTGAAGCGCCAGTCGTCAGGGATGAATGAGCTGGAGCTGACGGACGCCTATCTGCGCAACCGCGTCCCGCCCCTCGTGCCGCGCGATCTCGTGATCGAGATCGAGGAGCGCATCGATGTCAGGGGCAATATCATAAAGCCGCTGGACGAGATGCAGGCGCGCGATGCGATCCGGCGGCTGAAGGGGCGCGGCATCGAGGCGGTGGCGGTCTGCACGCTATGGGCGACGCACAATCCCGCGCATGAGAAGCGCTTGCGCGAGATTGTTGCGGAAACGCTGCCAGGCGTGTTCATCAGCCTGTCGCATGAGATCTCGCCGGGGGTCGGCGAGTACGCGCGCATGTCCACCACCGCCGGCAATGCCGCCCTTGGTCCGCTCGCCGGCCGCTATCTCTCGAGCCTTGAGGCAAGGTTGCAGGAGGCCGGAATGAAAGTTCCTGTCCTGATGATGACCTGCGCCGGCGGCGTGCTGCCGAGCGGTGTCCTCGAGGAGCGGCCGGCCTATGCGCTGTTCTCGGGTCCTGCCGGTGGCGTGATGGGATCGCGTGCCACCGGTGCCCAGGCGGGCCTTCAGAATATCGTCACCATGGACATCGGCGGAACGAGCTTCGACGTCGGTGTCATCGTGGCGGGCAAGCCGATCATGCGCTCGGAGATATCGGTCGCAGGCGCCGATATCCGCGTGCACTCGATTGACGTGGAGTCGATCGGTGCCGGCGGCGGCTCCATTGCTTTTGTGGAGTTCGGCGAGTTGCGCGTCGGCCCTCGCAGCGCCGGCGCCAATCCGGGGCCGGCCTGCTACGGCCGTGGCGGCACCCGCCCGACTGCCACCGATGCCGATCTCGTCCTCGGCGTGCTCGATCCAGACAACTTCATCGGCGGGCGCATCAAGCTCGATGTCGATGCGGCAAGGCGCGCCATCGAGGAGCATGTCGCGAAGCCGCTCGGCATGAGCGTCACGGAAGCGGCCTGGAGCATCCGCCAGATCCTCGACAGCCGCATGGCAGATCTCCTCCGCCGCATGACCATCGAGCGCGGTTACGATCCGCGCGACTTCACCCTGCTCGCCAATGGCGGCGCCGGCCCCTCGCATGCCTGGGTCCTCGGCGAGGAGCTGGGCCTCGACAGCTTCATCGTGCCGGCCGCGGCCACCGCCGAATCCGCCTATGGCACCGGCAATTCCGATCTCGGTTTCACCGCCGAGCGTCCGGCCTATGCCCGCATCCCGCCTGGCGCGGCGCCATCCGCCGAGCAGCTGCTGCGGATCACGGCCGCGCTGCAATCGGCCGTCAGCGAGGTGGAGGCAAACCTGGAGCTGGCGGGACCGACGGGCGGCATCCGCGTCGAAACCTTCGTCGCGATCAGGTTTCGCGGCCAGACCAGCCACCTCGACATCCCATTTACGGGATCAAGCTTTACTCTCGAGACGTTCCACGCTGTCGCCAGCACTTTCGAGGCCCAGTACGAGACGCTGTTCGGACGCGGCGCGGCGTTCTCGAACGCGGGCTATGAATTGATCTCCGTCCGCGCCATGGGCACGGGCGCCCTGCCTCCGCCTGCGCTGGCGATGAAAGGGGAGCCGTTCGAGCCGGCCGGCACCCGGCAGGTGTTCTTCCGCGACCCCGGGCGCGCGCTTGATGCCAGCATCTATCGCACGTCCTTTCCAAGGCACGGAGAGACCGCGCAAGGACCCGCCATCATCGAGTTCCCGGGCCAAAGCGTGGTCGTGCCGCCCGGCGCCAGCGCACGCGCCGACCGCTTCGGCAACATCCATGTGAGGCTCGCGCCATGAGCGAGATCAACGCCGTCAGCTTCGAGGTGATCCGCAACCGGCTGGTCGCGATCTCCGAGGAGATGCGGATCGCGCTGCAATCGGTGTCCGGCTCGCCCACCGTAACGGAAGCGTCTGACTTTTTCACCGGCCTGTTCCTGCCCGACGGCTCGGTGGTGTCGATGGGCTTCCAGGTCTCGTTTCAGGCTCCCGTCTGCGGCCAGGTGATCCGCCACATCAACGGCAAGCCGCGGCTCAAGGTGAGGGACGGCGACATCTTCATCGGCAACGACCCCTACATCGGCGCGCTGCACCAGAACGACGTGCAGATGATCGGCCCGATCTATGCCGGCGACGAGATCATCGCCTGGGCCGGCGTCGAGGCGCACGAGGTCGATGTCGGCGGCATGGACTTCGCCAGCTGGTGCCCGAACGCGCGCGAGGTCTGGCAGGAGGGGCTCCGCATCCCCTGCGTCAAGCTCATCGACCAGGGCGAGGTGCGGGAGGACGTGCTCGAGATGATCGTCACCGCCTCGCGCCTGCCCGCCCAGCTCGGGCTCGATATCCGCGCCTTCATCGCCACCGTCAACGTCGCGCGCCGGCGCGTCACTGAGCTTGTGCAGCGCTACGGTGCCCGGACCCTGACGGAGGTGATGCGTCGCATGATCGCCTCCTCGGAAGCGAGGCTCAGGGCGCGTCTCGGCGAGCTGCCGGACGGCGTCGTGCATGCCGCCGATTTCATCGAGCACGACGGCCACCAGAACGTCCTTTACAAGATCGACTGCAGGGCGACGAAG
>DASURA010000303.1:0-5489 GCA_036280295.1 Hyphomicrobiaceae bacterium
GGGCGTTGCCGCCTTGGACACGTAGAACGCGCCGTAGAGATGCACCTTGATGACGGCGTCGAAATCCACCGCGCTCATGCGGTGCCAGATGCGGTCACGCAGGATGCCGGCGTTGTTCACCACGCAGTCGATGCGGCCGAAAGCGTCGATCGCGGTCTTGACAATACGGTCCGCACCCTGCGGGTCGGCCACGCTGTCGCCGCTGGCAACGGCTGCGCCGCCAGCCTGGGCGATCTCGTCTACCACTTCCTGCGCGACGCTGTTGTCGGCGCCCTCACCGTCGGCCGAGCCGCCCAGGTCGTTCACCACCACGTTCCCGCCCTCGGCGGCAGCCAGCAGCGCAATTTCCCGGCCGATGCCGCGCCCTGCACCGGTCACGACCACCACCTTGCCTGCAAGGCAGCCTGCCCGAGCCATCCCGGCCTCCCCACTGTCTTGATGATTTGCCTTGGGAACAACAGTCGCACCGCCGTCGCATGCGGTCAATCGTGCCCACTCTTCCAGTGCAGGATGCCCGCCCGCCCGTCGATGACGCCGAGGTTGACGTGCTCCGGCCGGAAGCCAAGGCCGATCAGCCGCGCCGGTATGCCTTGCAGGAAGGGGAAACGATTGATCAGCTGCAGTACCCAGGGGACGGCCGGCGCCTTGGAGCTCTTAAGCAGCGGCTCGATGAAACGGTTTTGCGCGGCAACCTGGAACGCCTGTGTCGCCCAGGTCGGAAATGCGCGACGCTGCTGCACCCGCAGCAAGTCGTCCTCGCTGAGCGCGCCGTCGCGCAGCGGCCGCACCAGCAGGTTGGCGGTTGCAATCGCGTCCTGGATCGCCAGGTTGATGCCGACGCCGCCGATCGGCGACATGGCATGCGCCGCATCGCCGATGCACAGGAAGCCCGGCCTGTGCCAGGTCTCGAGCCGATCGACCCTGACGGTCAGCAGCTTCACGTCGTCGAGGCTGGCAATGTCTTGCGCCACGCCTTCCCCCGCCAGCCGCGCTACGCGTGCGCGGAACGCCTGGAGGCCATCGGTCTTGATCGCGTGCGCGGTGCCTTTGCGGATCACCAGCGCACACTGCCAGTAGTCGCCGCGATCGAGCATGATCAGCGCGTGCCCAGCCTCAAGCCGGCCCATCACCGCGCCCTTGTGCTCCGGCCCGTGCGCCACCTTGAACCAAAGCACGTCCATGGGGGCGCCCAGGTCGCGTACGCTGAGACCCGCCGCCTCGCGCAAGACCGAATGCCGCCCGTCGGCAGCAATCACGAGATCGGTTCGCAGATCCAGCACGCCGGTCGGCGTCTCGGCTCGGACTCCGGCAATGCGCCCGCCGTCGCAGATCAGATCGACCGCCTCGGTCTCCATCATCAGTGTGAAGCCCGGCAGCGCCTTCGCCCGCTCGGCGATGAAGCTCAGGAAATCCCACTGCGGAACGAAGGCGATGAAATTGCAGCGCAGGGGCAGCCGCGTGAAATCGGCGGCGCGCACGCGTTCACCGCCGATCTCGACCTCGGCGTATCGAACCTCCTGATGCGGCAGCTGCAGAAAGGCATCGAGCAGACCAAGCTCGCCTAGCGCCTCCATGGTCGAAGGGTGGATGGTATCGCCGCGGAAGTCGCGCAGAAAATCGGCATGCTTCTCGAGCACCACCACATCGATGCCCGCTCGCGCCAGCAGATAGCCGGTCATCATGCCTGCCGGTCCGCCGCCGGCGACGATGCATGTGGAGAATGGCGTGCTCGGAATGGTCACGGCTCGGTGCACTTGGCAATGGGTTTTCTGCGGCTGCAAGGCCGCCTAGACTCGGCCCTACTTAGCATTGTCCGGCGCACGACGGCAGGGGGCATCTCCAGCCGGCCTTATGCCCGCAGCCTGAGCTTGTCGAGAATCGGTGCAAGGGGCGATGCCTTGGCCGGCACTAGCGGCTCCACCGGCTGCGCCAACGCCTGTGCCAGTGTCCGGGCCAGCGTCTGCGCCAGCGCCCGGAACTGCTGGGCGGCGCGCGCCTTGCGCGAGAGCTCCTCGATCATCTGGCCGTTGGTGGCGGCCAGGCCAAAGGTCTCGCCGTCGAACTCGATCACCAACTCGGGAGCAAGGTCGAGCGCGACCGAAAAATCCTCAACCGTGATATCGGGATGGCGCGGCCGCTTAGCCATGTTGAGCACCACATGTGGGGGCTTGCCGCCGGAGCGGAGCGAGTCGATGAAGTCGACGAGGTTCTTGGCATTGCGGAGGTTGGCGAGGTCGGGCGCGGCGGTCAGGACAATCTCGTCGGCCACGGCCAGCACCTGCTTGATCCACGGCGTCCACAGATGCGGCAGGTCAAGAGCCGTGTACGGCGCATGCTGGCGCAGCGCCTCGATCACGGCGCCGCAGGCCCCGGCGGAGATGTCGTATTCGCGGTCCAGCGCCACCGGCGCCGCCAGAATGCTGAGCCGCTGGGAGCATCTGGTGAGCAGCCGGTCGAGGGTGCCCTCGTCCAGACGCTCGGGGGCCCGCAGCGCCTCGGCGATGCCCTGCATCGTCTCCTGGTTGAAGTCGAGCCCGGCGGTGCCGAAGGCTACGTCCAGGTCGGCAACGATGACGTCACTCCTGTCGATCTCCGAGATCGCCCAGGCCACGTTATGGCATACCGTGCTCGATCCGACGCCGCCCTTGGCGCCGATGAAGGCAATGACCTTGCCGGCCTGTACGCCGCCGGCGCTGCCGCACAGGCCCGCCACGACATCGATCAGCTGCACCGGCGTGACGGGGGCAATCAGGTATTCGCCGACACCACGTCGAATCAGCTCGCGATAGAGCCCGACATCGTTGATGGTGCCGATCACGATCAGCCGGGTCGCCGGGTCGCAGCGAGCGGCCAGCGCGTCGAGCCTGGAGAGAAGCAGCGGGCGCGGCAGGCTGGTCTCGACGACAATCAGGTCCGGCGGGCCGTCCCCGGCGCGGTCGGCGACGGCCGCATCGATGCCGCCGGCCGTAACCTGCAGATGTGCCTTCGCCATGCGCCGGTCGGCGCCGGCCGTCTGCAGCGCGTCAGCCGTGCCGCTGGCCTCGCAGAACGCGCGAATGGATATGTTCGGGATCGGGCGCGTCCCGGCCGGTGCGACGCCGTCAGGCCGCACGCGATCTTCCGGCCGCGATCCCGCGGCAACGGAGCGGCGCTCGGCTGCAGGCAGATGCACGGCGATGCCCTGGCCGGTCGTCGGCCGCTCGCGCGCAGACTTGGAACGGAGCTCTGATTGACGCGTCATCGGTCGGTCGCGGGGCTCCTCGGGCGCCTCCTCGGCGCCTTTGCGCAAAAGCAGGGCGACGCCTGGCCGTCCTGTCGACGGCGATTGGCGCACGCATAGATTGCATATCGGCGAGTCCGCAATCTGGAAATTCCGCCGCGGGAGGTACCGGTATGCCGGCTCAGTCTTGGCCGGCCGAGTTTGCGGAGGTATTCGTCAATGGCCGGTTAACGGCCAGGCCGGCAGCGGCCCGACGATGCGCGACTATCGCTACACGTTTGCCGTGCGGCATCTGCGCACGATGGAGAGCTGGTGCGAGAATCGGCACAGCTGGCAATTGCAGATGAGGCTACATTCCCCTTATCCTGGCGGCCGTTCAGCCCTGAACGGCGAGGCGGCCCCCGGCAGCCGGTTCCGCGTAGCTAGTGTCCTGATCGCGAAATTCGCCTCAGCGTGCCGCAAGGTTGGAATGAACTAGCCAACATTATGATTGCTGGTGCGATTCAGATCGAGAAGTCCGCTTCGCCACCTGGCCAAACCGATGAAGCGGACTTCTCGATCATCGCACTAGTCCCCAGCACACAACTCAGTTGCAGATCAATGGGACGACGGTCCTCGCATACGCCGCAGCAGCTTCGCGCCCTGGTCCTTGGTGCGGCGGAGGAGATCATCGAGGCACAGGGTCTGGCTGGGCTTTCGGCGCGCGAGATTGCGCGCCGCATCGGTTATTCGCCGGGCACCATCTACAACATCTTTGCCAACCTCGACGACGTGGTCCTCAACGTCGAGGGGCGCGTTCTCGATGCGCTTGACGAGCGGCTTGGCGCGGCCCAGCAGGGTGCGGGCGACACCCCCACGGAGAACGCCGCCGAGCGTCTGGTCCGCATCGCCCGCGCCTACCTTTCCTTCGCGCAGGAGAAGCCGCGCCTGTGGAACCTGTTGCTTGAGCATCACATGCCGCCGGGAGCGGAGCTGCCGCCCTGGTATGGGCAGAAGCTCGAGGGGCTGACGACGCAGATCGAGCTGGCGCTGGCACCGCAGTTCTTGCCGGGCAGCGAGGCGGAGCGGCAAAAGGCAGCACGTGCGCTATGGGCAGGCGTGCACGGCATCGCCTCTCTGTCCACGGCCGACAAGCTGTCGGTGGTGACGCCGGAAACGGCCGGCTACCTGATCGACAATCTGGTCGGCGTCTACCTCGCCGGCCTCTCCCGCCAGGGCCGCGAGGAATCCGGCGACCATGGCGGGCCTCCGCCTGGTCGCCCTGCAGTGCCTTAGCGGCCGGCCGGCGCGACTGTGACAGGCTCGACGGCGGCCTCGCGAGGGGGCTGCGAAATGCGACCGGCGAGGAACGCTCCGTTGCGCGCCGGCGTCCGTCGGCGGGGGCGCCGCCAAGCCCGGAGACGGAGCGGGGAGATGAGACGGCAGCGCCCCATCCGCCAGCCCGTCGCAACGCCATCGGCACCCCGTCGTAGCGCTGGACAGCGGCCGCCCATGATGTTAGACGCACCCCCGTCCCGCCCTGGCCCACGGTGCAGCCAGGGCAGACCGGGTGTATAGCTCAGTTGGTAGAGCAGCTGACTCTTAATCAGCGGGTCGCAGGTTCGAGTCCTGCTACACCCACCAATAAAATCAATAACTTAGGTGATGCTCACGTTCCGCACGAGACGCGCTGCGGAACGTCAGCGGACCTGAATTGGGGCCGTTTCTCCTGCGGCAAAATAGTCACAGCCGGGGCTCACCAGCGTCAGCGAACGTCATCCATAGCCCAGTCTGCCTGAACCACCGAATCAAGGGCGGCAGCATTCGCGCGCTGCTGTCGCCGCGTCTGCGTGCGCCGCGCTGCTGCGTGGAATGCACCGAGGCCGCCACGAAGGACGCCTCACGTTGCGACAACGTCAGCCTCTGCCACTGGCTTGGCTGGCCGGACGTCGCGATGTCGAGCTGTAGAAGGTAACGGGACGGTCGCCACCAGCAATTTGCATTGCTTTCCTCTCCAGCCGGCGCCATCGCCTGCGGCAACAGCAGGGAATCGCTGGCCGTCGTCATGTCGCTGATCCCGCGCGCCGATCCGCGGCGGCGAAAAAGCATGCTTATTGCGACCGGGAGTAGGGTTGAGATGAGGGGGCCGGGGAGAGGGAGGCGGCCGAGCGGTCTCGCGTGCTATCCTCGCGCGCGGGCGACCCTCACATCCGTAGTCCGGAGACGCAATGTCTGAGCACAGCAGCGGCGCGATCGCCCTGACTGGCGCGCTGTCGAGCGCTCCGCGGCC
>DASURA010000304.1:0-6022 GCA_036280295.1 Hyphomicrobiaceae bacterium
CCTTCCCCGTATTGCAGGCGGGTCGGCATCCGCATCGCGACTTTCGAGGCCTGCTCGGGCTTCACTCACGTTACGGCCCGCTGGATCGCTCGGCCGCCCAACGGCGACCTTTGTCGCAGGGCTCCGGCCCGCCGGTCGCCCGGACAAGCCGCCTGCCAGCTACCAGCTCAACCGACAATTGGCTGTGTGGAACCTCCCTCCACTGGTCTTCCGCGCCTTCGAGGCGCACTGCAACAAGCGAAGCGCACTGCACCGACAATCGTGCGGGCATGATACCGCTCCGGCCAAGTCTTGCCCGTACCCGGAGTCGCAAGACGAGAGCGGGGGGGTGCCGCGCCCGCGAAGCGCGGACCGTTTGCCCATTTCCGATTTCCCTACGCCCCGCTCTCGCCTTGCCGCAACCCTGAAGCCTGAAAAGGCTATCCCACCATACGGGCACGGCCTCAGCGCCGTCCGTGCTCGTAGATCTTGTAATGCAGTTTCGGTTGCAGGAACGAGGCTGACGGGTCAACCAGGCTGTCGCGCGGGATCGCCTGCCGGCCAAGCAGCATGCGGTAGACCATCATGTTGCGGTTGGCGAGCGTCACCTCGATGCGCCATGTCCGGTCGCCGATCCGGATCGGCGTCTCGATCACGTAGCGCTGCTCGATCTTGCCGTTCGAGCTTCGCACATCGCGGCGATCGATCAGCGGAGCGGTGCACTCGATGGTCACGTCGTCGCGGCGCGGCAGGGGATGCACGCCGAAGCGCACCTTGCGCCCGCGCGCCGGACCGAACGGCTCGACATAGAACGCATGCAGCGCCGAGGTGCGTGCGCCGGTATCCACTTTCGCCTTGATGGCGCCCAAGCCGAGCTCGGGAAGCGTGACCCATTCCTCCCAGCCAAGGATGAACGGTACGGAAAGGCGGGGCATGTGCGGTCCGGTCTTGCGGGGCTGTTTGCCCGCTATCAAAACCGATGCCCGCTTTCCCAGCAAGTGGCGTGATGTAGCGGCTGGCGAGAACGCCATGCGACGGAAGGTTCGTCCACAGCAGACTGCCAGCGGCCGGCCGTCGCCTCCCTGCCGCACCGTCAACGCTTTCCCTTAGTGCGTGACCACTCGAGGAACTCCTTGAACAGCCGCTCTTGCACAGCCGGATCGCCGCCGGCCGCCTTCGCCGCCTGTGCGCGGGCTAGCACCGGATCGATCGCCGGTGCTCCGGACCTGCCGCCAGCCTTGGCACCTGCGGCGGCTGCCGCCGCGCGCCGGTCGAGCCATTGCTTCGCCGCCGGAAACCGTTGCCATCCGCGGATGCTCGCCGCCGGATTGACGCTGCGCCAGGACGGATGCCGCGATGGCTGCTGCAGCTTCTCGAAATTGGAGAAGAATGCATTCACGAACTTCTCGATCTTGCGGTAGCGCTCCGTGCCAGGGGCCCAGTTGTAGGAGACCAGAACGACATTGCTGCCCACGGTCTCCACCTTCGCGCCCGGCGCAACGAGGTTGGGGTAGGTGTCACTGGTGAGACTTGCCGGCAGGTAGGACTCCTCCAGCGCCTGCGCGTAGGGCACGCCCAGCAGCTTAAAGCCGGAGTCGGCGCCCAGATTACGATAGATCGGGATCGGCACCGAGCAGAAGCAGGCGGTCGCCTGCAGCTTGCCGGTGCGTATCTGCTCGATGGCGTCGGCGAGCGTGACGTTGACCTCCTCGATCTCGACGCCGAGCGTTTTGAGGACGACCGGCACCACGCTGCCCTTCGGGAAGACGTTGACCTTCTTGCCGTTGAGATCGCGCAGAGAGGCGACATCGGACCTTGCAAGAACCTGCAGCATGTCGACAGCGAGCGCGGCGATGTAGGCGACCCGGCGATCGAGGTTCGGCCCCAGCTCGCCCGACGCCTTGACACCGTTGAGGACCTCGAGCCGGGTGATGCCGAGATCGACACCCTGCACCAGCAGCACGTCGCGGAGGTTCTGCCTGCTGCCTTCGCCGGCGATCGGCAGCACGCGCAAGTCGTCGCCGTCGCTGACGGTGACGGCAATCTCCTGCGCCATCTGCAGCCATGGGCCGCCCAGCGCGCCGCCAAGCAGCATGAGGAGGTTCTCGTTCGCCCGCGCCCGCTCCGCGGCGTGGGAGAATGGCGCCTTCGCATGCCGTCCGCTTTTTCCGCCCTCGGCACTGCAAGGGCTGAGCCCGACGGCCAGAACCAGCCCCAGTGCAAGCACAAACCGCATGTCCGATCCCCTGGTGCGATCGTTCCCTACCGCATGCGAGAGACGCAACGCACGCCGAGGGCGGACGAAGCCCAAGCCCGTCCCATCACGCCTCAAGCCCGCTGCTCAGCCACTCCCCGGGTGGCTCAGACCGCTGCGGAATTGCCCCGCCGCAGCGGATATCCCTCACGCGGGCGCAACCGAGCGCCCGTAGCCGCGACGCTACCGCGCGCAGTGCCGGAAGACAACGCCGTTGCCGCACCCGTCCGTCATCGCATCAGTGCCGCGAACGCGTCCTGAACAAATATGATTGGCAACATCGGATGTAGTCTGCCGGCATGGTGCCGCGCGCGAGAGCCGTCAGCGCGAACGGCTTGCGGCACGGCGACGCCATGCGGTAGGCTGCCGCACGTCTGATATAAAAACTTAGGGGGGAACAATCATGAGCTGGCGGTTGGCCTTGGCTGCCTTGGCGTTATCGTGTGCGCCGCTCTCGACGGCATTGGCGCAGGAGGGCGCCGCGGGCTGGCCGGCCAAGACTGTGCGCATCCTGGTCGGGTTCGGGGCAGGCGGCGGCACCGACATCGTCGCCCGCATCACCGCAGACCGGCTGTCCGACGCTCTGGGCCAGCAATTCGTTGTCGAGAACCGCCCCGGGGCAGGCGGCACGATTGCGGGCGGCGTCGCCGCCAAGGCGGCCGGCGACGGCTACACCGGACTGGTGATCAGCACGGGGCATTCTGTCTCGGCGGTCACGCTCAAGCAGCTCCCCTACGACCCCGTGAAGAGCTTCGCGCCGGTCGGCGTCCTGGCCTCGGCCGCGTACGTGGTGGTGGTCCCGAAGAGCTCGCCGGCAACCGACGTGAAGAGCCTTGTCGCCTACGTCAACAAGGGTGCGGGCAAGCTCAACTATACCACTGTGACGCCGGGCTCCACGCAGCACCTGATCGCCGAGGATCTGCGCCAGCGCACGGGCATGAATGCCAAGCATCTGTCGTTCCGCACCACCGGCGAGGTGATCACGGCGCTGTTGCGTGGCGACGCGGCGTACGCAGTCGAGCTGATCCACGCCGTCCGCGGTCAGGTGCAGTCGGGCGACCTGCGGCTGATTGCGGTGTCGACGCCAAAGCGCTGGCCCTCGGCGCCGAACGTGCCGACGCTCGCCGAGAGCGGCCTCAAAGGCTTCGCATACAGCGGCTGGTACGGCCTGCTGTTTCCCGCAGGAACGCCACAGCCCATCATCGACAAGACGCACGCTGCCCTGAAGAAGGAACTCGCCCGCGAGGACGTGCAGAAGAAGCTTGAAGGTGCGGGGGCGGTGGTGAGCCTCTCCACCCCGGCCGAGCTCGGCGCGCTCATCGCCCGGGATATCGGGAACTTCCGCGCGGTGGCGAGCAAGGCAGGGATCCAGCCGAAATAGACGGCGCCACGCTCTCCAGACGCCGGGCTGCTCCTGCTACCTGGCGGAGCTGCCCAGCCGCTGGAGGCGTGCGCCGGCCTCCACCGCGCCCAGCAGGCGGGCACGCTCGTACCAGCGCCTGGCCTCGCTCGCATCGGGCAAAATGGTGAGCAGATGCGGCTTGTTGAGCTCAGCGGAATCGTAGGTCGCCGCCAGCGCCATGGCTGCCTGGGCCAGCCCCATCTCGGCGGCTCGCTCGTAAAGCAGGCGTGCCGGCGCAATGCGCCCCTCGGCCAGCTCTTCGTCGCCGCGCTTCAGGTACCGCAGCGCCCGCTCGCGCGAGACCGCATTGAGCACCGGGACGGCCTCGTCGGCGGCAGACTTGGCAGCCGGAGCCGGCGGTGGTGCTGTCGCGGACGCCGGCACGCGTGCCGGCACGCCGGCAGATTGCGTCACGGGTGCCTTGGGCGCCTCGCTTTGAGGAGGCATGGCCGGTGCTGCCGGCTTTGGTGCTTGCCCTTTTGGTGGCGATACCGGCGGCGCCGTCTTGGATGACGCGGCCGCCATCAGGTGCTTGTGGATGATACCCGCATAGGCGTCCTGCTTCAGCAGCTTCAGGCCGCGGTTGAGCGCACCCAGAATCTCTGGTGCCCGCGGGTGCTCGCGCCAGACCACGGCGTGCACGCCGCGTGTGGCGAGAGGGCGCGCCTGCATGGCGAAATAGGGCGCCAGCCCGACCCGCTTCAACAGATACGTCCCTTCGAGATCGACGGCCGTGAAGGCGTCCGCCTCATGCGCCTGGACCGCCACCACGCAATCGAGCAAGGTCGGGCGCCGCAGCACATTTATCCGCTTGTACGATGCCCAGTTGCGGCCGTTGCCGTTCAGCGCCGACAGGTCCTGCTCGCGCGAGACGCAGAGGGTCTTGCCGAGGATGCTGTCCTCGGTGTCGAACTTGAATGCGCTGGTGTTGAGGCTGAAGAGGCCAACCACAACCTGGAGTATCGGCTCGGAGAACACCGCGTGGTCGCAGATCACGGCCGAGTCGTGGGTCAGCTCATTGGGGTGATCACAGTCGGCACTCTCGACGGGCAGGAACAGATCGGCGGACGGATCGCTGAGAGCCTCCTGCGTGATCCCGCCTTGTGCCCATCGCACCTCGATCCTCGGCGCGGTGCCCGGTTGCAGCCGCGCCAGGCCGGCATTGACGAGCGCCAGCACCAGGCCGCCTTCGGGCAGCTGCGCATCGGTCAGAGGTGGAGTACTGACAGACAGGATCCGCAGTTTTGACGCGGCCGGAGGTGTCTGCCCCTGCGCAGGCGCCAGCAGGGCCACGGCACCGCACAGGATCAGCAGCAAACGCCCGAGCGTGCACAACCATTCGGAAATACGTGCACCCCCCTTGCTCATCGCACCGCCCCTCCGGCCTGGATTGACCATCTTTGTGGCATTGCAGCGGCCGGCGCAACTGTCCCAGCGTCAAAATGCCGGCCAGTCTTGCTGTCACCCGCGCTTCCGTCGCATGCTGGCCGACGGTTCCGGACGACAGTTCCGGACCGGCGAGGGGAGGGTTGCTTGTCATGGCCATAGAGGTCGCAGTCATCGGCACCGGCTGGTGCGGCGGCATTCGCGCCGAGACGCTGGCACGGTCAGCCCTGGTCAGCAAGCTGCACATCTGCGAGATCCGCCCGGATCGGCTTGCCGAGATGCGTGCGCTCACCAACCCGTCGACGGCGACGCTTGATTATCAGGAGATCATCGCCAATCCGCGCATCGAGGTGGTCTACATCTCGACGACGCCGGAGTCGACGCATCATCCCATCGCCCGCGATTGCCTGCGCGCCGGCAAGCATGTGCTGCTGGAGAAGCCGATCGCGCTGTCGCTTTTCGAGGCGGACGAGCTGATCGCCCTGGCCCGGCGCAACAATCTCAAGTTCACGATCGGCTACTCGCAGCGCTTCAACACCAAGGTTGCCTACGCCAAGAAGAAGATCGTCGACGGCACGCTTGGGCGTCCGGTCAGCGTGATGGTGAGCCGGCATCTGTCGCGCAGCCTTGGCAAGAAGATCGCCTCGCGCGTACGGCTGTCCCCGGCGGCGATGGAATCCACGCACGATCTCGATTTCGTCTTCTGGCTGCTGGAGCCGGCGAAGCCGGTGCGCGTCTACGCCCAGGGCGCCTACGGTTACATGCAGCCGGTGAACGGCTCCTACGACGTCATGTGGACCACGGTGACCATGGACAACGGCGTGCTGGTCGCCATCGGCGGCGGCTGGAACCTGCCGCCCAGCTACCCCAACTACTGCGCCACCTGGATCGAGATCACCGGCACCGACGGCGCGCTGTTCCTGGATGACACCCAGCGCGACAACTGGCTCAACACGGTCTCAGGCGGCACCCAGTTCCCCATGTCGACCATGCCGGGCGAG
>DASURA010000305.1:0-17856 GCA_036280295.1 Hyphomicrobiaceae bacterium
CCTTCCCCGTATTGCAGGCGGGTCGGCATCCGCATCGCGACTTTCGAGGCCTGCTCGGGCTTCACTCACGTTACGGCCCGCTGGATCGCTCGGCCGCCCAACGGCGACCTTTGTCGCAGGGCTCCGGCCCGCCGGTCGCCCAGACAAGCCGCCTGCCAGCTACCAGCTCAACCGACAATTGGCTGTGTGGAACCTCCCTCCACTGGTCTTCCGCGCCTTCGAGGCGCACTGCAATAAGCCGAAGGCGCATTGCGCCGAAGCGGCCGTCGAGAGTGCTGACGGCGGCTAACGGTGCAATGCGCTACGCTTATTACCCTGCGGATCAATCCCGCTTCAGATTGGCCTTCCGGATCACCTCGCCCCACAGTCCGCGCTCGCGCTCCATGTATGCGGCGGTTTCCCTTGGGGTCGTGCCCAGGGGGGTGGTCGCGTGCGCTTCGAACCGCTTGCGGATCTCCTCGGTCTTGAGCACGCCCACGACATCGCGGCTGATCTTGTCGGCGATGTCGTCCGGAGTGCCGGGCGGCGCCACCAGGCCGAACCAGGCGACCGAGACGAAGCCGGGCAACCCCGCCTCGGCCATGGTGGGCACCTTGGGCAGATAGGGCGAGCGCTCCGGCGTGCAGACGGCGAGAATATTCAGCGTGCCAGCGCGGTGCTGCGGCAGCGACGAGGCGAGGTTGTCGAACATCATCAGGATGTGGCCGCCGACCAGGTCGTTCATGGCCGGTGCCGTGCCCTTGTAGGGCACGTGGTTGAGCTTGATGCCGGCCCTGGTCTCGAACAGCGCCGTCGTCAGGTGCGAGGTGGCGCCGATGCCCTGCGAGCCGTAGGGGATGCCGCCGGGGTCCGCCTTGGCCTTGGCGATCAGCTCCTTTACCGACGACACGCCGAGCTTGCGGTTGACGATCAGCACGTTGGGCGAGGTGCCGAGGATGGTGATCGGCTTGAACGTCGTCGGGTCGTAGTTGATCTTCTTGTAAAGCGACTGGTTGATGGCGAGCGTTGTGGGCGGCGAGGCGAGCAGCGTGTAGCCGTCGGCCGGGGTGCGGGCGAACGCCTCCGCCGCGATATTGCCGGCGGCGCCCGGCCGGTTCTCGACCACCACAGCCTGACCCCACTTGGCGCTCAGCGCATCGGCGATCAGGCGCGGCAAGGCATCGGCGGTGCCGCCGGCGGGGTTGGGAACTATGATCTTGACGGTTTGCGACGGGAAGCTTTGGGCGTCGGCCCATCCGCACGTTGCGAGCAGTGCGAGTGCGCTGGCAATGCAGCCTGTCATGAAGCGAGCGTAAATAGCAGTCGTCACGTCTTTCTCCTTTTTTATCGGCCTTCTACCGGCGGCATCCAAGTCTTGGCACCGATCCGTTCCTCCCCGGGGCCTGCACCGTAGCCTGCCCGCGCGCCGCCCGGAAATGTCATTCCGTCTTCCGGGCCGTCTCTCGGCTTGCCATGCTGGCTGCCGGTGGCTCTTTTTTCGCGATGCGAACCGTCGCTCTCGAAATTCTGAAAAACAAATGAAGCCAGGACGTGCGTGCGCCCAACGGGCACATCGCTCGTACGGCTTGACGAGAGAATGATTGCGGGAGCTCAGGCGCTCAGCATTCTGATGTACGAGATGTGAAGTCGCGGCAGATCCAGCGCGAGGTTGATCTGCTATACTGACACGTCCGAAGACCGAGCAAACGGTCGCATACGATAAAACGGGAGGAAGCGCATGCGCTGCATGTGGAGGCTTTTATTCGGCCTGGCACTTGGGTTGGCGGCGGTGGGATCGGCGGTGGCGGACGACTACCCGTCGCGCTCGGTCAGGATCATCGTGCCGTTCGGTGCGGGTGGGCCGGCGGACATCTACGCCCGCTACGTCGGCGAGAAGCTGCAGGAGGCACTGGGGCAGTCGTTCGTGGTGGAGGCGCATCCGGGCGCCGGCTCGTTCATCGGCACCAGCGAGGTCGCCAAGTCGGCACCCGACGGCTACACGCTGCTGATGATGTCCAACACGCACACAGTCAACGAGACGCTGCGGCCCAACCGGCCGTTCGACCTGATGCGCGACTTCGTCGGCATCGCCCCGGTCAACTACTCCGACCTCATCATGGTGGTGCACCCGTCTGTGCCGGCCAAGAACCTCAAGGAGTTCCTGGCGCTGGTGAAAGCCAAGCCCGGCGACCTCAACTACGCCTCGTCGGGCCTCGGCACGCCGTATCACATGGCCGCCGAGCTGTTCAAAGCCATGACCGGCACAAGCATCGTGCACGTGCCGCACAAGGCGAGCGGCGATGCCCGCACGGCCGTGCTCGGCGGTCACGTGCAGATGATGCTCGATGCCATCTCCACCAGCGCGTCCAACGTGCAGGGTGGGAAGCTGCGTGCGCTCGGCACCACCGGCAAGGTGCGCTCCGATCTGCTGCCCGACGTCCCCACCATCGCCGAGGCCGGCGTACCGGGCTACGAGGCGACCATCTGGCTCGGGCTGATGGCGCCGAAGGGCACGCCGAAGGCGATCGTCGACAAGCTCAACGCCGAGGTCAACAAGGTGCTGGACAAGCCCCAGACCAAGGCGGCGTGGGCCAAGCAGGGCGTCATCCCGCTGAAAATGACCCCGGCGGAGTTCGACGGCTACCTGCGGGCGGATATCGCCAAGTGGGCCGGCGTGATCAAGAAGGCCGGCATCAAGCTAATCAAGTGAGGAACGGCAGGTGTCAGTCCCTCTGGGTCTGGCACCCTGGTATATCAATTGGCTGGGCGTCAGTGAGGGCAGCGATGGCAGCAGCGGAGGCGATACGGCTGCGCGTTAACGGCACGGAGCGGGAGGTTGCCGCTGATCCGGCCACGCCGCTGTTGAGCGTGCTGCGCGGCCATCTCGGGCTCACCGCCGCCCACTTCGGCTGCGGCGCCAATGAATGCGGCGCCTGCTACGTGCTGGTCGATGGGCACGCGGTGGCGTCGTGCGACACGCCGCTGTGGGCGGCGGCTGGCAAGGAGATCGTCACCGCAGAGGGCCTCGGCACGCCCGAGGCGCCGCATCCCTTGCAGCGCGCCTTCATCGCCGAGCAGGCGATGCAGTGCGGCTATTGCATCCCCGGCATCCTGATCGCGGCCGCAGCCCTGCTCCAACGCGAACCGGATCCCAGCGAGGCCGACGTGCGCGCCGCGCTTGATCGCAATCTCTGCCGCTGTGGCGCGCACAACCGCATCGTGCGGGCGGTGCTGCGGGCGGCGAAGGAGGGAGCGGGGTCAGACTCATTGCCAGCACAGGGGGCGAGGTCAGACCCCTCGCCGGTCCGATGACGAAAGATCACAGCGATCAGCCGAGGGGTCTGACCCCGTCGTCAACCGGCCCCGGACTCGGCTATCACATCGTGGAGACCACCGGCACGCCCCTGCCCGGCAGCCTGGAGACCAACCGGCGGCTGTCGCAATGGCTGCGGCTGCGCCCCGACGGCGTCGTCGAGGTGTTCTCCGGCAAGGTGGAGATCGGCCAGGGTATCCTCACCGCCGTGGCGCAAATCGTCGCCGACGAACTCGACGTGGAGATGGCGCGCATCCGCATGGTGCCGGCAACCACGGCGGGCAGCCCCAACGAGGGCGTGACATCGGGCAGCCTGTCGATCCAGCACTCCGGCGCCGCCCTGCGCTACGCCTGCGCCGAGGCGCGCGCCCTCTATCTGGAAGCGGCGGCGCAGAAGCTGGGCATAGCGGCGGAGAGCCTGGAGGTCAGCGATGGCGAAATCGCCGGTCCCGGCAACCTGCGCACCAGCTACTGGGAGCTGGCGGAGCACGATCAAGCCGGGGCGCTGCTCGACCGTGACGCCAGCGCCGCGGTCGCCCCCAAGCCTGCCGCCGCCCGCCGCGTGGCGGGTGCGCCGGCACACCGCATCGATGTTCCCGACAAGGTGTTCGGCCGCCCGCGCTTTATCCATGACATCGACGATCGGGCACAGCCGGGCCTCATGCACGCGCGGGTCCTGCGTCCGCCCTCGTTCGGGGCGACGCTGACGGCGCTCGATGAGACCGGGGCGAGAGCTGTGCCAGGGGTGGTGGCCGTGGCTCGCGACGGCAGCTTTGCGGGCGTGATCGCAGAAACCGAGGATGCTGCGCTGGCGGGGCTCAAGGTGCTTGCAGCCGGCGCCGCATGGCTGCCCGGCGAGCCACTGCCTGACGAGAACGACCTGCGCGGGTGGATCAAGGGCCAGCCGGTGGAGACCACGCCGATCAGCACACGTGTTGCCGCCGCTCCCGCCGGCGTGGCTCGCACCATCCGCCGCGAGTACGGGCGTCCGTTCATCGCCCACGCCTCGATGGCGCCGTCCTGCGCCATAGCCCGGTGGCACGACGACGGCACCGGGCTATGGCTGTGGACGCATTCGCAGGGTGTCTACAACCTGCGTGCCGAGCTGCAGCTGATCTTTGCCCTGCCGCCCGAGCAGATCGTGGTGGCGCACGCGGAGGGCGCAGGCTGCTACGGCCATAACGGTGCCGACGACGTGGCCCTGGAAGCGGCACTGCTGGCCCGCGCAATCCCCGGCCGTCCGGTGCGCCTGCAATGGTCTCGTGCCGACGAACTGGCCTGGGCGCCGATGGGTGCGGCGCAGCTCATCGACCTGGAGGCAGACCTTGACGAGAAGGGCGAGATCGCCGGCTGGCGCCACGACGTGTGGGGCAACGGGCATGTCTCGCGGCCGGGACGTGGCAAGTCGCCGACGCTGCAGGCGGCCTGGCAGCTCGCCAAGCCGTTTCCGCGCTTGGCGGCTGTGAACCCGCCGCTGGCCGGCGGCGGCGGCGCGGAGCGCAATGCGACGCCGGGATACGACCTGCCGGCGTGGCAGATCACCAACCATCGCATCCTGACGATGCCGATCCGCACCTCGTCGCTGCGCACGCTGGGCGCGTTCGCCAACGTCTTTGCCATCGAGTCGTTCATGGACGAGCTGGCGGTCGAGCGCGGCGAGGATCCTCTCGCCTTCCGTCTGCGGCATTTGCAGGACACGCGGGCCCGGGCGGTGCTGGAGGCGGCCGCGCGGCGGTCGGGATGGAGCGAATGGAGAAGGCGCGAGGGCCTCGGGCACGGCATCGGCTTCGCCCGCTACAAGGGCTTCGGCGCCTACTGCGCGGCGGTGGCGGAGATCGACGCAACGGCCGATGTTCGCGTCACCCGGCTGGTGGTGGCCGCGGATGTGGGCGAGGTGGTCAATCCGGACGGTGTGGCAAATCAGATCGAGGGTGGCGCCATCCAATCCACCAGCTGGGTGCTCAAGGAGGCGGTGCGGTTCGACCGCGAGCGCATTGTGAGCGACAGCTGGCAGACCTACCCGATCCTGCGCTTCTCGGAGGTGCCGGCGGTGGAGGTGGAGATCATCGCCCGGCCCGACGAGAAGGCGCTCGGCGCTGGCGAGGCCGCGCACGGCCCGGTGGCGGGCGCCATCGCCAACGCCGTTGCCGACGCGCTCGGCGTGCGCGTGCGCGAAACGCCGATCACGCGCGAGCGGATCATCGCGGCGATGGGCTGATGGCTGCGCGGAGGGGCTGGAAAAGCATGCGGCTGATGGTTCTGAGCGGCGGGGCGGCGCAGGGGCTCGTCAAGGCCCTGGCCCCGCAATTCAAGGCCGGGTCCGGCTGCGAGATTGAGGGCACCTTCGGTGCTGTCGGCGCCATGCGCGACAAGCTGCTGGCGGGCGCGCCGGTCGACCTGTTGATCCTGACGCGCCGGTTGATTGACGAGCTTGCCAGTCAAGGGCACGCCGCGCCTGCCTCTGCGGTCGATATCGGCACCGTGGCGACGGCCGTGGCCACGCGAGCGGGTGACCCTGCCCCAACAGTCGCCAATGCCGAGGTGCTGCGCGCGGAGCTCTTGGCGGCCGACGAAATCTACATCCCCGATCCGAAGCTCGCGACCGCCGGCATCCACTTCGCCCGCGCGCTGGAGACACTCGGCATCGCCGCGCAAGTGGCGCCACGCCTGCAGACCTTTCCCAACGGCGCAACCGCCATGCGCGCATTGGCGCTGGCTCGGAGTGCGCGACCGATCGGCTGTACCCAGGCGACGGAGATCGTCGCAACGCCCGGCGTTACGCTGGTTGCGCCGCTGCCCGAGCCGCTCGGCCTTGCGACCGTCTACACGGCTGCCGTGTGCACGCGCGCTGCCTTGCCGGAGCAGGCGCGCGCGCTGGCGACGCTGCTGACGGGTGACACCGCGAGCGCGGCACGGCGTCGGGCGGGTTTCGACCAGCCACCGCCGCTCCCAGCCTAGGCACGGCCATTGCCTGCCGCAAATCCGCGGAAAGCCTTGAGTTTGAGACATTTCTGCCGTTTTCCGTGGCTAGCCCGGAGACATGATCCGATGCCTTGCAGTGACGCTTCTGCTGGCCGGCTGCGCCACGGCTGATAGCCTGCCCAACCATCCGCTGGTCGGCAGTTGGCAGGGCACGACCTCGCTGACGCTCAAGACCACGGAATACCAATACGGGATGGAGACCGGCTACTGGTCGGCCGGCCGCAAAGACTTCCGCTACAAGACGGCGGGCGGCAGGCAGGAGCGGTGCGCATATTCCCTGGCCGGCCGGGTGCTGGTGATGACGGGCTGCCGGCTGGCCGGGCGGTATACGCGGCTATGATGGCGGGTCAGACCCTCGCCCATACTGTTGGGGCCTACTTGCCAGCAGAGCGCGAGGGTATCACCCCGCCATCGCCTTCCTGAGTCTCGTCACATGCCCCATCTTGCGGCCGGGGTGCGCGTCACGCTTGCCGTAGAGGTGCAGGCAGGCACCGGGCTCGGCGGCGAGCTGCGGCCACGCTTCCACCTCGGCGCCGATCAAGTTTGTCATCTCGGCATCGCTGTGGCGGGCGGTGCTGCCCAGCGGCCAGCCGGCGACGGCGCGAATGTGGTTCTCGAACTGGCTCACGGTGCAGCTGTCGATCGTCCAGTGACCGGAGTTGTGCACGCGCGGGGCGATCTCGTTGACCAGCAGCCGCGCGCCTTCGGGCGCATCAGGCCCGAGGTGGAACATCTCCACCGCCAGCACGCCCACATAGTCGAGCGCCTCGGCGATGCGGCCGGCGATGGCGCGTGCCGCGGCGAGGTCGGCCTCGAGCAGGCCGGCGGGCACGATCGAGTGGCGCAGGATTCCCCCCTCGTGGTGGTTGCGCGGGCAGTCGTAGCAGGCGCTCCGGCCGTCGTGCCCGCGCACCACCAGGGCCGAAATCTCGCAATGGAACGCGATCCGCTGCTCCAGCACGCCGGATGCGCCGCCGATGGCCGCCCAGGCAGAGTCGACGTCGCTCGCTGTTGCCAGGCTCGCCTGGCCCTTGCCGTCATAGCCGAGCCGGCGCGACTTCAGGATCGCCGGGGCGCCAATCCGGGCCAGGGCTGCGCGCAGGTCGTCGGGGCTGTCGACGCCGGCAAACGGGGCCAGCGGAATCGATAGGCCGGCGATGAACGCCTTCTCGACCAGCCGGTCTTGCGCCACCTCCAGGGCTCTGGCCGAGGGGCGCACGGGCACGTGGCGCGCGAGGATGCGTGCCGTCTCCACGTGCACGTTCTCGAATTCGTAGGTGACGACATCGACCGCACGGGCGAAGGCGGCCAGCGCCGCCTCGTCGTCGAAGGCGGCCCGCGTGGCGGCGCTGGCCACGTCGAACGACGGGCCGGGCGTGTCGCAATAGACGTGAGTCTTGAGTCCCAGGCGCGCCGCCGCCAACGCCAGCATGCGTCCAAGCTGGCCGCAGCCCAGAATGCCGATGGTGGAGCCGGGAGGCAGCGGCAAGCTTGGGGCTGGATCAACCATTGTCTTCCGCAGTCTCAGGCACCAAGGCCGTCTGCTGCGCGCGACGGGCCTCCAGGCGGGCGGCGAGGGCGGAGTCGGCAAGCGCCAGGATCTGCGCTGCCAGCAGTCCGGCATTGGCCGCGCCGGGCGGGCCGATCGCCAGCGTGCCGACGGGGATGCCGGCCGGCATCTGCACGATGGAAAGCAGGCTGTCCTGCCCGTTGAGGGCGGCGCTGGCAATCGGCACGCCCAGCACCGGCAAGGGCGTCATCGCCGCTGTCATGCCCGGCAGATGCGCCGCGCCCCCGGCGCCGGCGATGATGACGCTGAGGCCGCGCGCCTTGGCTGTCCTGGCGTACTCGTAGAGCCGGTCGGGGGTGCGGTGCGCCGACACCACCTTGATCTCGTGCGGTACCTCCAGCTCGGCGAGCACCTCGGCGGCGCGCTTCATGGTGGGCCAGTCCGACCGGCTGCCCATGATGATACCGACTTTGGGAAGCTGCTGAGCCATTGGCTCCAGGCGTTGAGCGAAAAGGAATGCAGCACTTACAGCGACAGGAGGCCGGCTGGCAAGCGAGACGGTCCGGATTGGCGGGGATCGAGCCGGTGGGCGATTTCAGATCGGGACTTCCGCTCTGCCGCCCAGCCGGGCGCGATGAACGGACTTCGCGGACGTCTCGATCATTGCACTCAGGCGATGATGTCTGGAAGGAGTTGGTCCTCAATGGCCGTGATACGGTCCTTGAGGGCCAGCTTGCGCTTTTTGAGCCGCTTGATGTGCAGCTGGTCGCACGCCGCCAATGCCGCCTCGGTGGCAATCAGGACGTCAAGGTCTCGGTGCTCGGCCCTGAGCCGGGCTAGTTGCTCGCGGAGCTCGCGCTCGTCTGGTCGCTGCATCGCCTTTTCAAGGTCCTGCCGGGACAGCCGCTCGCACAGGTTCTGCAGGTTAATATCGAAAACATTAACCCTTGCGCAAGGGCCTACGTTGAGCCGGCATTTTGCGACTCGTGACGCATGTGTTGCGAACTGGACGAGTCAACGGGATAGCTGTCATGAATTAGACAAACCGGCATTGATGTGTCACAGTTGTAGCGTGGCCAACCATATTCGGAGGGTTGCATGTCGTTTGCCGCAGATCTCGCGAGGCTTTCCGAGAAGCATCAACTGCTGGAGGTGAAAATCCGAGAAGAGATGGCGCGTCCGGGAGCGGACGATACCCAGATCGGCCAGTGGAAGCGAGAGAAGCTGAAGCTGAAAGACGAGATGATGAAATTGCAGCGTACGAACGGCGAGGTGCGGCACTAGAAGCCCGCGCAAGCATAAGCGTTCGAGATGCTCTGGGCCGTTTCGCGAGCGGGGGGCTCGTATGGGTTGCGTGATGCGGACCTCCGCATGGCCCGCATCACCTCGCGAGGCTCGACACGCACGGCGTTGAAATCAGGGCGTTGAAGTGGGTAATTCGGCGTTGGGCTGGCGCCGCGCGCGCGTCAGCGCCGGGCGGCGGATCGCCGCAAGATCAATCGGGCGCCCGCGGTACGTCAGTGCGTGTTCGAGGCTTTAAGCTTGCTCCTGCTCCAAGCTCCTTCGGCTCTACGCCAGACGCTTTGAGAAGCTGCAAAGAGCCGTCCTGTTGACGTTTCAACAACCTGCCGGCGCGCGGCACGCGAAGCCAGCCTCAGTCTCGATCAGCCACGTCAGCAGCAACCGCGCAGATTTGCAGATTCGTCCTCGCTTCAGGCTATATGCATGCGGGGGACCTAATCTCGTTGTCGCGCCAGGGGCAGGTCTCGGCCCGCGCGCCCGGCGAGAGCGGCCGGCGTGAGGCGGCTCCGGCTAAGTTTTGACCGTTACAGGGTCCCTAAAGGGGAGTGGGGGATCGGGAATGGGCAGTGGGGACTCGCGCCCGCGAAGCGCAGATCGTACCCAATTCCCGATCTCCCCACGCCCGCCTTACCGAGCCAGAATTTCCCCGCAACGGTATGAGACCTTCCAAAAGCCTTCACGCCAAAGCAGGCCCAATACTTGGCGTGCATTCACCTGTACACGCGCTTGCATGGGTGGCCGCCGGCGAAAGCCGATATCATCTGCACTTTCGCCTCACGCCGCCTACCGTGCACCAGATATGTCGACGCTGAGCACGCTGGCTTCATCAGACGGCAACCAGGTGCGCTCGCAGCATCGAGGTTCTCGTTGATCCGAAAATCCTCCCGGAGTTACTCTGACCGCAGACTCAAAATGTCATCACTGTGACCCGGCACCCGCTGGCCAGAAGTCCGCTTCGCCGCTTGGCCGCCCGCGATGGTGCGGACTTTGCGATCTGAAGGACACTAGCCAACACATTGATTACGAGTGCGATCGAGATCGAGAAGTCCACTTCACTACCTAGCCGCCCGCAGCGCAGCGGACTTCTCGATCATCGCACTAGAACGGGATCTCATCGTCGATCTTCTTGTCGAAGCTGTCGGCGCTGGGCTTGGAGGAGCCGCGGCGATAGCTGTCGCTGCTGCTCCCCGATCCATAGGAGCCGGCCCCTGCCCCGTAGCCGTAATCATCCTCCTGCATGCCAGTGGCGGCGCCGGGCGCGCCGCCCGGCCTGTCGAGCAGCACCAGCGTGCCGTTGAAGTTCTGCAGCACCACCTCGGTGCTGTAGCGATCCTGGCCATCCTGGCCCTGCCATTTGCGGGTCTGCAGTTGGCCTTCGAGGTAGACCTTGGAGCCCTTCTTGAGATACTGCTCCACCACCCGGCACAACCCTTCATTGAAGATCACGACGCTGTGCCATTCGGTGCGTTCGCGTCTTTCGCCGGAATTCTTGTCTTTCCAGGTCTCCGAGGTGGCGACGCGCAGATTGGCGATCGGGCGGCCATCCTGTGTGCGCCGGATCTCCGGATCCTTGCCCAGATTGCCGACCAGGATCACCTTGTTGATTGAGCCGGCCATGGTGCACTCCTTGTTGCTGCCGTCGCCCGCGCGACTGGCCACTCATTGACCTATGCTACGCGCCTGGCTGATTCTCGCTTCAGAGGTTAGCCGCTCGCACGCGCCCGCGCGCGGTCATCGAGCTGCTTTCCACGTCTTTGGATCGATGGCAATGTTCGTATTATGTTCCCATATAGATCGCGCGCGTGCAATGCGCAAGTCATTTTCCGCGGCGAGTGCACATTCTTTGAAAAAGTTGATCGGCACTGCCGGGCTCGGGTATCGGACGGGGTGGTCGAGCAGGCCCAGATGACCGGAGCCCGATGACCCACGTCAAACCGTTCCAGGTAAATTCTCACTCGGCAAGGCGGGAGTGGGGAGATCGGGAGTGGGGAAGCGATCGATCTGCGCTTGGCGGACGCGACCCCCATTCCCGATCCCCGCTCCCCTTTTGGGATTCTGGATGCGGTCAACGCTTGGCCAGAGCAATGAGACCCCGCACCTTAGGAGCGGTGATAATCCTCCCGCTGCAAGATCGGCCGCGGGATCGGATGGCATCGGGAGTGCGGGCCGTCCCAAACGCCGCCGGCATCTACGCACGCCTGCACCAGCCGATCGCGCTGCACCTGCCAGCTGATCAGCCCCGCCAGCACCATCAGCGTCGCCAGCGCCACGATCAGCCTTGCCATGCTCATGGTGTGGCTCCAGACAGCCCGCCCGCCATGCGGAAGCGATCGCGCCAGGCGGGCAGCGCCCCCTTGAACGGCAGGGCGGTGGCCGCATACACGCCGCATGCGACCGCACGTGCCAGGACGTTGGCGGCTGTGGCACCCAGTGTGGTGAGGCCGTGTAGGGGGGCCGGCGCCGGCTTGCGCCCGGTTGCGGCAGCGAACACCACGTCGCCGTCCAGCGGCGTATGGACGGGGTAGAGCGCGCGCGCCAGCCCATCCTGAGCCATGATGGCGAGTCGCTTGGCTTCTGCCTTGCTGAGCGTGGCGTCGGTGGCCACGACTGCCAGCGTCGTGCTCGCCTGCGGGCTGCCCTTGGTGATGACATTGAGAGCGCCGCCCGGCAGGCGGGCGGGGAAGCCGAGGCCCCCGTATTCCACCTGCACCTCGAACGGTGCTGCCCAGAACCACGGCCCGCCGCCGAGAACTGCGCTGCCGGCGGCATTGACCGCCACGATAGCGCCAACCGTGAACCCGTCGCAGGTGGCGGAGGCCGAGCCCAGGCCACCCTTTAGATTGACGGTGGTGGCGCCGAAGCCGGCGCCGGCGGTGCCCAGGGCGAAGTCGCGTCCCGCGCACGCCGCGGCCGCATACCCCAGCTCGCGATAGGGCGGGTAGCGGCCCCAGGCCTTGTCGCCGCCGTTCAGAAGGTCAAACAGGATGGCAGCCGGCACGATCGGCACCCGCGCCTCGCGCACGGCAAAGCCGCGCCCCTGCCCTGCCAGCCAGGCCTGCACGCCGGAGGCGGCATCGAGGCCAAAGGCGGAGCCGCCGGACAGCGCGATGGCATCGATGCCCTGCACAGTCTGCGCCGGATCGAGGAGCGCCGTCTCGCGCGTCCCGGGCCCGCCGCCGCGTACGTCGATGGAGCCGACGGCCGGCTCATCGAAGATGACGGCGGTCACACCGGAGGCGAGGTGCGTATCATCCGCATTGCCCACCAGGACGCCCGGCACATCGGTGATGAGGTTGCGCGCGGTCATATGGCAAGCTTGGCGCGCGTCACGGCGATGGTCAACATGGGTGTCAGACGATGTGTCGGACCCTCTGGGTCGCAAAGGGTCAGACACCCGCCAGCGCCCTAGTCGGCCTAGTCCTCGAAGTATGTGATCTTACCGTTCGGACCCTTGCGCCAGGTATAGAGCACGTAGCGGTCCTTCTTCTTACCGTTCACCACATAGCCTTCGTTGGAAACATCGCCCTTCTTGTCGAAGGTGATATCGCCAAGCACGGTCTTGAACGGCTTGCCGGAGTGGATCTCCGCAGCAACCTTCTTGGGATCGAGCGATTTCGCCTGCTCGGCTGCCTGCTTGATGATCTGCACCGCAGCATAGCTGTAGAGGGTGTACGCCTGCGGCTCGAACCCGCGCTTCTTGCGGAACAGCTCGACGATCTCCTTGTTTGCCGGGTTGGTGCGGGGATCGGGCGAGAACGTCATCAGCGTTCCCTCCGCTCCCGGTCCGGCAATGACCGCGAACTCATCGTCGGTGATGCCGTCGCCACCCATCATCGGCGCCTGCAAGCCGCCGTCGCGCATCTGGCGCAGGATCAGGCCGCCGGTATCGTGCAGGCCGCCCCAGTAGACCAGGTCCGGCTTGGCCACCCTGAGCTTGCTGACAAGGGCGCTGAAGTCCTTGTCGTCCTTGTTGACGCCCTCGTAGAAGACCTCCTTGACGCCCTTGGCGTTCATCGCCTTGCGGGTCTCGTCGGCGAGGCCCTGGCCGTAGGTGGTCTTGTCGTGAATGATGGCGACGCGCTTGCCCTTGAAGCGCTGGGCGACGATGCCGCCGGCGATGCCGCCCTGCTGGTCGTCACGGCCGCAGATGCGGAACACGTTCCATAGCTTGCGATCGGTAACCTTCGGATTGGTCGCCGCCGGTGTCAGCATTACCAGTCCGTTCTCCTGGTACACGTCGGAGGCGGGGATGGTGACGCCGGAGTTGAAGTGTCCGACCACGAACTTGACGCCGTCGCCGACGAACTTGTTGGCGACCGACACCCCTTCCTTCGGGTCGGCGCGATCGTCGCCGATGCTGATCTCGATCTTCTGCCCGAGAATGCCTCCGGCGGCATTGATGTCCTCGGCGGCCTGCTCGGCGCCGTTCTTCAGCTGCGCACCGAAGGCGGCGCTGCCACCCGTGATGGGACCGCCGACTCCGATCTTGACATCGGCTGCGGCGCTGCCTGCAGCTGCCAAGCTGGCAGCGACGGCCAGCGCCGGCCACAGCAATCTTTTCATGCGAGGTCTCCCTTCTTAACCGTGCGGACTGGTGCGATGATCGGGAAGTCCGCCAATCGCGCGCGGCTGGGTGTCGGAGCGGACTTCTCGATCTCGATCGCACCAGCAGATGACGCAACCCTGCGGCAGGATGTGGGCCCGCCGGAGAGCGGCAATATTCAACGAAAGCCAGGATTAGTCACGCCGATTTGAGTGCCCGCACCGCGGGCAGTTCAGCACAAGGTCAATCACACCTTCCGGCGCCATCCGAACGGCCCGGCGCGCTCGAACAGCCAGCCGTATTGGGCGCCCATCTGACCGGCCCTGACGCTGCGGTAGCCCGCCGATGCGGCGAGGGCCGCAACGACGAAATCGACCGCGAAGTTCTGCAGCGACAGCAACGGCCCGCCGAACAGGGCATAGTGAATGAAACGTACGCCGCCGGCCATGCCGAGCATGTAGAGCGGCACCATCCAGTACGGCCGCCACGTCTGCGCCAGTGCACGCCCGGACAGGAAGGCACCGGCCCCGCCGAGCAGCACGGTGACGAGGAGGAAGACCCACGGACCGTTCCCGCCAAGGTCGTAGAGCTGGCCCATGCGTACTCCCCTGCGTGCTCCTCAGCGCCGCCCGCCTTCGAGATACGCCGCGCGCACCTCGGGCCGGGCCAGCATCTCCTGCCCGGTGCCCGTCATGGTGATGTTGCCGCTGACCATGACGTAGGCGCGGTGCGCGATCTTGAGTGCATGGTAGGCGTTCTGCTCGACCAGGAAGATGGTTACGCCCGACCGGTTCAGCGTCTGGATCACCTCGAAGATCTGCTTCACCACCAGCGGCGCCAGCCCGAGCGAGGGCTCATCCAGCAGCAGGAGCCTCGGCCGGCTCATCAGCGCGCGGGCGATCGCCAGCATCTGCTGCTCGCCGCCCGAGAGTGTGCCGCCGCGCTGGTCGAGGCGCCGGGCCAGCACCGGAAACAGCTTGGTGACGTGGGCGAGGTCCTCCTCGTAGTGGGCGCCGTTGTCGAGGCTCGCACCCATCATGAGGTTCTCGCGCACGGTCATGCGCGGGAAAATGCGCCGCCCCTCCGGCGACTGGGCGATGCGCAGCCGCGCGATCTCGTGCGTCGCCAGGCGGGTGATGTCGCGCCCCTCGTAGAGGATCGCGCCCTCGCGCGCCCTGGGCTCGCCGAAGATGGTCATCATCAAGGTGGACTTGCCGGCGCCGTTGGCACCGATCATGGTGACGATCTCGCCCTGCTGCACGTCGAGATCGACGCCCTTCAGCGCCATGATCGGCCCGTAGAAGCTCTTGACGCCGCGGACGGCGAGCAGGGGGGCGGTCATGGCAGGGCTCCGGTCGAGACGGGGTCAGACCCCTCGCCCTGCCGCAAATGGTGAATGGCGAATGGCGAATGGAAGGGGGAATGGGGAGTGGGCAATGGGGAGCGGGGGAGCGCAAGACGCTTGTCCCCCATTCGCCATTCGCCAATAACCACTCGCCTCGTCCTCATCGCGCAATCTCCGCCTCGATCTGCTCCACCTCCTCGTCCTCGACGCCCAGGTAGGCGGCGATCACCCTGGCGTCGTTGCGCACCGCCTCGGGCGTGCCATCAGCGATCTTCTGGCCGTAGTCGAGCACCACCACGTGGTCGGAGATCTCCATCACAACCGACATGTCGTGCTCGATCAGCAGGATGGAGAGCCCGTGCGCTCGCCGGATCGACTGCAGCAGCTCGGTCAGCCCCGCTGTTTCGCGCGGGTTGAGGCCGGCGGCCGGCTCGTCCAGGCATAAGAGCTGCGGCTCGGTGCACATGGCGCGGGCGATCTCCAGCCGGCGCTGGTCGCCGTAGGGCAGCTCGCCGGCCGCATCGTCGGCGCGGTCGGAGAGGCCGATCTGCTCCAGCCAGTAGGTTGCGCGCTCCACGGCGGCGCGCTCGGCAGCCTTGTAGCGCGGCGCGCCGATCAGGCCGAGCACCGTCCATCCGGAGGCGCGCATCAGCGGGTTGTGCTGGGCGACGATGAGGTTCTCCAGCACCGTCATGCCGGAGAAGAGGCGTATGTTCTGGAACGTGCGTGCGACCCTGGCGCGGGCGGCAACCTCGAAGTCGGGCATGCGCTCCAGCAGGTACACCGGACCGGTGGCCACCTCGGCCCAGCGCCGGCCCGACTGAGTGAGCGTGTCCAGCTCCGCCTCGCCCGGAGGGGCGCCGTGGCTCAGGAGCAGGCGCCCGCTCGATGGCTTGTAGAAGCCGGTGACGCAGTTGAAGACCGTTGTCTTGCCAGCCCCATTGGGGCCGATCAGCGCCGTGATCTCGCCGCGAGCGGCATTGAACGACAGATCGTCGATGGCGGTGAGGCCACCGAAGCGCATGGTCAGATGCTCGACCGAGAGGAGTGGCTCGGGCCCGGTCATGGCGTGCTGCGCCCTATCAGCCTTAGGGTGCAACAAGCGAAGCGCATTGCACCGTGCCCCTCGTTGATGTGTGCTGCCGCTGCCTCGGTGCAACGCGGCTGCGCCTTGTTGCACCCTACGCCTGCGACGCGTGGCGAGGTTGGAGATGCGCGGGGAAAGGGAGACATCAGCCGTTCCCCTCCTTCACCAGGCCCGCCCCGACGGCGCGCTGTTCGCGCAGGAAGATCGAGGGGTTGCGCGTCGAGATGAGGCCGCGCGGCCTCCAGAGCATCACCACAACCATGGCCAGGCCGAACAGCAGCATGCGGTACTGCGTGGGGTCGAACTCCGGGCCGAAGATGTCCTTCAGCCAGTCCAGCTCGCGCAGCAGTTCGGTGCCGCCGATCATGGCCGCGGCAGCAAAGGCGACGCCGAGCTGGCTGCCCATGCCGCCCAGCACGACGATAGCCACGACCACGGCGCTTTCCATGAAGGTGAACGATTCTGGGCTGATGAAGCCCTGGCGGGCGGCGAAGAACGAGCCGGCAAAGCCGCCGAAGCCCGCTCCAATCGCAAATGCCGTGAGCTTGGTGGAGGTGGTATTGATGCCGAGCGAGCGGCAGGCGATCTCGTCCTCCCGCAGCGCCTCCCAGGCCCGGCCGACCGGCAGGCGGCGCAGGCGCAGCGTTACCCAGTTGGTGAGCAGGGCCAGCGCCAGGATCGTGTAGAACAGGAAAATCGTGCGGTGCAGCGGGCTGAACTCCAGCCCCAGCACCGCCGCAAAGCCCTCATCGCTGGCGTTGAAGGGCAGGCCGAAGAAAGTGGGGCGCGGGATGCCGGAAATGCCGGCATAGCCGTTGGTCACCGGCACCCAGTTGATGAGCACGAGGCGGATGATCTCGCCGAACGCCAGCGTGACGATGGCGAGGTAATCGCCCCGCAGCCGCAGCACCGGGAAACCCAGCATGATGCCCCACAGCGCGGCGAAGATGCCGGCCAGCGGCAGGCAGAGCCAATAGGAGAACCCGAACGTCTGCGACAGCAGTGCCGTCGAATAGGCGCCCACGGCGTAAAAAGCGACATAGCCGAGATCGAGCAGCCCGGCCAGGCCGACAACGATGTTGAGGCCCCAGCCCAGCATGACGTAGATCAGGATCTGGATACCGAAATTATCGATCCACTTGATGGCGCCGGAGCGGCCGACCAGGGCCAGCATGGCAAGCGGATAGACCACGAGCAGGACGAGTCCGCCCAGGGACAGCGCCCGCCCGAGGCCGGCGACGACAGCCGTGGATTGCGCCGGCCGGGCCTTGGCCGTCGCGGAGCGACTGAATGCCGGCCGGAGCAGCAGGTAGGCAAGCCGGGCGGCGAACGCGATCGCGACGGCGACCGCCACGTAGCCCCAGCGCGAGCGCAGGATCGGCTGGTTGTTGATGTCCTGGTCGATGCGCAGCGCCAGGATCGGCACGGAGAGACCGAGCGTCAGCAGCGCCAGACCGGCCGCGTCCTTGACCGCCGGCACCAGGCGGCCGGAGACACGGGCTTGATCGGGGGGGCGCTCGGCGGCGATCACGGCCATCGGCGTCAGACCTTTTCAACCTCGGGTTTGCCGAGCAGTCCCGAGGGCAGGAAGATCAGCACGATGGCCAGGATCGAGAACGTCGCCACATCCTTGTAGTCGATCGAGAAGTAGGCCGACCAGAAGGTCTCGATCAGGCCGATCAGCAGGCCGCCCAGGACGGCGCCCGGCAGCGAGCCGATGCCGCCCAGCACAGCCGCCGTGAACGCCTTGACGCCCGGCGTGAAGCCGTCATTGAAGTGCACGACGCCGTAATAG
>DASURA010000306.1:0-4198 GCA_036280295.1 Hyphomicrobiaceae bacterium
CCGCAACGTCATTTGTAAAGCTGAAAGGATTCCATGAACGTTTCCACCTCCGGCCGCGTCTCGCTGCCATACGGTCCGCCATAGAGCACCTGATAAAGGCGGTTGCCGACCTGGAACAGGCGCTGGCGCATGACCGCATTGTCGGGGGTCAGCGTGACGACCTCGCGGCCATCGATGCCGTCCTGGTCGATCCTGGCCTGGCGGAGCAGCCGACCATGGGTGGCGGCGAGCAGAGCCATGATGTTCTTGTCGTAGTTCTTGGCAGGCGGGGTCGTATATTCCGTGTAGGTGACCGAGAAGTGGCCATCCTCAAGGTCCACCTCCCAGGTGTAGTGCATGTGCGGCCCGTTGGCGGACGAGCCCTCACGCTTGTCGAGCGTCGGCTCGGCCGGGAACTCGGCGGAAAACCGGCCGGCTTCGTCCTTGAATGGGAAGGGATCGGCTGCGGCAGCTGTGAGCAGAAGCCATGCCATGCCGATGCAGGCTGCCAGGCGTCCCGCTGGATGAATGGTTCTCGCCAAACGTCTCCACATGCTGTCCGTCCGCCTTTCTTGGAAGCCTCGTGCCGGTTCAGGGGGCGATTATGCGCCAGCGTCGCGTCCTGCCCAGACCTTGCGACAGGGTACGCCGTGGGCGGCGAGCGATGTACAACCTCCGTGGCCGTACCGCATCAGATTTTCTCGGCGAGGCTTTCACGGTCCCGCATTTTGCACAGGTGGCCCAAGATTATTGTTCCATGTTTGTTCTGATCCTGCTATGGTTCTCTCATGCTGATCGTAAGCCAGGAGCGAGCGACCCCTTCGTCTCTGATTGCCCGGCTTGCGGCAGTCTGTTTGTCCCGCTCGACCGCCCTGGCGTGCCCCCGCCAGGGCGGTCAACTCGGGTCCGCCTAATGCCTGGCGTGGGCGCGGCATCAGGTACCGGACCTCTCTTGCCGCGCCGCGCCGCGCTGAGAGAGAGTGGCCTCATTACGTCTGCGGCACGTTGTAAGACTCGATGTCGAGCTCCAATTGCAGCTCCACCAATTTGGCAAGCGTCGTCAGAGGAATGCTGTCACCAAAGTAGCCATCCAGAAATTGGACGATCACGGTTGCCGTTCCGCCGGTGGCTGCCAAATGGGCGAGGAATGCCTTGCGGGGCTCCAGGCGGGCGACCAGCTCGGCAATCTTGTCGGCGAAATGCTGCTCACCAGCTTCGTAACGAGCACCGTGCCGCCAACGGGTGTCTGGGTAGCAGCCGGGAAGAGCCGTTCCCTTGGGCGTCCGCCGCGGGTCGCCCACACAGTGGGCAATCTGCGCCGTCAGATCGTGGGCATCGCTGATTTCTGCCGGAGAAAGTGTCAGATGTATAATGAGGAGCTCGACGTCGAGCCGCCGCTGCGCTTCAGCTGTCACCCCAGCGCTCCGCCGCGCGATCGTCGCTTTCGCGCGCCTCGACCCAGCGCTCGCTGCCGTCCTGGCCGATCTCCTTCTTCCAGAACGGGGCGCGGGTCTTGAGGTAGTCCATCAGGAACTCGGCGGCCTCGAAGGCGGCCTGCCGGTGCGCGGAGGCGGTGACTACCAGCACGATGTTGTCGCCGGGCTTGAGGGTGCCGACGCGGTGAATGACGAGACTGGCGAGCAGCGGCCAGCGCTGGCTGGCTTCGGCCTCGACGCGGGCCAGCTCGTCCTCGGTCATGCCGGGGTAGTGCTCCAGCGTCATGCCGGCGCCGCCCGCCTCGCCGCGCACGGTGCCGGTGAACGTCACGATGGCACCCACGCCGGTTCGCCCGGCCGTAAGGCGGGCGACCTCGGCGCCGATATCGAAATCCTCGCGCTGGACGCGGACGCTCACCTCAGCCTCCGGTCACCGGCGGAAAAAGGGCGATCTCGCGGGCACCCGCAATGGTGGCGGTCTGCTGCACATGCCGCTTGTCGATGGCGGCCCGCACGACGCCCGGGCGGGCGAACGCTGCCTCGTACTCCGGCCCTCGCGATGTGAGCCAGGCGATCAGGTCAGCTACGGTGGCGATGCTGCCCGGCAGGTCAACGATCTCCTCGACCTTGCCGATGCGCTCGCGCACCCATGCGAAATAGAGGAGCTTCACCGACATGCTGTCGTTCCTCCAGAAGGCCAACTGCCAGACTAAACCAGATCGGGATCGGCGACGAGACACACGGGGTCCGAGCACAGACGTATGGAAGCAAAGTCCATATCATACCGAGGCTCGTCCCCGGTATCCAGACATCAACGGGCTCCGGAGCAGGCGGTTGGAGGGCTCCCGGTGACAAGCACCGGGATGACAGCCTCGCCACCGGCTGTCGCCACTCCCGGCGGACACCACTCACCGCTCCATTGCCGTCACCACCGCCGATTTCAGATAATCATACCCCGTCCACAGCGTCAGCAGCGCCGCCACCCACAACAGAATGAGCCCGCTGGTGGTCACGCCCGGCAATAATAGCTTGTCGCCAGCCGGCCCGGCCAGCAGGATGCCGAGGGCGACCATCTGCAGCGTCGTCTTCCATTTGGCGAGCTGGGTGACGTGGACCTTGACGTTCAGCTCCGCCAGGAACTCGCGCAGGCCCGAGACCAGGATCTCCCGGCACAGGATGATGGCGGCGGCGGCGACATTGGTGCGGTCGATGGTGTTGTCATGCGTCAGCATCAGCAGGGTGGTGCCCACCAGGAGCTTGTCGGCGATCGGGTCCAGCATGCGCCCGAGCGTCGACTGCTGGCGCCAGGCGCGAGCCAGGTAGCCGTCGAGCCAGTCGGTAATGCAGGCCGCTGCGTAAATCCCGAGTGCCCACCAGCGCCCGGCATCGCCCGGAATGAGCAGCAGGCACAGGGCCACCGCCGGAACGGCCAGAATGCGCAAATAGGTGAGCAGGTTGGGAAGACTGACGGCCTTCACGCTCCCAGGGGTTGCAGCGGCGGATTCCATGACGGCAAAAGAGCATTTAGGCCCTGCATCGTCAATGCTCTAGGATGCGTGGCAGCGTTCACGACTTGGGCACCGTCCACGGCACCGCTCGCACGTGCCCTGATCGCGAAATTCGTCACGGCAGACCGCGAGGTTGGGAACGAATTTCGCGATCATCGTACAGGTGCGATTTGCGGCACCGGTTGGGCATTTACAGAGGGCCCGCGCCTCCCATATCAGTGGCGCAAAGCGCGAGAGGCAACCATGAGCAGAAACACGCCCAGTCCGTGGGCAGAGGCACCGCTGACCGGGCGGCTGGTGCTGGCGGACGGCACCGTCATTGCCGGGCAGGGGCTTGGTGCGACCGGATCGGCCGTGGGCGAGGTGTGCTTCAACACCGCCATCACCGGCTACCAGGAAATCCTGACCGATCCCTCCTACGCCGGGCAGATCATCACCTTCACCTTCCCTCACATCGGCAACGTCGGGGCCAACCTGGAAGATGGCGAGACCTCCAATCTTGCCATGCGCTCGGGGGTGCGCGGCTGCGTGCTCAGGGCGCGGGTGACGGAGCCCGCCAACTACCGCGCCATGGAGCCGCTCGACTTCTGGCTCAAGACACGTGGCATTATTGCCATTGCCGGGGTGGACACGCGCGCCCTGGTCGCCCGCATCCGCGAAAAGGGCACGCCGAACGCGACGATCGCGCATGAGCCATCCGGCAAGTTCGATATCGACAAGCTGCTGAGCGCGGCCAAGGCGTGGCCGGGGCTTGAGGGCATGGACCTGGTGCCGGAGGTGACAGCGGGCCAGAGCTATACCTGGGACGAGACGCGCTGGGTGTGGGGCACGGGCTACGGCCGGCAGGAGCATCCTGCGCTGCATGTGGTCGCGGTGGATTATGGCTTGAAGCGCAACATCCTGCGCTGTCTCGCCACCGCCGGCTGCAAGGTGACGGTTGTGCCCGCCAAGGCGACCGCGGCCGAGATTCTGGAGCGCAAGCCGGACGGGGTGTTCCTGTCCAACGGACCAGGTGATCCGGCGGCGACCGGAGAGTATGCCGTGCCGGAGATCAAGCGGCTGGTAGACTCCGGGCTGCCGGTGTTCGGCATCTGCCTCGGACACCAGATGCTGGGTCTCGCCATTGGCGCCAGCACGATGAAGATGCACCAGGGCCATCACGGCGCCAACCACCCGGTCAAGGACTTCACCACCGGCAAGGTCGAGATCACCTCCATGAACCACGGCTTCGCCGTGGACCGCGACACCCTGCCGGCCGGGGTGGAGGAGACGCAC
>DASURA010000307.1:0-9028 GCA_036280295.1 Hyphomicrobiaceae bacterium
TTCAATGCATTTCTTGGGCGGCTAGTGGTGCTGACGATACGTCGCCTTGTTGCGAGCACTTCAACCTGCTGCGCATCGCACCAAACGCTTCGCCCTTTCCTTATGAACGTGCTGGGCGAGACGTGCGGTCGATTCCACTAAGGCTCAGCCTATCGCGCCGCCTCGGAAAGTCCAAGGCATTTCTGCGCATACGCCTCGGCTCGTGTTTTCACAGCAACACAGCGTCTCTTTCCCGCCACATCCCGGTAGGTCCGCATGTCTGCAACGACCTCGCGGCCAAGTGCGGCCGCCACGATAGCGGCAACGGCGTCCGCTTGGTCGTACCCGACCTCCAGCAAAGCCCAGCCTCCAGGCACGATCCTGGCAATCTGAGGCGCCAAGCGCCGGTAAAGCTCCAGGCCGTCTTCACCGCCGTCGAGCGCAGCCGCAGGATCGAACCTGCGAACCTCTGGCTCCAGGTGCGCGATATCGCCGCTGCGCACATAGGGCGGATTGCTGAGGAGGATATGGAAGGGGCCGGGGACGCTTTCAAGGCCATCCGCCCTTAGCCACGATGCCCGTGCGCCCACACCCAGGCGCTCTGCATTTGCCCGCGCCACGCCAAGGGCTTCCGGGCTGATGTCGGTGCCCACGCCGCGAGCGCCTTTGAGCTCGCACAGCAGGGTTGTGAGGATGCAGCCGGAGCCGGTGCCGACATCGAGGATGCTGGGCGAGCCGACCGCCTCGGGCGTGACCCACTGCTCGGCGCGGGCGATCTCCAGCGCCGCCTCGACCAGCGTCTCGGTATCCGGGCGGGGATCGAGTGTCGCGGACGTGATGGCGAAGTGCCGGCCGTAGAACTCGCGCCAGCCCAGGATGCGCGAGACCGGCTCGCGCCCAACCCGCCGCGCCATGCAGGCGCTCAGGGCCGCAAGTTCGGCACTGGTGAGAGGCCGTTCGGACTCCGCCAGCAGGCGCGCGGGCGAGAGGCCAAGCACGCCGGCCATGAGCCGGCGCACCTCACCGCTAGCGTGCTCGATCCCGGCGCGCGCAAGCTCGCTCGCCCACAGCCGCGACGCCGAGCCGACCGTGCGCTGCACAGGATCGGGCGCTGGCTCAGGCTCTGCCATTGTCACTCATTGCGGCCAGCTCGCTGGCCTGGTTCTCGGCAATCAAGGCATCGACAATCTCGTCGAGTGCGGTGCCTTCCAGCACTTCGGGCAGCTTGTGCAACGTCAGCCCGATGCGGTGGTCGGTGACGCGGCCCTGCGGAAAGTTGTACGTGCGCACACGCTGCGAGCGGTCGCCGGAGCCGATCTGGCTCTTGCGGTCGGCTGCACGCGACTGGGCGGCGCGCTCCCGCTCCGCCTCATAAAGGCGCGAGCGCAGGACCTGCATGGCAAGGCGCCTGTTCTGGTGCTGGGACTTCTCCGCCGAGACGATCACGATTCCGGTCGGGATGTGAGTGATGCGTACCGCCGAGTCGGTCTTGTTGACGTGCTGGCCGCCGGCGCCGCTCGCCCGCATGGTATCGATGCGGATGTCCTCGGCCTTGATATCGACATCGACATCCTCGGCCTCGGGCAGCACCGCCACGGTGGCGGCGGAGGTGTGGATGCGCCCGCCGGCCTCGGTCACCGGGATACGCTGCACACGGTGCACCCCAGACTCGTACTTGAGCCGGGCGAACACGCCCTTGCCGGAGATCGAGGCGACAATCTCCTTGTAGCCGCCGAGATCGTTCTCCGACAGAGAGATGATCTCGGTCTTCCAGCCGTGCTGGTCGGCGTAGCGGTTGTACATGCGGAACAGGTCGGCCGCGAACAGCGCAGCCTCGTCGCCGCCGGTGCCTGCCCGCACCTCCAGAATGGCGCTCTTCTCGTCGGCGGCGTCCTTGGGCAGGAGTTGCACGCGCAGCTCCTGCTGTGCCTCGGACAGGCGTGGCCCGATACTTTCCAGCTCCTCCTCCGCCAGGGCCTTGAGGTCGCGGTCGGTGGCGGGATCGCACAGGATTTGCTCCAGGTCGTGCTGCTCGTGCTCGAGCTTGCGCAGGGCCCTGATGCGGTCCACCACCGGGTTCAGATCCGACAGCTCCTTGGTGAGCTGGACGTAATTGCCGGGCAGCGCGCCATGATTAAGCTCCGCCTGGATCTCCTCCCAGCGCTGCACCAGCTTCTCAAGCTTTTCCTGCGGTAGGGCGGCCATTGGGCAAAGCGCTCATGCGTCTGTCAGGGGCGCGAGAAACGCGGGCGCGCCCGGTGTATCGTCGTCGAGGCGCCTCAGCGCCTAACGGAGCTTTGTCGGCAATTTGTCGCCCTTGCGCAACCTCGGATTGCCAACGTCGATCCATCGCAGACCGTCGTGGTAGGGGGCGGACTGGAGAACAACGCTGTCCATCCCGGCTCGCGCCGGCTCGGCCAGGGAGTCGGGAAGAACCGAGATCACGCGGTAGCCCAGCCAAGGGGCAGCAACCAGCAGGTAGGCGAGCCCTGCAAGGGCGACCGGGACGGCGCCCAGCAGCACGATCCGCGGCAGCGCCATCCTGGACCGCGATCGCAGCGGCTCGCGTTCGCGCAACCCGGGATCGCGTGCCTGGGCATTGCGGAGCATGAGCGGCGGCGGATCGTTGGCCGGATGCGGCGCCACCGCCCTCGCCTCGTCAGTGCCCTGGCGCGCCAGCTGCTGCAGGCGCCAGAGCAGGGGCTCCGGATCGAGCCGCAGCAGCTCGCAGTAGGCGCGCACCACGCGTACGGTCTCGGGCCAGTGCGGCAGAGCCGTGACGGCGCCGTTCTCAAGGTCGTGGATAATGACGGGTGTTGTCGCAAGGCGCCGGGCGATGGCCTCGCGCGACATCCGCATGGCGGCGCGCATATTGCGGAAGATGTGACCGATCTGCGGATCGCCATTGGCTTGAAGGGGGAGTCCGCCCGGCGGCGCGGCGGCTGCCGGTGCCCCCGGCCCGCCGAACAGCGGAGCCAAGCCCGTTCCGGCCATTGGTTGCGGCACGCGCAAAGCCGCCCCCTGCGAGCGCACATCGCGCGGAATTGCCCCCGGCTGTCTCATGCGCATGGCAAAAACGAACCGTCTCCCCGCATGGGCTGCAAAGCCTCTCCCATCCAAGTCCGTTCTTTAGCAAACTCTGCGCCCTGTCAAAACAGCGTTCTGCGGCGCCTCTGAGGCACGTACCACTCGTGTCCTCAGATCTCCACGCTGTTTTCCTCCGCAAACCGCTTCAGGTCGCCACGCAAGCTGCCATCCCTGGTGCGCAGGTTGCTCCGCAGCCAGCTTTCCAGGGCGACGGCATCAAGGCTCAGGATCATCGACTTGACCGGCCCGATCGAGGCCGGCGCCATCGAGATTGAGCGAAACCCAAGGCCGATCAAGGTCATGGCCTCCAGTGGCCGCCCCGCCATCTCGCCGCACAAGCCGAGCGGGCGGTTGTGCCGCCGGGCAGCCTCCGCGATGCTGGCGAGCGCCCTGAGCGGCGACGCCGACAGCGTATCGTACCGCGCCGCCACACGTGTGTTATTGCGATCGGCTGCAAACAGGTATTGCATCAAGTCGTTGCTGCCCACGGAGACGAAATCGACACGCGGCAGCAGCGCATCCAATTCGAACAGCAGCGACGGCACCTCGATCATGGCGCCGAGCAGCACGCTGGCCGGACCGGCAATGTTGCGCCGGCGCATAAGGTCCACCTCGCGCTCGATCAGCGCGCGCGCCACGTCGACCTCGGCCACGACCGTCACCATCGGCAGCAGGAGGCGCAGCTCACGCCCGGCCGCGGCCCTGAGCAGCGCCCGTACTTGCGTACGCAACAAGCCGGGACGATCGAGCGACAGGCGGATCGCGCGCCAGCCGAGTGCCGGGTTCTCCTCCGCCGGCTGGCGCAGGTAGGGGAGCACCTTGTCGCCGCCGACATCGAGGGTGCGGAACACCACCGGCTTGCTGTCGGCCGCCTCGATGATCGTCCGGTACATCTGCGTCTGCCGCTCCATCCGCGGCAGCGTCGCCGAGATCATGAACTGCAGCTCGGTGCGGTAAAGCCCGATGCCGTCGGCACCGGATTCCTCCAGGTGCGGGACGTCCATCTCCAGCCCGGCATTGATATTGAGATCGATGCGCTGCCCGTCCTTGGTGATAGCGGGCGCATCGCGCAAGGCCCGGTACTTGCGCTGCCGTCGGGCACGGAAGCGGGCCTTGTCGCCATAGGCGGTGATGACCCCGGAGGACGGGCGGATGTGCACGTCACCGCTCTCGGCGTCGACAATGATCGGATCGCCAGGATCGACGCGGTCCATCACGCCGCGCGAATCGCCGACCGCGGCGATACCGAGCGCGCGGGCCACGATCGCCACATGGCTCTGCCGCCCGGAATCCTCCAGCACCAGGCCGCGCAGGTGCGCGCGATCGTAGTCTAGCAGGTCAGCCGGCCCCATGCTGCGGGCAACCAGCACCGCGTCATGCGGCAGCTTGTCGACCGCCGCGTAGCCACGCGGGCTGCCGGACAGGATGCGCAACAGCCGGTCCGACAGCGCGTCGAGATCCTTCAGCCGCTCGCGCCAGTAGGCCTCGGCCTGGCGCAGCATGCGCGCCTGGGTGTCATTCTGCACCCGCTCCACCGCCGCCTCGGCCGTCATGCCACGTCCGATCGCCTCCTTCATCCGCTTCAGCCAGCCGCGGTCATGGGCGAACATGCGGTAGGCTTCCAGCACTTCGCGATGCTCGCCGTTGGCACTGAGATCACCCTGCTCCAGCAACTCGTCGATGGAGGACTGCAGATCGGTGATGGCGCTGTCGAGCCGGCGCGCCTCGGCCTCCGGGTCCTTCGCCTCGACCTCGGTGACGACGACGCGCGCATTGTGCAGCACCGCATGCCCCAGCGCGATACCTTCCGTAAGCGGCTGGCCGTGCACCACATGGCCGACGGTGCGGCTGAACTGGGCGCCGGAGTTGACGCCAGCTACCGCGCCGCTCACCAGATGCTCGGCCAGCACCATGGCCGTCGTCTGCAGCACCTCAACGTCCTCGTCCGTGTACTCCCTCGCGGTCCGGTTCTGGATCGTGAGCACACCCATGACCTCGCCGCCACGGACAATCGGCACCGCCAGGAACGAGTGGTAGATCTCCTCACCCGTCTCCGGCCGGAAGGAGAAGGCGGGGTGGCTCTGCGCATCGGGCTCGTTGATCGGCGTGGCCAGCTCGGCGCAGCGGCCGACCAGGCCCTCGCCACGCTTCAGGAGGGTGTTGTGCGCAGCAGTCGGATTGAGGCCTTCGGTGGCGAACAGCTCCAGTGAGCCGTCCTGGCGCTTCAAGTAGATGGAGCAGACCTCCGCCACCATCAGGCCGGCGATCTGGCGCACGATCTTGTCGAGCCGGGCCTGGCCTTCAATCTGCGGCTCGGCCATGATCTCGCGCAGCCGGCGCATGATGATGCGCAGCGCAGGCTCGCTGGGAGCGATGCTCGTATCCCCGCTGGCGCCCTTCTTCTGCATCACACAACGCCGTCGCTTTCGACGATCCCGAATGCCGGATCCGAATCGCCGAGTTTTCTGCTCCGCGGCAGACGCGCCCTCAGTGCAAGCACCAGCGCGGCCATCGCGGCAAGCCACGGCCCCTATCGACTGCCGACCCGCCGAGATTGTGGCGATACCGGCAGGAAGGCCATGAAAAATCAGTCTTTGCCCAGCTCGTACAGGCTATGCAGGGTACGCACGGCAAGCTCGGCGTAAGCCGCATCGATCAACACACTGATTTTAATCTCCGAGGTGGAGATGGCCAGGATGTTGATCCCCTTCTCGCCCAGCCCCTTGAACATCTGGGCCGCGACGCCGGCATGGCTGCGCATGCCGACGCCGATAACCGAGACCTTGGCCACGTCGCTGGAGCTCTTGATGTCGAAGGCGCCAAGCTGCGCCTGGACGGACTTCAGCACCTCGAGGGCGCGCATGAGCTCCGCCTCCTGGACGGTAAAGGTGATATCGGTATGCCCGCCGTCGGCAGAAAGATTTTGCACGATCATATCGACATTGATATTGGCCTCGGCCAGAGGCCCAAAAATGCTGGCGGCCACGCCCGGCTTGTCGGCGATCTTGAGCAGGGTGATCTTCGCCTCATCCTTGGCGTAGGCGATGCCGCTGACGACCCGATGCTCCACGATCTCTTCCTCGTCGCAAATAGTAGTGCCCGTTTCGTCCCAGGCGCGGGAATTGACGGGCACAAGGCTCTCTGGGGCTGCGAAGCTCGATAGCACACGCACCGGCATGCGGTGCGTCATCGCCAGCTCGACTGAGCGCGTCTGCAGCACCTTGGACCCCAGCGAGGCCATCTCGAGCATCTCCTCATAGGAGACCTTGCCCAACCGGCTGGCCTTGGGGACGATGCGCGGATCGGCCGTGTAGACGCCGTCGACGTCGGTGTAGATGTCGCACAGATCGGCGCGGACCGCCACCGCGATGGCCACTGCACTGGTGTCGGAGCCGCCACGGCCCAGCGTCGCGATGCGGTTACGCTCTGGCTCGATGCCCTGGAAGCCGGTGACAACCGCCACCTCGCCCCCCTCCAGGCGCTCGCGCAGGCGCTCGCCCGGGATATCCTGGATGCGAGCTGCACCGTGGGCGTTGTCGGTGACGACCGGGATCTGCCAGCCCTGCCACGAGCGAGCCTGAATGCCGAGGGACTGCAGCACGATCGCCAACAGTCCCGCGGTCACCTGCTCGCCCGTTGCTACCACGGCATCATACTCGCGGGCGTCGTGCAGTGCCGAGGCCTCGCGGACCCAAGCCACCAGCTGGTTGGTGACGCCCGCCATGGCCGAGACGACGACGGCCACCTTGTTGCCGGCGTCGACCTCGCGCTTGACGTGACGCGCCACATTACGGATGCGTTCCAGGTTGGCGACCGACGTGCCGCCGAACTTCATGACTACGAAGGACATCCAACCCGCTCACGGCCGAATTTTGGCAAGGATCCGCCGCAGGCGCTTTTTCGAGGTGGCTTGCGGCGCCGTACTCATAGCCAGTAGGCTGTGGCTTCGCAACATAGAGGCTTCCCGCGCCCGGCATTCCTGCCCGCGGCGTTAACGCCAAGGCAGGAGTGGAGATTGGAGAATAAGGAGCGGGAAACGTACGGTGCCCCACTCCATACTCCGACTCCCACTCCCCACTCCCGACATGACCCAAGACCCACGCACCAGCACCACGCTCGACCCGGCGGAGATCGACCGCTTTGCACGCATTGCCTCCGAGTGGTGGGACGCCAACGGAAAGCTGCGCACCCTGCACCAGATCGGCCCGGCGCGGATGACCTTCCTGCGCGATGCGCTGGTTGATCACTTCCACGTTGATGGTGGGCAAGCCGGGGACCACGGCGTCCCCTCCCCCGTTGCGCCGGAGGCGCGCCCCAATAGCGTCGGGGAGGGACAGGGTGGAGGGGACGACGGGACGTCGAAGGTCGGGAGTCCCCTCACCCCTAACCCCTCCCCACAAGGCGGAGGGGAATCCCGTCGCACTTGGCACGAATGGACACGCTCAACCAAGCCGCTCGCCGGCCTCGCCATCCTCGACATCGGCTGCGGTGGCGGCCTCGTGTGCGAGCCGCTGGCGCGGCTCGGCGCCAGCGTCATCGGCATCGACCCGGCCGAGGAGAGCATCGAGGCGGCGCGCCGCCATGCCGAGGGCCAGGGCCTCGCCATCGACTACCGCGTCGCCCGCGTGGAGGATCTCGCCGCCGAAGGCCGCACGTTCGATGCCATCTCGTGCCTGGAGGTGATCGAGCACGTGCCCGATCCGGCGGCGTTCCTGAAAACTTGTGCCAGCCTGGTGCGTCCCGGCGGGCTGATGCTGCTCTCCACCCTCAACCGCACCATCAAGGCCTACCTGCTGGCTGTCGTCGGCGCCGAGTACGTGCTGCGCTGGCTGCCAGTGGGCACACACCAGTGGGAACGCTTTGTCACGCCTGACGAGCTGGCGCGCTACCTCGAGGCGGCGGGCCTCAGCACGCCGACGATCAGGGGGTTGGTCTACAATCCGCTCAAGGACACCTGGTCGCTCGCCGATGATACCGACGTGAACTACTTCGCGGCGGCGGCGAAAGCCGGGTAAGCCGTAGGGCGGATTAGATTAGCGAAGCGTAATCCGCCGTGTCGCAGCTTTCGGCGGATTACGCGCTGACGCGCCAATCCGCCCTACATCACGCCCCATCCCTTGCCATCGCCGCCATGGCATGCCACCTGATCTTGGCCCTGGCACATGGGGATTCGCGCTGGGGCTGGTTCTGTGTGGCGTTGAGTCTGCTGGCATTGCGGCAATGGGCGGATTACGTCATGGCAGGATTTCGCCTGGGGGTTTTGCGCGATCTGTTCGCCCGGACGACCGACGGCGACACCAAGCCGGCCGAGCCGGAGGCAACGGGAGCGGCGATGCCGCCGTCCGCGCCGGGCTTGAGCTTGACTGCGGAGCCCGCTAAGGAAGCGCCCGCGCCCGTGCCTACACCGGTCGCCGAGCCGGCCGTTGCCAATGCGCCGCTTCCGCGGGAGGCACCGGCCGCCGCGACAGCGATCGCAGAGCCGGCAAGGCCAAGGCCGGCGGAGGAGCCCGCAGCGAAGCCGCCGAGCAAGCCGCAGCAGCGCAAGGAGAGAGAGAAGCCCGTGGCGCGTGCCGTTCGCAAGCCTGTCGAAGCGTCGGAGAACAGCTATACCGCCGCCGACATCGAGGTGCTGGAGGGTCTGGAGCCCGTCCGGCGCCGTCCCGGCATGTACATCGGCGGCACCGACGAGAAAGCGCTGCACCACCTGTTCGCCGAGGTTATCGACAACTCCATGGACGAGGCCGTCGCCGGCCACGCCGACTGGATCGAGGTAGAGCTCACTACCGACGGCTATCTCACGGTGACGGACAACGGCCGTGGTATCCCGGTCGATCCGCATCCCAAGTTCAAGAACAAGTCCGCCCTCGAAGTGATCATGACGACGCTGCACTCGGGCGGCAAGTTCGATTCCAAGGTCTACAACACCTCCGGCGGCCTGCACGGCGTCGGCGTCTCTGTGGTC
>DASURA010000308.1:0-4097 GCA_036280295.1 Hyphomicrobiaceae bacterium
CCGCGTTGCTTGCTGGCCACTGAGCTGCCGCCCGAAATGCATCGTGCTCTCCGCAGTCCGCAACGCGTCACGGGAATGCCGTAATCGGCCCCTTATTGCCTGCCACGCGCAGCTGGCACGCAACAACATCAGGCTTCCGTCAGAACGGGACCGATTTTGCAGGGAAAGGTCAACAGGAACATGGCGAATTCTTATTTGCACTCGAGCGTTGGTGCACGTCTTGCGCGCGTCGGCGCCATCGCAGTGGGCGTGGCGCTCGGCGGAACGCTGCTCCTCGGCCCCGGCTCCCCCAATGGCGCTCTTGCCCAGGGCAAGAAGGACGCAGGCAAGGCGGCAGCTGCAAAGGATGGCGGCTCCTGGGTCAAGCTCTGCGACAAGGGCCAGCTCAAGGGCAAGGACAAGGCTGGCAAGGACATCGCCAAAGAAGTTCAGATGTGCATGACGCTGACTGAGCAGATCCATCCCGACAGCGGCATGGTGATGGTCGGCGCCACCCTGCAGCAGGTGAAGGTGGACGGCAAGGAGAAGAGCACGCTGAGCGTGACCGTTCTCCCGGGCGTCGCGCTGCCACCCGGCGCAGCGATCACCGTCTTCCCGAAGGACCTGTGGGAGAAGGTGCAGAAGAAGGACACGAAGCTCGACAAGGCCGACGAAGAGAAGCTGAAGAAGGCCACGGTCAAGCTCGGCTACGGATACTGCGTGCAGGGCGGCTGCCACGCCGAGACCGAGGCGACGCCCGATCTCATCAACATGCTGAAGAACGGCGCCGGCTTCATGGTGCACACGGTGCGCATGCCCGGCACGCCGGTCAGCCAGCCAGTGCCGTTGGCCGGCTTCGCGCAGGCGCTTGCCAACCCGCCCACCGACACCAAGAAGTTCAAGGAGGCCCGTGCCCACCTGATGAAGCAGATCGCCGAGCGCCAGAAGGCCATGCTCGCCGAGCTGAAGAAGCAGCAGGACGACCTCAACAAGATGCAGCCGAACGTCACCCCGAAGAAGAAGTAGTCGGCTGACGGTTTCGAGGGAAGCAGGAGGGGCCGCCCTTTCGGGGGCGGCCTTTATTCTTATGGTAGGGTTAGGTTACGCACATCGGCGTCGGTAGCAAGGACGCAGGAACTTCAGTGCGCGTAACCCAGCCTACGGGTACCGCTATTCAATGCGATTGCCTCAGCCGGTACATGCCGTCGTCGTCGACCTGGAACAGCAGTTCGATCTGCTCGTGGCGCAATGGCTTGCCGGACTCGTCGGGCAACAGGTTCTGCTCTGAGACGTAGGCGATGTACTCGGTCTCGGCGTTCTCGGCGAGCAGGTGGTAGAACGGCTGGTCCTTCTTTGGACGAATCTCCTCGGGGATCGACAGCCACCACTCCTCGGTGTTGTCGAACTCCGGGTCGACGTCAAAAATGACGCCCCTGAAGTCGTGGACGCGGTGCCGGACCACCTGCCCTAGGCGGTACCTGGCGGTCCTGACCTTCTCCATCACTCGCCCAGCGCTCCTTGCCGGATGCTTCGATAGCGACAGGTCCGCACCGCGGTCAATGAGGCAATAGGACAAGAATGGGTGTCCAGCCCTTCCGGGCTACGCACCCTGGCGATGCTCGATTTGACCGTGCTTCGGATGGTGTCCATGGCTCGCAGGCCAGGTCGGTGCGATGGTGTCAGACCCAGACTGTCTGACACCAATGGCCACTCACGTGCGCTGCGATTTCGCAGAGGAGGTGGCGGCCGACGGCGCCGCGGCCGCCGACTTGAGGAACACATCTACCCGCATGCCGGGCAGCAGGGGCGGCTGGCCATCGAGGTCGATGATCACCTCCAGCACGTCGATGTCGGTCGGGCGCCGCGGGCCGCGCTGGCCAAGCTTGCTCGGGCCCAGCGCCTTGGCCGAGGAGAACACCTTGCCCTCGAAGTCCTTGCCGGGGAAGGCATCGGAGCGCACAATAGCACTCTGGCCGACGTGCACCTTGCCAATGTCGCGCTCCTCAAGCTCGGCGCGGACGCGCAGCGAGGATACGTTGCCCATCACCACCAGCAGGTTCTCCGGCGACGGCGCCACGGTCTCGCCGACCCTGGCGTTCACCTGCAGCACGCTGCCGTCGGATGGCGCCCTGAGACGCGTGCGCTCCAGCGCCGCCTCGGCCAGCGAAAGCTCGGCCCGTGCGGCAGCGAGCGCCGCCTCCTGCCGGCTCGGCGCCGGCCCGTTGTTGGCGACCTTGCGCAGCGCGTCCTTTGCATCGTCCAGGCTGTCGCGGGCCTTGGCGGCGGCGTCGCGGGCTTTGGCCACATCCGCGGTCTTGCCATCGCGCTTCAGCGCGAGCGCACGGTCAAGATTCTCGCGCGCGAACGCCAGCTGGCGCTCCGCATCGGCGACCTCGTCATCGTAGCCGCGCCGGTCCTGGGCGGCCTTGGAAGCGTTCTCATTATCGCGATCGCGCTTGCGCACGGCCACCTCGGCGCGTGCGGCGTTGACGCGGGCAACGAGATCCTCGTCGGCCAGGCGCACCAGGAGATCGCCGGCCTGCACCTTGTCGTTGACACCGACAAGCACGTCGACAACCCGGCCCGGTACCTGCGCCGCCATGCGGATCTCACCGCCGGATGGCTCAACCCGCCCGGGCGCAGACGCTGCCCATGCCGGACGAGCGGCGGTGGATGCCTTGGGGCTCTCGGCCGCGACAGCGGTGTCTGTTGCTCCCGCCCCCGGCTTGGGGCTCAGCATTTGCGGGACGAAATAGCCGATGCCAAGTGCCGCCACGGCGGCAACGATAAGCATCGAGAAGGAAGAGTCGGCCTTAGGCATTTGCCTTCCTTTTTCTGGTGCGCGCCAGCTCATGAACCGTCTCGACACCCTCGGCGCGGCGCTCCTCACCGACGATCAGGCCGTCCTCGATGCGCAGAATGCGATCGGCATACGGCACGGTGCGCGGGTCGTGCGTAACGGCAAGTACCGCGCGGCTTCTGTCCTTGGCGATCTGGCTCAGCAGCGTCATGACGGCGACGCCGTTCTCGCTGTCCAGCGCCGCAGTCGGCTCGTCGGCCAGGATCACCGACGGCGAGCCCACCAGCGAGCGCGCCACGGCGACGCGCTGCTGCTCTCCACCCGACAGATTGGCCGGATACGATTTCAGCTTGTGGCGCAGCCCCACCTTCTGCAGGGCGCGCTGCGAGGCGACGACGGCATCCGAGCCGCGAATGCCGCGCACATCGAGCGCCAGGCGCACGTTCTCCTCCGCCGTCAGCGTCGGGAACAGGTTGTAGGACTGGAAGATGAAGCCGATGTGATCGCGGCGCAGCACCGCCAACTGCTCCGGCAACAGGCCGGCCGTCGACTTGTCGGCCACCGTCAGCGAGCCGCCGGACGGTGTCAGGATGCAGCCCAGAATCGACAGCAGCGTGGTCTTGCCGCTGCCGGACGGCCCCATCAGCAGCGTCAGCTCGCCGGCATTGAGCGTGAGGCTCACACCCTTGAGTGCGCGCACCTTGCCGGCGCCCTGGCCCAGGTCCTTCACGATATCCCGCGCCTCCAGCATCACCTTGGGAGTGTCGGCCGCGGCTTTCGCCTCGGGTTTAAGGTCGGGTTTGGCTACGACTGCGCTCATCGGTTGAACACCATGACTGGATCGATGCGCATGACCTTGCCGATCGCCGACAACGCGGAGACCGCACACATGATGAAGGTCAGTGCCAGGAGCAGGGCCGCGAGACCCGGGGACATCACGATCGGCAGCGCCGTGTGCTCGCTGAGATAGACAATCGTGAGGGCGATCGACATGCCGAGGCCGTAGCCGACCAGGGCGGAAAGGCCAGCCTGCAGCAGGATCACCTTGTTGATGTAGCCCGACGAGGAGCCGAGCGCCCGGAGCGTGGCAAACTCGCTCAGGTGGTCCTTGGTGGAGGAGTAGAGCGTCTGGGCCACGATCGCGGTGCCCACGATCAGCCCCAGGATGGCACCACCCAGCAGCGCCACGCCGGCGCCGGTGGCGAACAGCCAGTGATTGAGGCTGCGCGACCTGAACTCCGGCGTGGTCAGGATCTCGGTATCGCTGGACAGCTGCGTACGCAGCTGATCACGCACCTTCTCGATATCGGCGCCTGGG
>DASURA010000309.1:0-4033 GCA_036280295.1 Hyphomicrobiaceae bacterium
AGAACTGGGGCAACCGCGCCTATTTTCCACGTGCCGACCGCTCGATCGGCGTGGAAGACGTGCTGGAGAGCTTCATCGCCCAGTTCTACGACGACAAGCCGGTGCCGCGGCTGATCCTGCTGTCGCACGAGCTGCCGAACCGGGAGCTGCTGGCGGATGCGCTCTCCACCAAGGCGGAGCGGCGGGTTGAAATCCGCGTGCCGCAGCGCGGGGTGAAGACCGGCGTGGTCGAGCACGCGCTGCAGAACGCGCGCGAGGCGCTGGGACGCAAGCTGGCGGAAAGCTCCTCGCAGCGCACCTTGCTGGAAGGCCTGGCGCAGCGCTTCGGCCTCGCCCGTGCCCCCCGGCGCATCGAGGTCTACGACAACAGCCATATCATGGGCAGCAATGCCGTCGGCGCCATGATCGTGGCGGGGGCGGACGGCTTCGTGAAGAACCAGTATCGCAAGTTCAACATCAAGACCGAGGGCCTCACCCCCGGCGACGACTACGCCATGATGCGCGAGGTGCTCACGCGGCGGCTGAAGCGGCTGCTGCTGGACGAGGCGGAAGCGCCACCACAGCTGCTGCCGTGTGGGGAGGCGCTAGGGGCGGGGGGAACCTCAACATCAGATGTTCCGCCATCCGCGCCATCCTGTCCCTCCCCCACAAGGGGCGAGGCGACGATCGATCCGGCGTCCAACCTCATAAGTGGCCTGGCCGAGACCGAGCAGGAGACGCTCGAGGCCAACACGGAAGAATCGCGCGAGGCCGACCCCGCAGGGACTGATGCCGAGAACGACGAGTTCCCCGCCAAGCCCGACCTGCTGCTGATCGACGGCGGCCTGGGCCAGCTTGGCGTGGTGCGGGAGGTGATGGAGACGTTCGGCATCCAGGGCATCGCCTTGATCGGCGTCGCCAAGGGGCCGGACCGCGACGCCGGGCGCGAGCACTTCCACATCCCCGGCCGGGCCGCGCCGATGATGCTGGAACCGCGCGATCCGGTGCTCTACTTCGTGCAGCGCCTGCGCGATGAGGCGCACCGCTTCGCCATCGGCACCCACCGGGCCAAGCGCTCCAAGGCGCTGGGCGCGAACCCGCTCGACGAGATCCCCGGCATCGGCCCCGGCCGCAAGCGGGCGCTGCTCAAGCACTTCGGCTCGGCCAAGGCGGTTTCCCGCGCCGGCAAGGATGACCTGGAGGCCGTGCAGGGAATCAGCGCCGCCATGGCGCAGGCGATCTATGATTTCTTCCATGAGCGGACGGAGTAGGTCCTGACGCCATGGCAAGACCTGCTCGTTTCGATGTAATCACCGTACGAAACGGTGGAGCAATGGTGTCGGGCCCGCAGGGTCTGACACCTGCATAAGGAGCACCGCACATGCGCACCCGCCTCGCCGCAGAGACCAAGGCCGCCATGAAGGCCCAGGACAAGCCGCGCCTGTCGGCGCTGCGCCTCATCTCCGCCGAGCTGCAGAAGGCCGACATCGCCGCCAAGAGCGGTGCGATCGCCGAGCAGGATATTCCCGCGCTGCTGCAGAAGATGGTCAAGCAGCGGCGCGATTCGCTCAGCATCTATGAGAAGGCCGGCCGCACTGAGCAGGCGGCCCAGGAGGCGACCGAAATTGCCGTGATCGAGGAGTTCCTGCCCAAGCAGATGACGGAAGAGGAGGCCACGGCCGCCATTGCCGCCGTCATTGCAGAGGTGGGAGCGGCGAGCCCGAAAGAGATGGGCAAGGTGATGGGCGTACTGAAGGAGCGCTACGCCGGCCAAATGGACTTCGGCAAGGCCAGCGGCCAGGTGAAGGCGCTACTGACGAAATAGAACGCAGGGTCTATCCGTTTCGAACGTCGGCCCTGGTCGAAGGTTGATCGGTGTAACGCGGCTGACCCCTTGTTGCACCCTACGGCCTTTTAGGTTCGATCGATTGTCCTGTGGACAAATGTCCGGGTGGAAGCTGGTGGCGTGGCGTTGAGCGCCGAGACAGGGCAGAAGCTGCCCTTTGCACGAGTCGCCAAAGCCATGCACTACCCGCCTTCGCTCCTCGACGAGATACGCACCCGGCTGCCGGTGAGCCAGGTGGTGGGTCGGCGCGTGCAGTTGAAGCGCGCGGGGCGTGAGTTCAAGGGGCTGTCGCCGTTCAAGACGGAGAAGACGCCGTCGTTCACGGTCAACGATCGCAAGGGCTTCTATCACTGCTTCGCCTCGGGCGAGCACGGCGATATCTTCAAGTTCCTGATGACGACCGAGGGCGTGACCTTCCCGGAGGCGGTGGAGCGGCTGGCCCAGGAGGCCGGGGTGGTGCTGCCGAAAGCCGGGCCACGCGACACCGAGGCCGAGGATCAGCGCACGCGGCTCCATGCCCTGCTGACCGCATCGGCGACATTTTTCGAGAAGCAGTTGGCCAGCGCCGGGGGGCAGGTCGCGCGCCAGTATCTCGCCAAGCGCGGGCTCGACGCGGAAGGGATCGCCCGCTTTCGGCTTGGCTACGCCCCCAACAGCAGGTCCGCACTCAAGGAGCACCTGGCCGCCGCCGGTTTCAGCGCGGCCGACATGAACGCATCGGGCATGCTGATCCACGGCGACGATATCCCGGTCTCGTACGACCGCTTCCGCCACCGAGTCATGTTCCCGATCTGCGACCTGAAGGGCCGCCCCATCGCTTTCGGCGGGCGCGCCTTGGATCCGGACGTGCCATCGAAATACCTGAACTCGCCCGAGACGCCGCTCTTCCATAAGGGGCACCAGCTCTACAATGCCCACAACGCCCGTGTTGCGGCGCATGACAAGGGCCAGGTGATCGTCGTCGAGGGCTATATGGACGCGATCGCCCTGTCACTGGCCGGCTTCCCGCAGACCGTGGCACCGCTCGGCACGGCGCTGACCGAGAACCAGATCCAGCTGTTGTGGCGGATGGCACCGGAGCCGACCCTGTGCTTCGACGGCGATGCGGCGGGCCGCAAGGCGGCGTTCCGCTCGGTTGAAACCGTGCTGCCGCTCCTTAAGCCTGGCTTCAGCCTGCAGTTCGCCTTCCTGCCGAACGGGCTGGACCCGGACGACCTGGTGCGCCAGCACGGCGCCGGGGCGATGCGCGAGATCCTGGAGAGCCGGACGCGCGCGCTGTTCGATGTACTGATCGAGCGCGAGGAGCAGCAGGGTCCGCCGGCCGTCACTCCCGAGCAGGTCGCCGCCCTCGAATCCCGCCTCAAGCAGCTGGTGGGCAAGATCGGCGACCCGGCCGTGCAGGAGCGCTACAGGCAGGAGCTGCGGCAGACGCTGTGGGCGAAAAGCCGGAAGCTTAACAAGGCCTTGGCTCCTGTTTCCGGCCGCCGAAGCGCAGCCTTTGCGGGCCGCCGGCGCGATAATACGCAGGTCGATTGGCGGGTACGCGAGCGTGCCAACGAGCGCAGCCGCCTGGGCGGCCTGCCGCGAGCCGCCTCGGCGCAAGTCGCCCCGTCGCGGAGCAACGAGCTGTCGGAGCAGGCTGCCGCCATGCCGCCGCGCGAGGTGCTGCTGCTGGGTGCCCTGATCAATCACCCTTGGCTGATCGAAAGCCATTTTGAAGAAGTGGCTGACCTGGCATTGATTTCTGCGCCACTTCAACATCTTAAAGAGGCGTTACTGGAATATCTCTCGCTTGGATTCCCCCTTGATCACGCCAGCGTGCGCACCCACTTGAGGGGCAGCGGGCTCAACAGCGTTATCGCCGCCATTGAGCGGACGATGGCGAACACCAGCGACAGGTTTGCACGTCCAGAAGCAGAGGCCAGCGAGGCAGAAGCTGGGTGGCGTCACGCCCGGGCGTTGCACGAGACGCAGGTGGTCCTGCCCCGCGAGCTTGAGCTGGCTGAGCGTGCCTGGCGCACGGAGCAGAGCGAGGAAGCGTGGGAGCGGATTGTGGAATTGCACGATCGGCTGGCACGCGGACGTCTCGACGCACCGGATAACTGAACGTCGGTCAATAAATGGTGCGTCGCTGCAGAGAGACACCTGCCGGGGAAGGTCTGACAGTGACGAGCGCGGATCGGCGGACACACGCGGGAATAATCTCGC
>DASURA010000310.1:0-6577 GCA_036280295.1 Hyphomicrobiaceae bacterium
TCGGTCAGCGCGCCGATCCTGTTCCAGCGGCTCGGCATCAAGGTGGAGCCGGTGTACGTGAACAATGCCATCGCCATGGAGATGATGAAGACCGGCAAGCTGGCCGGGCTCGTCAACTCCGGCGCCAAGCCGGTCGATCTCTTCACCCGGTTCAAGAACGACTACGGCTACAAGCTGCTTTCCATTCCCTTCGACAAGTTCGATGACCTCTACGTGCCGTCGGTGCTCACCGCCGATGACTATCCCGGCTACATCGCGCCCGGCGAGAAGGTCGAGACGCTCGGCATCCCGGTGGTGCTGGCCGTCTACAACTGGCCGGCGGGAACCGACCGGGCGCGGCGCATCCAGCGCTTCGTCGACCGGCTGGTCGACAAGTTCGCCAGCTTTCAGCAGCCGCCCTATCATCCCGCCTGGAAGAGCATCAACCTGGCGGCCAAGGTGCCGGGCTGGACCCGCTACTGGGTTGCCGAGGCGAAGCTTGCCACGATGAATAGCGGCATTGGCAAGACGCGGCCGGCACGCGCGCCGTCGAGCAGCCGGCATGCCGGCAATGCGACATCGGCCGAGCGGCAGAGCGGACCCAGGTAGCGGCCCAGAGATGGCGCCCCGAAAGGAGGAAGCTCTCATGCGTCTTGCGCAATGCGGCCGACGCCGGTTGAGCGGGCATTCCCGAGGGTGGCGATTGCGCCTCGCGGCGATCGCCGGATGCAGCGTTGCGGCCGCGGCGGCCATCATGCCGATCTCGGCGCCGGGCGCTCTTGCCCAGGACGCCGCCGGTACGCTCGCCATCCGCATTCCCCCATCCATCACCGCCAAGGCCGCCACTGACGCCATTCTGCCCATCCAGGTGGGTCCACCGGGCGCCATTCCCCCGCGCAGTTTCGTCAGCATTCGAGGCCTGCCGCCGGCCATTGGCTTGCAGGAGGCACATGCCGTCGGACCGGGATGGTGGGCCATCCCCCTGTCAGCGCTGCCGGCGCTCAGCGCAACCGTGCCGGCAGGCGTCAGCGGGCAGTCCAAGATCGTGGTCAGCCTGATCGCCACGGATGGCAGGCTGCTGGCCCAGGCCAGGAGCCTGCTTGTCATCGGACCGGGCCAAGGGGCAGCTGCGGCAACGCCGGCGATGCCGGATGCCGGCGCTGAGGAGAAGCGGGCCCGTGCGGAGCGACTGCTCGCCCGCGGCGAGGCCTACCTCGCCAACGGCAACATCATGGGCGCCCGGGAGTTCTTCGGCCGGGCGGCTGAGGGAGGTCTCGCCGCCGGTGCCCTGCGCCTGGCAGCCACCTACGATCCGGTTGTGCTCACGCAAATGAAGGTACAGGGCGTGGCGCCTGACCTGACACTTGCCCGCAAGTGGTACGCCCGCGCCCGCGAGCTGGGCTCCACCGAAGCGACGGAGCCGCTGACGCGGCTCGGCGCGGAGTGAGATCGGGCCGGTGCGACCGTCCTCAAGGTAGACCTACGGCATGGGCAGCGCCTCGTGCTCCTTGAGCACGCGGCCGCCCGAATCGCCGTCGGTCTCGATCAGCTTGACACGGTAGCCCCAGAGCTGGGCCAGGTACTGCAGGGTGCGCTCGGCCTCGGTCTTGTCGAGCAGCACGCCGTTGCGGACATGGTGGGTAATGACCAGGCGGCGGCTGCCGGAAAGATCCGCGTCCGTAATCTGCAGGTCCGGATCCTGTGCCGCGACATCGTAGAGCGTCGCGAGGCGCCGGCGCAGGTCGCGATAGCCTTGCTCGTTGTGGATGACAGCGACATCCATGGTGCTCTCCTTGGCGTCGTCGTCGACGGCAAAGAAGCGGAAGTCGCGCATCAGTTTCGGGCTCAGGAACTGGCGCACGAAGCTCTCGTCGCGGTAGTCCGCCCAGGCATCCTTGATTGTGCCCAGCCAGTCGCCGCAGCCGGCAATACTGGGAAACCAGTCCTTGTCCTCGGCAGTGGGCTCGGTGCAGATGCGCCGGATATCGTTCATCATGGCGAAGCCGAACGCGTACGGGTTGATGCCGGAGAAGTGGCGGCTGTTGAAGCCCGGCTGGTAGATCACCGACGAGTGCGAGTGCAGGAACTCCAGCATGGTGCCGTCGGTCAGCAGGCCGCGCTCGTAAAGTGTGTTCATCACCTCGTAGTGGGTGAAGGTGGCGCAGCCCTCGTTCATCATCTTGGTCTGCCGCTGCGGATAGAAATACTGCGATAGCAGGCGGACGATGCGGAGCAGCTCGCGCTGCCAGTCGGCGAGCTTCGGCGCGTGCTTCTCCAGAAAGTAGAGCAGGTTTTCCTCTGGCAGACCCAGGCGGCGCTGTTCGGTCTGCACCTCGGTGAGCTCTGGCGTGATCTCGCGCACCGGCTCGGGCAGCGTGCGGTAGATGGGGTCGAACGTCGCCTCCTCGTGGGCCCGGCGCTGGGCGGCCTTCTCGCGCTCGCGCTTGGCGGGGTTGCGCGGGCGCGGGCGCACATCACGGCTGACGCCCTGGTTCATCAGCGCGTGCGCGGCGTCGAGCGTGGCCTCCACCGCCGCCTCGCCGTGTTTCTCCTCGCACTCGGCGACGTAGCTCTTGGCGAAGGCGAGGTAGTCGATGATGTGGTCCGGCTGGGTCCACATCTGGAACTGGTAGTTGTTCTTGAAGAAGTGGTTGTGGCCGTAGGCCGCGTGGGCAATCACCAGCGTCTGCATGGTCATGGAGTTCTCCTCCATGATGTAGCTGATGCAGGGATCGGAGTTGATGACGAGCTCGTAGGCCAGGCTGCGCATGCCGCGCTTATAGTAGGCTTCGTCCCGGGCGAAGCGCTTGCCGAACGACCAGTGCCGGTACATCAGCGGCATGCCGATCGAGGAATAGGAATCGAGCATCTGCTCGGCCGTGATCACCTCGATCTGGTTGGGGTAGATGTCGAGCCCCATCTCGCCGACGGCAATCTCTGCGCACGCCTCATCGACCTTGCGGATCAGGTCGAAGGTCCATTCGGCGCCGTCGAACAGCGGGCGGACCCGCGTCGTCTTGCGCTTGGGAAGCGTCGTCGGCTCTTTCGTCGTCGTCACGCTCTATCCTCGCCCTGAGTGGAGAGTGGGGAGACCGGGAATGGGGAGTGGGGGCGCGACTGTATCGGCGGGCTCCGCTCCCCATTCCCCACTCTCTTATTCCCCACTCCCCTTTTTCTTTCGCCTCACGCCGCCTGATCGCTGGCGGAGAACAGCTCGTGGAAGACCGGGTAGATGTCCTCCGGAGACGCCACGCGGCGCGTAGCGAAATTCTTGTGCTTGCGCGCAACCTGGTTGTAGCCGTGCCAGACCGGGGTCTCGTGGGTGTCGTGGAAGCGCTCGCCGTGCGTGGTCTCGACGTAGGCGAAGTACTGGCAGATCGGCAGCACCTCCTTGTCGAGAAGATTAAGGCAGCGCGGCATGTCGTCGTGGAAATTGTCGCCGTCGGAGGCCTGGGCCGCGTAGATGTTCCAGTCGGCCGGCGAGTAGCGGTCCTTGACCACCTTCAGCATCTCGTCCAGCGCCGTGGAGATGACGGTGCCGCCGGTCTCGGTGCCGCGGAAGAACGTATCCTCATCCACCTCCTGGGCGGTCGAGGTGTGGCGGATGAAGACCAGGTGCACCTCGCGATAGTAGCGCGTCAGGAACACGTGCAGCAGCATGAAGAAGCGCTTGGCCAATTCCTTCAACGGCTCGGTCATGGAGGCGGAGGCATCCATGAGGCAGAACATCACCGCCTGCGTAGTCGGCTTCGGCACCCGCTCGAAGCGGTTGTATTGCAGGTCGATCGGATCGATGTAGGCGATGGTCTTCCGGAGGCGGATCTTGTGCTCCAGCGAGGAGCGCAGGGCGGCAATCTTGGTCTCGTCGCGCGGGTTCTCCGCCTCGGCCGCCGCCAGCTCCTCCTCCAGCCGCGTCACCTCCGCCTCGCTCGGCCGGCGCAGAGCCAGACGGCGGCCCAGGCTCTTGCGCATGGTGCGCGTGTGGTTCAGCCGCGCCGGCGGGCCCTCGGTGGTGTAGCCCGCCCGCGCCAGCTTCGGCGCTTTCAGATCCTTGAGCTTGACCTTGATCAGGTTCGGCAGCTTCAAGTCGTCGAAGAAGAGGTCCAGGAACTCCTCTTTCGTCAGCGTGAACGTGAACTCGTCGTGGCCCTCGCCGTCCGGGCTGCCTTGGCTGCCACGCCCGCCGCCGCTCGGCGGCTTGGCGATCTCATCGCCGACCTGGTACTCCTCGTTGCCCGGCAGGATGTAGTTGCGCCGACCGGTATTGCGACCGAGGGAGAAGGTGGGCTCGCGCAGGCTCTTGGAGCGGATGGTGACCTTCTCGGAGCCTTCAGCCTCGGCCACCCTGCGGCTCTTCAAGGAGTCCTTGATGGCCTCGCGGATCTCGGCCTTGGCGCGGCGCAGGAAGCGCTGCCGGTTGCCGAGGCTCTTGGCCTTTGGATTGAGACGCCTGTCGACGATCTGCATCAGATGAACCAGCCACTCCGGGTTGGGACCTGCCAAAGTCTGGGCCGGTGTGCGGCCGACCCTGCAACCCGGAGTTTAGCACAAGAAGGCCGGCCTCGCACCTGACCGAGCGTCAGCTCGACTTCTTGACGCGCATATACCATTCGACCAGACGCCGGACCTGACGCGGAGTGTAGCCGCGCTCGACCATGCGCTGCACGAACTCCTCGTGCTTCTTCTCGGTCTCGCTGTCCTGCTTCTTGCCGAAGCTGATCACCGGCAGCAGATCCTCCACCTGGGAGAACATGCGCCGCTCGATCACCTCTCGGATCTTCTCGTAGCTGGTCCAGCTCGGGTTCTTGCCGCCGTTCTTGGAGCGGGCGCGCAGCGAGAACTTGACCACCTCGAAGCGGAAGTCCTTCGGGTTGGCGATGCCGGCCGGCTTCTCGATCTTCGAGAGCTCCTGCTCCAGCACCTGCCGGCTCATCAGCTGGCCGGTGTCGGGGTCCTTGAAGTCATGGTCCTCGATCCAGGCATCGGCGTAGGCCACATAGCGGTCGAACAGGTTCTGGCCAAACTCGTGGTAGGATTCGAGATAGGCCTTCTGGATCTCGTTGCCGATGAACTCCGCGTACTTCGGCGACAGCTCCTCCTTCAGGAACTCGATCCAGCGCTGCTCGGTCTCCTCCGGCATCTGCTCGCGCCGCACCGCCTGCTCGGTGACGTAGAGCAAGTGCACCGGATCAGCCGCCACCTCGTTGGTGTCGAAGTTGAAGGTCTCCGACAGGATCTTGTAGGCGAAGCGCGTGGAGGCACCGTCCATGCCCTCGGTCACGCCGGCTGCATCGCGGTACTCCTGGATCGTCTTGGCATGCGGATCGGTGTCCTTCAGGCTCTCGCCGTCGTAGACCCGCATCTTGGAGTAGAGCGAGGAGTTGTCGTGCTGGCGCAGCCGCGTCAGCACCGAGAAGCGCGCCAGCATCTCCAGGGTGCCCGGTGCGATGGGAGACTCCTTGAGCTCGGAGGCCGCCAGCAGCTTTTCGTAGATCTTGCGCTCGTCGTTGACGCGCAAGCAGTAGGGCACCTTGATGACGCTGATGCGGTCAAGGAACGCCTCGTTGTTCTTGTTGGCGCGGAAAGACTGCCACTCGCTCTCGTTGGAGTGGGCGATGATCAGGCCCTGGTAGGGCATGGCACCGACGTTCTCCGTGCCGACGTAGGTGCGGTCCTGCGTGGCCGTAAGCAGCGGGTGCAGCATCTTCAAGGGCGCCTTGAACATCTCGACGAACTCGAGGACGCCCTGGGTGGTGCGGTTGAGGCCACCCGAATAGGAGTAGGCATCGGCGTCGTTCTGGCCGAAGTGCTCCAGCTTGCGGATGTCGACCTTGCCGACCAGCGCCGAGATGTCCTGGTTGTTCTCGTCGCCCGGCTCGGTCTTGGCCACGCAGATCTGGCGCAGCTTGGAGGGATGCAGCTTGACGACGGAGAACTTGGAGATATCGCCGCCGAACTCGTCGAGGCGCTTCACCGCCCACGGCGACATGTACCCCATCAAGAGGCGCTGCGGAATGCCGTAGCGGTCCTCCAGCATACGGCCCATCGTTGCGGGATCGAACAGGCCGAGCGGGCTCTCGAAGATCGGGCTCAGGCCGTCGTTGGTGGCCAGCACGTAGATCGGCTGCTGCTCCATCAAGTCCTTGAGGCGGTCCGCCATCGACGACTTGCCGCCGCCGACCGGGCCGAGCAGGTAGAGGATCTGCTTCTTCTCCTCCAGGCCCTGGGCGGCATGGCGGAAGAAGCCGACGATGCGCTCGATCGTCTCCTCAAGGCCGTAGAAGTCCCGGAAGGCCTGGTACACCTTGATGGTGCGGTTCATGAAAATGCGGCCGAGCCGGGCATCCCGCGAGGTGTCGACCAGCTCGGGCTCGCCGATCGCACGCAGCATGCGCTCGGCGGTGCTGGCGTACATCGAGGGATCCGATTTACAGCCCTCCAGATAATCCCGCAGGCTCATACGATGCTGCTTCTGGCTCTCGTATGCCTGTGCGTAGACGTCGAAGATGTTATCGTTGCTTGTCATGTCTCTTCGCCTCTGCGACCGGGCGTGGGGTAGCAAAGATTAGACCAAAAGAATGCGGCGCACGTAAGTACC
>DASURA010000311.1:0-9421 GCA_036280295.1 Hyphomicrobiaceae bacterium
TATGGCGTCTTGTTCTCAGGCCGAGGCCGCGCCCGGACCCTGCCTATGGAGCCATTCCTCGAGGCGGTGGTGCTCGTCCTGCGTGAGACGCAGGCCGAGCTTGGTGCGCCGCCACAAGATGTCATCCGCGGTCATGGCCCATTCGGTCTTGATGAGGTGCCGCACCTCGCGCTCGTAAAGTCCGGCGCCAAAATGCCTGCCGAGGTCCTCCTTGCGTGCTGCATTCGCGAGCATCGCACGCGCCGACGTGCCATAGGTTCGCAGCAACCGATCGCGGACATCCGCGTCGAGAAAGGGCGCGGCATCCTCGAGATCGCGTGCCAGCCGCTGACGGTCCCCAGACGCGAAACCGCCGCCAGGCAAGGGCGTACCTCGTGTCCAGGGTGCACCAGCCGAGCAGCCCAGGCGCGGCAGCAGCTGTCTCAGGGCCTCCTCGGCCACACGGCGATAGGTCGTGATCTTGCCGCCGATGATGCTCAGAAGCGGCGGCTCACCCGGCTTGCCGTCGAGCTGCAGCACGAAATCCCGGGTCGCATCCTGGGCCGCGGCCTTGCCATCGTCCTGCAGGGACCGCACGCCGGCATAGCTCCAGACCACGTCCGATGGGGCAATCGCGCTCGCGAAGTACTCGTTCACCGCCCGACACAGATAGGCGATCTCGTCGCTGGAGGCGGAGACACGATCGGTTTCCTCCTCGCAATCGACATCAGTGGTGCCGATCAAGGTGAAGTCTTTCTCGTAGGGGATCGCGAAGACGATCCGGCGGTCCCGGTTCTGGAAGATGTAGGCGCTGTCATGCTCGAACAGCTTGCGTACGACGATGTGGCTGCCCTTGACGAGCCTGACCCGTGCAACGGCATGCGCCTCGATCCGATGCGCTGTTGTGTGGGCGACCCACGCGCCAGTGGCGTTGACAAGGCCGCGCGCCTCTATCGCCGAGAGGCGTCCGGTGAGATTGTCCCTCAGGTCAATGCGCCAGCAGTCGCGGTTTCGGCGCGCCGCCAGCACTTCGGTGTGTGTGCGGATCAGGGCGCCGCGCGCCGCGGCATCCACGGCGTTGAGCACCACAAGGCGGGCGTCATCCACCCAGCAGTCGGAATACGCAAAGCCGCGCGTGAAGCCGGCCTTCAGCGGTGCTCCGGCCGCGTGGCGGCGAAGGTCGATCGCGTAGGACGACGGCAGAACCTCACGGCCGCCGAGGTGGTCGTAGATGAAAAGCCCCAGACGTATCAGCCAGGCCGGACGGAGGCCACGATGATGCGGCAGCACAAACCGCAGCGGCCTGACGATATGCGGGGCAATGGCGAGCAGCACCTCCCGCTCCCGCAGTGCCTCCCGCACCAGGTGAAAGGCGTAGTGCTCGAGATAGCGCAGCCCGCCATGGATAAGCTTGGTCGAGGCGGAGGATGTGGCGCCGGCGAGGTCGCCCTTCTCGGCCAGCAGCACCGACAATCCACGTCCGGCGGCATCGCGGGCAATCCCGCAGCCGTGGATCCCCCCGCCAATAATGGCAATGTCATACATCCTGCGGCCCGCATCTGTTGCACGGATAGGAAGCCGGCCCGAGTACAGGACTGGGCACCGGCCGGCCGCGTCCGGTCGCGCCGAACGCGCGTGCGTGTTGATAGCAAACGAAGATTATCGCGCTGTTTCGAACTATCAAGTGCCGTCTGCAATCTCAACCGCCACGTCGTTATCTCGGCAAATGCCGAGGAGTCGTGCCGGCGGCGGCGCGTCGGTGACGAAATAATCGAGCTGCGAGATGTGCCCGATGCGTACCGGCGCCGTGCGCTCGTGCTTCATGCCGTCGGCCACGAGGATGGACTTGCGGGCGCACGTCATGATCGCCTGCGCGACCTTCACCTCGCGGTAGTCGAAGTCGAGCAGCGTGCCATCCTCATCGATGGCGGAGGTGCCGATGATGGCATAGTCGACCTTGAACTGGCGGATGAAATCGACCGCCGCCTCCCCCACGACGCCACCGTCCGAGTGCCGCACGACCCCGCCCGAGACGATCACCTCGACCTGATCAACGCCGCGTAATATATTGACTACATTGGTATTGTTTGTGATGACTAGCAGCCCCCGCTTGCCGCGCAGGGCGACGGCGACCTGCTCGGTGGTCGTGCCGATGTTGATCAGGATCGACGAGTTGTCGGGGATCAGCGCGGCCGCCCGCACGCCGATTCGGCGCTTCTCCTCCGTGGCCAGGCCGCGCCGTGCCTCGTACCCTACGTTGACAGTCCCGGAGGCGAGGACGGCACCGCCGTGGTAGCGTTGCAGAACGCCGCGTTCACACAGGTCGTTCAGATCCTTGCGGATCGTCTGCGGTGTGACCCTGAACAGTTCGGCCAGCGACTCGACGCTGACGCGCCCCTCCGACTTTGCAAGCTCAACAATGTCTGCCTGTCTCGGGCTGAGCACGTCCATCCTTTACAGCCTCCGAATCCTCCCTTTCTTGCGATTTATTGCGATTTTTCAATGCAAAACAAGTGCGAACGCGCGATCTGGCGCACGATTGCCTCCACTCAGAGCGGTATCTTCCTGCATTTGGGGCGCCAGATCGGATTGATGCAACGCGAACAGATTTTCGATTGACATTCATTTTGGTTCGCTCGTAGCCTGGACGGGCGTCTCGCAAAAAAGCTCTCTGGGAGGAGATCACCAATGAGGGGACGACTGACGTCTGCGCTTGCGGTGTGCATTTTGACCGCATGCGCAAGCTCCGCCTTGGCCGGTGTGGATGAGGCCAAACGGTGGATCGAGAAGGAGTTTCAGCCGTCCGTGCTGACGACGGACCAGCAGCTCAAGGAGCTGGAGTGGTTCATCGAGGCGGCGAAGCCGTTCAAGGGCATGGAGATCAACGTGCTGTCGGAGACCATCCCGACGCACGAGTATGAAGCGAAGGTGCTGGCCAAGGCCTTCGAGGAGATCACCGGGATCAAGGTCAATCACCAGCTTCTGGGCGAAGGCGAGGTCGTCCAGGCGGTGCAGACCCAGATGCAGACCAACCGCAACCTGTACGACGCCTACATCAACGATTCCGACCTCATCGGCACCCACTCGCGCCTGCAGGCGGCCGTCAATCTCACCGACTGGATCAAGGGCGACGGAAAGGACGTCACCTCGCCGACCCTCGACATCGACGACTTCATGGGCAGATCGTTCACCACCGGGCCCGACGGCAAGCTTTGGCAGCTCCCCGACCAGCAGTTCGCCAACCTTTACTGGTTCCGCAAGGACTGGTTCGACCGGCCGGACCTCAAGAAGAGGTTCAAGGCCAAGTACGGCTACAGCCTGGGCGTGCCCGTCAACTGGTCGGCCTACGAGGACATCGCCGAGTTCTTCACCAACGACGTGAAGGAGATCGACGGCGTCCGCGTCTACGGCCACATGGACTACGGCAAGCGCGCACCTGACCTCGGCTGGCGCATGACGGACGCCTGGCTCTCCATGGCCGGCGCCGCGGATCCCGGCATTCCGAACGGGCGTCCCGTGGACGAGTGGGGCATCCGCATGGAAAAGGGCTCGTGCAATCCCGCCGGGGCCTCGGTCAGCCGCGGCGGCGCCACCAACAGCCCCGCCGCCGTGTACGCCGTGCGAAAGTGGGATGAATGGCTGCGCAAGTACGCCCCGCCGGGCGCCGCCGACCTCGACTTCTACCAGTCGCTGCCGGCGCTGAGCACTGGCAACGTGGCCCAGCAGATCTTCTGGTACTCGGCGTTCACCGCCGAGATGGTGAAGAAGAAGAGCGAAGGCAACAAGACCGTCGACGACAAGGGCAATGTGCTGTGGCGCATGGCACCGTCGCCGCACGGGCCGTACTGGAAGGAAGGCTCGCAGCGCGGCTACCAGGACGCGGGCTCCTGGACGCTGATGAAGTCCACGCCAGTCGATCGACGCAAGGCCGCTTGGCTCTATGCCCAGTTCGTGGTGTCCAAGACCGTCGATACCAAGCGCAGTCACGTCGGCCTCACGTTCGTGCGCGACAGCACCGTGCGGCACAAGAGCTTCACCGAGCGCGCACCGCAGCTCGGCGGCCTCATCGAGTTCTATCGCTCGCCGGACCGCGTGGCCTGGACACCCACCGGCGTCAACGTGCCGGACTATCCCAAGCTCGCCCAGCTCTTCTGGCAGCATATCGGCGATGTGACGGCGGGAACGTTCACGGCGCAGCAGGCGATGGACCGGCTTGCCGGCGAGATGGACCAGCTGATGGCGCGCATGCAGGTCGCCGACGAGAAGGCCAACGCCTACCACGGCTGCGGCCCGCGGCTCAACGCGCCGAAGGACCCGTCGTATTGGTTCAGCAAGGGCGGTGCGCCGTGGCCCAAGCTCGACAACGAGAAGCCCAAGGGCGAGACCATCGACTACGACGAGCTGGTCAAGCGCTGGAAGAGCTGAGAGTGTGGGGTCAGACCCGCGAGGGTCTGACCCCTTCCGGGATGCTACCGTGAGCCTTGAGCTGAGAAATGTCGTCAAGCGCGTCAGCGCCGGGACGCACATTCATGAGACGAGCCTTGAGCTCGCCGAGACAGGGTTCAACGTCCTGCTCGGCCCCACGCTTGCGGGCAAAACCACACTCATGCAGCTGATGGCCGGGCTTGACCGCCCGACCGCCGGCTCGATCTGGCTCAACGGTCGCGATGTGACGGGCGTGCCCGTGCGCAAGCGGAATGTCTCGATGGTCTACCAGCAGTTCATCAACTACGCGAACCTGACAGTCTTCGAGAACATCGCCTCGCCGCTCCGGGTGGCGCGTCTGCGGCGCGCGGAGATCGACGATCGCGTCCATCGCATCGCCGAGCTGCTGCACCTGAAGCCGCTGCTCGAGCGCCGACCGGGCGAGCTATCGGGCGGCCAGCAGCAGCGCACGGCGCTGGCGCGCGCGCTGGTCAAGGACGCCGATCTTGTCCTCCTGGACGAGCCGCTTGCCAACCTCGACTTCAAGTTGCGCGAGGAGCTGCGTGACGAGCTGCCGAGGCTGTTCGCCGACCGCCGCTCCACCGTCGTATTTGCCACCACCGATCCGATGGAGGCGCTGCTGCTCGGCGGCCACACGGCAGCGCTGCACGAGGGCCGCATCACCCAGTTCGGCCCGACGGCGGAGGTCTACCGGCGTCCGGCCGACCTGCGCACGGCCATGGTGCTTGCCAACCCGCCGATCAATACGGCCCCCGTGGTGAAGGACGGCGACAGGATCGTGCTCAACGGCAACGGCGTCGGCTGGACGGCCCAGGCAGAGGTGCTGCGCCTGCCGAACGGCCGCTATACGCTTGGCGTCCGGCCATACCATGTGAGCCCGGTGCGCAATGGCGGGGCGATCGTGGAGATCGGCGGCAAGGTCCAGATCACGGAGCTCAGCGGGGCGGAGAGCGTGGTCCACTTCGCGCATGGCAGCCTCAGCTGGATCTCGCAATCCCACGGCGTGCATGCGATGCAGGTCGGCGAAACCGCCACCTTCTACCTGGACGCAGCGCGGTGCATGTACTTCGATGCTGACGGCAGGCTGGTTGCGTCATGAGCCGGGTGACCTGATGGCGACCATCACCCTCGACAGCATCCGGCACACCTACGCGGCCAAGCCCCGCGGATCCGACGACTGGGCCCTGAAGGGCCTCGACCTCACCTGGTCTGACGGCGGAGCGTACGCCCTGCTCGGGCCGTCCGGCTGTGGGAAGACGACGCTGCTCAACATCGTCTCCGGGCTGGTGCGGCCCACCGAGGGGCGCGTCCTGTTCGACGACGCCGACCTCACGGACGTGCCGACCGACCGGCGCCACATCGCCCAGGTGTTCCAGTTCCCGGTCGTCTACGACACCATGACGGTCTACGACAACCTGGCGTTCCCGCTGCGCAACCGCGGCGTCGCCCGGGCCGAGATCGAGCATGCCGTCCGCGAGATCGCACACATGCTCGGCCTCGAGACCGTGCTGGAGCGGCGCGCCTCCGGCCTCACCGCCGATGCCAAGCAGAAGATCTCCCTCGGACGCGGCCTCGTCCGCTCCGACGTGAACGTTATCATGTTCGATGAGCCGCTCACGGTCGTCGATCCGCACGTGAAGTGGCAGCTGCGCTCCAAGCTCAAGGAGCTGCACCAGCGCATCGCCCGCACCATGATCTACGTCACCCACGACCAGACCGAGGCGCTCACCTTCGCTGACAAGGTGGTGGTCATGCACGGCGGCCAGGCGGTGCAGACCGGATCACCGGTGGAGCTGTTCGAGCGCCCACGCCACACCTTCGTCGGCCACTTCATCGGCTCGCCGGGCATGAACCTGCTGCCCTGCCGGGTGGAGAACGGCGCCGCGTATATTGGAGCCGAGCGCGTGGAGATCGAGAACCCGTCGGAACGCGCTTTCGCCGGCCAGCGCCTTGAGATCGGCATCCGCCCGGAGTTCGTGACGCTGGCCGAGACGGGCCTCCCCGTCGACATCGTCCGGGTGAGCGATGCCGGGCGCACCCGCATTGTCGAGGCCCGGCTGGGGGAGAGCCGCATCAAGCTGCTGGCCGGCGAGGACGTAGCGATCCCCGCAGACCGCGCCTTCGTCCGCTTCGATCCGGCCCACACGCGACTCTATGCCGACGATCGCCTGGTGGAGTGAGCCCAGCCCATGGACGCCAAGATCCAATACCAGAAGGGGTGGCTGCTGGTCCTGCCGGCGCTGGCACTGGTGGCGCTGAACGCCGTCATCCCGCTGATGGCGGTGGTGAACTACTCGGTGCAGGAGACGTTCAGTAGCAACGTCTTCTTCTTCGAGGGTGTGAAGTGGTTTGCGCAGGTGCTGCACTCCGAGCGCTTCCACGCCGCCCTCCTGCGCCAGCTCATCTTCTGCACCATCATCCTGGCGATCGAGATTCCCCTCGGCGTGGCCATTGCGCTTGCCATGCCGCGGCGCGGCCCTTGGGTGTCGGTGTGCCTGGTGCTGATGGCACTGCCGCTGCTGATCCCGTGGAACGTGGTTGGCGCCATGTGGAATATCTTCGCGCTGCCGGACGTCGGTCTGCTCGGCGGCACGCTCAAGGCCCTCGGCATCAACTACAACTATACCCAGCAGCCGCTGGCGGCGTGGGCGACCATGATCGCCATGGACGTGTGGCACTGGACCTCGCTGGTGGTGCTGCTCGCCTTTGCGGGGCTCAGCGCCATCCCCGATGCCTACTACCAGGCCGCCCGCATCGACGGCGCCTCCTCGTGGACGATCTTCCGCTACGTGCAGCTGCCGAAGATGCGGCGCGTGCTCACCATCGCCGTGCTGCTGCGCTTCATGGACAGCTTCAACATCTACACCGAGGTGCTGGCGCTGACCGGCGGCGGCCCCGGCAATGCCACCACGTTGCTCTCAATCGATCTCGTCAAGATGGCGCTCGGCCAGTTCGACCTGGGGCCGGCCGCCGCCATGTCGCTCATCTACTTCCTCATCATCCTGCTGCTGTCATGGGTCTTCTACACGGTGATCACCCGGGGGGAGGGGGCAACACGATGAGCAAGAAGCGCCCGCTGTCAGGCAAGCTGCGCTGGCTGGTGCCCGCGCTCTATATTCTCTTTCTGCTGCTGCCGATCTATTGGCTGGTCAGCATGTCATTTAAGACCACCAACGAGATTCTCGGCGGCTTCACGCTGTTCCCGACGCGCTTCACGCTCGACAATTACCGCAAGATCTTCTCCGACCCGACCTGGTACGGCGGCTACATCAACTCGCTGATCTACGTGGCGATCAACACGGTCGTCTCGATCGCCGTGGCCCTGCCCGCGGCCTACGCCTTTTCGCGCTACCGGTTCCTGGGCGACAAGCACCTATTCTTCTGGCTGCTCACCAACCGCATGGCGCCGGCGGCCGTGTTCGCGCTGCCGTTCCTGCAGCTCTACTCGGCCATGGGCCTGTTCGACACGCATCTCGCCGTCGCCCTGGCGCACTGCCTGTTCAATATCCCGCTCGCCATCTGGATTCTCGAGGGCTTCATGTCGAGCGTGCCGCGGCAGCTCGACGACACCGCCTATCTTGACGGCTACGGCTTCTGGCGCTTCTTCGTGCGCATTTTCCTGCCGGTGATCGCGCCGGGCGTGGGCGTGGCGGCGTTCTTCTGCTTCATGTTCTCCTGGGTCGAGCTCCTGCTCGCCAAGACGCTCACCTCGGTCGCCGCCAAGCCGATCGCCGCCACCATGACGCGCACGGTGAGCATCTCCGGCTACGAACTCGGGCTTCTCGCCGCCGCCGGTACGCTCACCATCATTCCCGGCGTGATCGTGATCTATTTCGTGCGCAACTACATCGCCAAGGGCTTCGCGCTGGGACGGGTCTAATAGGCGTAGGGTGCAATAAGCGCAGCGCATTGCACCGATTTGCGTAAGTTGGGGGGTTCGGTGCAATGCGCTCGGCTGGCGCCTCGCTTATTGCACCCTACGACGCAGGAGACCGGCCATGGGCCTCTCATGGATGGCGTGGACGTGGGAGACGGCCACGTTCTTCATCGTCATCGGACTGATGCTGGCGGCCATGACCGTGTGGGAGCTGCTCTCCCCCGGCGGAGCGCCCCGTCGCGGAGTCCTCGCCATCGAAACCACCCGCGGCGACCGCCTCTTCATCTCGCTGCTCGGCAGCGCCTTCATCCATCTGGGCTGGCTCGCGTTCCTCGGTCCTCCCCTGTGGGGCGCACTGGCCGTCTCGCTGATCTACGCGCTTGCCGTCTTCCGCTGGGTGTAGGATGTGGCGGATTGGGGCGCAGCCCGTAATCCGCCATTTGTCGCCGAGATGGCGGATCAGGCTTCGCTAAACCGCCCTACGTCCGAGTTCGAGGAGGGAGAATGAACAGATCAGGCCTTGTACTCGCACTCGATCAGGGCACCACGTCGAGCCGCGCCATCGCCTTCGCCGCGGATCTCAGCATCAAGGGCCTCGCCCAGCGCGAGTTCGCCCAGCACTACCCTGCCTCGGGCTGGGTCGAGCACGATCCCGACGACATCTGGCGCACCACCGTCGAGACAGCGCGCCAGGCGATCGCCGCCACCGGGGGCGCGGCCGGCGAGATCGCCGCCATCGGCATCACCAACCAGCGCGAGACCTACCTGCTCTGGGACAGGCGCACCTCCAGGCCGATCCACCGTGCCATCGTCTGGCAGGACCGGCGCACGGCCGAGACGTGCCGGCGCCTCAAGGACGAGGGCCACGAGCAGATGGTCACGGCCCGGACCGGCCTGCTACTCGATCCATATTTCTCCGCCAGCAAGATCGCCTGGATGCTCGAGCACGTGGACGGCGCGCGCCAGCTCGCCGAGGCGGGGCATCTTGCCTTCGGCACGGTCGACACGTACCTCATCTGGCAGCTCACTGGCGGCCGGGTGCATGCCACTGACGCCACCAACGCCGCGCGCACGCTGATCTTCGACATCGCCAAGGGCGACTGGGACGCGGACCTGCTG
>DASURA010000312.1:0-3099 GCA_036280295.1 Hyphomicrobiaceae bacterium
GCACGTTGTCGAGCGACATCGACACGTCGGCCACGACAATCTGGACGATGGCACCCCAGAACCCGAGCTGCTGCCCGCCAGCCTGCGCATCATGGCCGGTCACTGCGGCGCCGACCGAAGCGCCGCGCGGCGCGTGGCGCAACTCGCGGTACATCTTCCAGCACACCCATAAAAGCAGGATGCCGCCGGCGAGCGTCAGGCCGACGATGGCCAGAAGCTGAACGGTGATGGCGGCGAAGCCGATGCGCAGCAGCACCGCGCCGGCAATGCCCCAGAAGATCACCTTGGCGCGCATCGCGGGGTCGACGCGCGAGGCGGCCATGCCGACGACGATCGCATTGTCGCCGGCAAGCACCACGTCGATGACGATGATCTGTAGAAGCGCAACCAGCTCCGAGTGGAGAGAGTCCATGAGCTTTTCCGATGATCCTTAAGCGGCGGGATGGGGCGTTGTGGCGGCAAGCGCCGGGTGGGACAGCAGGCTCATCGCGCTCTCGAATCGCCGAGCTCCGCCAATGCGGTCAGCACCTCACCCGTATCCGTCAGCAGGGCGGCGGCGATGCCGAAAAAAACCAACGCCGAGGCCATGTCCCACCCCACCGTTCCGTCCCGGCCCAGACAGTGGCCGGTTGCAGACAGCGCGGCGGCGGTGACGAGGCCGATTCCGACCAGTGCGCAGGCCATCGCGAGGAGAACAAGCGGCGGGGGCAGCAGCCAGGAAGATGCGAGCGCCGTCGCACCGAGCACCCCACCGGCCATGAGCCAACCGGCCGTGGCGGGCGCGAGGCTGCCCGCCGGATGCGGGGTTGACCCGCCGGCAGGCATCCGATGCAGTGCCATTCCCTGTCCTCCGCGGCGCTTGGTGTATGCCATGCGGGCAGACGGGGGCAGACCTCTCGCCATTGCCGTCCGATCTCTGCCGCCCGGTCGCGGCGAGGGTCTGACCCATCTCCTCACCAACAGATAGCGAGTGCGGCGAAGGCCGGTATTCGCAACGGTTGGGGGGTAGATCTACGCAGACGGCTACGGAGCGAGACGGCCGAGGCGGATGGCGAGCCGCACCAGCACGGCAACGCTGGGTGCCCCCATCTTGTCCATGATCTGGACGCGATAGCTCTCGACCGTGCGCGGGCTGATGTCGAGCTTCGCAGCGATGGCTTGGCTGGTGTAGCCCTGCACGACCAGGTCCATGACCTCCACCTCGCGCGCCGTCAGGCGCTCGTACTGGCGCTGCAGGTCGCCGAGGGACTGCTGGCGTGCGAAGGTGCGGGCGAGGCTGCGGTTGATGGCGGCGAGCAGCTGCACGTCGTCAACCGGCTTCTCGATGAAATCCTCGGCGCCGGCCTTGATGGCCGCCACCGCCATCGGCACATCGGCGTGGCCCGAGATCAGCACCACAGGCAGGCCGCTGCCGCGACGGGCCAGCTCGCGCACCAGCTCGATTCCGTCAGTGCCCGGCATGCGCACGTCGGCAACGATGCAGCCGGTGGCCTCCGCGGTCAGTCCGGCGAGGAAGCTGTCGGCGGAGTCGTAGGTCTGCACGGCGTAGCCGAACACCCGCAGCATCTCGCCCAGGGCATGGCGCACCGCGTCCTGGTCGTCGATCACGTAGACCACGGATTGTGGTGCGACGGACTGGCTGGTGTTCGGGGCGTTCAGGGCTCAAACCTCCGGCTGGAGCGGCAGCGAGAAGCGAAACTCGGTGGCTCCGCTGCCGCCCGATTGTAGCCAAATCCGGCCGCCGTGCGCATGCATGATGTTGGCGCAGATCGACAGGCCAAGTCCCAGGCCATCCGTCTTGGAGGATGACAGCGGCGCGAACAAGTCGCGCTCGCTCGCCACCCCGGTGCCGTTGTCAGCGACGCTCACCACCACCGTTCGGCCGTCCTCGCCGAGCGAGGCGCTCACGGCGATGCGCCCGTGTGGCACGCCGGCCTCGGCGATGGCATCGATGCCGTTGCGGATCAGGTTAAGCACCACCTGCTCCAGCTGGATCCGGTCGCCAAACACCGCCGGCAGGGCCGGATCGATGCCGAGCTCGATGCGAGTCTCGTGCGCCGCGGCCTCCGGGCGGGCAAGCACCAGCGCGTCCTCCAGGACGGTGCCCATGTCGAGTGTGCTGAAATGCGGCCGCCCGCGGCGCAGGAACTCGCGCATGCGCCGCACCACGCCTGCGGCGTGATCGATCTGTGCCACCAGGCTTGCCAGGTTGGCATTGGCGCGCTCCAGGTCGCGGCCGGTGCCGTTGCCGGAATTGATGAGCTGCTGCGCCGAACGCGCCAGCGCACGGGCCGCCGTCATCGGCTGATTGATCTCGTGCGCCAAGGCCGAGGCCATCCCGCTCACCATGTTGAGGCGCGCCGCCCGCGCCGCCCCCAGCTCGGCCTCGCGCACGCGCGCTTCCGCACGGCGCGTGGCCTGGTCGGCCCGCTCGCGCTCGCTGACGACACCGCCGACGAGCAGCCCCGTCATGGTCAGCACCAGCATGACGATCTGGAACTCGGTAAAGACGGTGGCATCGTGACCGTAGGCCCTCAGCAGCGCGACCAGCCCGAGCTGGGTGCTGGCGAGCGCCAGGCAGGCGCCGTCAAAGCCGTGCCGCACCGCCACCACCACCACCGGCAGGAACAGAAGCGAGAAATACTTGTAGTCGTTGGGCCGGTCGCTGCCGACGATCATCCACAGCGCGAAGCCGGTGACCAGGGCGAACAGCGCCACCTCGGCCGCTACCGCCACTGGCGAAGCGAACAGCCATTGGCGCCAGAGCCCCCGCTCCCGCCACAGCCGTGCCATCCGCAGCAGCAGCGGCGTCACCACGGCGATGCCGATCACGTCGCCGACGAACAGCGGCAGCAGCGATTGGGACAGATCGTCGTTGTCGATCTTGCTGTCTGCCAGCAGCAGTGCGCCGAACAGCAGCGCAACCACCGCCGCTGCCGCGGTGCCGGCCGACAGCAGCACGAGCACGTCGCGCACATCGCCCATGGCAATATCGAGGCGGAGCTGGCGCCGGGCGATCGCCGCAGCAACGGTGTAGGTGGCCGCCACCACGACCGCGACGGCAATGATGGCCGGCCACGCCTGGTGCGTCTTCAGCAC
>DASURA010000313.1:0-3733 GCA_036280295.1 Hyphomicrobiaceae bacterium
GCATCCTGATGAAGCCTCGTTTCGTCGAGGAGGCGCTGGCGTCGCTGCGCCTGTTGTCTGGGCGCTCGCACCGTGTGCTGACGGCGTTGTGCATGGTCACGCCCGAGGACAAGCTGCGGCTGAAGATCGTCGATACCAGGGTGCGCTTCAAGCGCCTGTCGACCGAGGAGATGGAGGCCTATATCGCATCCCGCGAGTGGCGCGGACGCGCCGGCGGCTATGCCATCCAGGGCCTCGCCGGCTGCTTCGTCCAAAGAATCAAGGGCTCCTACACCAACGTCGTTGGGCTGCCGCTGACCGAGACCGTCAACATGCTGATGGCGGAAGGCTTCCCGATCCACTTCAACTGGCTCAAGCTGGGCGAGACGGACCCGGAGTAGCATGAGCTCGCACCCTGCGGACACGGCACCCGGCGGACGTGGCAAATGCCCCATCTGCGGTCGTACGAGCGAGCAGAGGTATATCCCCTTCTGCTCAAGCCGCTGCGCCGACGTCGACCTGGCACGCTGGCTGCGCGGCGACTACGCCATTGCCGACGACGAGAGCGAGGACGGCGACGCGCCGGCCGGCGAGCCCACGGACGAGAAGCGGTAGGTGAGACCGGGCCGGGCCTCCTCGCCTCCGTGCTGCGATCCTATCGCAGCCTTGTCGCGAGGGGGCTGCCCCATTAAGCCGACGAGACCCGCCAGTGCCCACCACCCCCGCCAGCGCCGTTCCACCTGACTGCGTCTCGGCCGCGGACTATGAGCGTTACGCCCGGGCCCGATTGCGCGCGGATGTGTGGTCCTACATCGCCGGGGCCGGCGCGGATGGCTTGACGCGTCGCTGGAACCGCGAGGCGTTCGACAATCTGCGGCTTGCCGGCCGCGTCCTGGCGGATCTGCGGACGGCCTCAACCGCAAGCACGCTGATGGGCGCCCCCCTGCCGTACCCGATTCTGGTGGCGCCGGTGGCCTATCAGGCGCTCGTCCATCGCGACGGCGAGCGCGCGACCGTGCTGGGTGCCTCGGCCGCATCGGCGTGGATGACGATCAGCACGCTGTCGAGCGTCTCGATGGAGGAGATCGCGGAGGCGGCTGAGACCCTACTATGGTTCCAGCTCTACATGCAGCCGAGGCGGCAGCAGTCGCTGGCACTGGTACGCCGCGCCGAGGCCGCCGGCTGCAAGGCTCTGGTGGTGACGGTGGATGCAGCGGTCAACGGCGTGCGCAACGAGGAGCAGCGCGCCGGCTTCAACATGGCGCGCTACCTGCGCCCCGCCAACCTTGACGATTTCCCGACGGTTACGTCGAGGGCCGGACCCGGCGAAAGCCCGGTGTTCAAGGGGCTCCTCGATCACGCTCCGACCTGGGACGATATCGCCTGGCTGCGCGCCGAGACGCGCCTGCCGCTGCTGCTCAAGGGCATCGTGCACCCGGATGACGCGGAGCGGGCCATCGCTGCCGGTGTCGATGGCATCGTCGTCTCCAACCACGGCGGCCGCACGCTGGATACCCTGCCGTCGAGCGTCGAAGCATTGCAGGCGGTGGCGGCGCGCGTACAGGGCCGGGTACCGCTGCTGGCGGACGGCGGCATCCGGCGCGGCACCGACGTGCTGAAGTGCCTCGCGCTCGGCGCCAGCGCCGTCATGGTCGGCCAGCCGATCCTGCATGCCCTGGCAGTCGCCGGTCCGGTCGGTGTCATCCACCTGCTGACGATCCTGCGCGCCGAGCTGGAGGTGGCGATGGCGCTCACCGGCTGCGCCACGATCGCCGACATTGGCCGCGGCGTGTTGTGGAGCCGTGGCGGCGGGTGAGCACGGCGGATTTGATACGATAACAGATCGTTAAGCCCTGCTGAAATGATACTTGGAAATGCCCGGAGGGGAGAAGGCGCCCAGCCTATGGGAACGCCTTCGGGACTGTATGCGTGGGAGGCAGGAGTGGATGCACATCGCCCGTCTTATCGGGCACTTTATCTCCAGGTGCGCGATACCCTGGTAAAGCGCATCGCGCTCAGGGAATGGATGCCGGGCCATGCCATTCCGAACGAGAACGAGCTGGCGCGCGAATTCGGCGTGAGCTCCGGCACTGTCCGCAAGGCGCTGGAGCTCATGGAGGCCGAGCGGTTGATCATGCGGCGGCAGGGCAAGGGCACTTTCGTCAGCGAGGTAAGCACGGCAGTGGTGGCCGACCGTTTCGTCAAGCTCCTTGGGACCGGTGGCGAGCGCCTTGCCGCGCCGACAGCGCGGGTGACAATCGTCACGGGCCACGCCAACGAACAGGAGCGCCTGCGTCTGCGCTTGAGTGCCGATGATCTCGTCCATCGATTCCGGCGGACCCGTGAGGATGGGCGGGGAGCGCTTGCGGTCGAGGATGTGGCCCTTCCAGCGGCCCTGTTTCCGGGTCTCACGAACCAGAACGATGTCGACGGCAGCCTCGGCGCTCTCGCGCGAAGCTACGGCGTCCTGCTCGGACGCGCGGATGAGCGCATCGCACTGGGAACGGCCCCAACGGCCGATGTCGCGGATACCCTGGGCGTTGCGCTTGAGACGCCGCTGATGCTGCTCGACCGGGTGATTTTCACGCTCAATGGCCGACCCGCGCAGTGGCGAATGGCGTGGTGCCACCTGCGCGGGAGCTTTTATCTGGCCGCGATCGGCTAGCGTCCTTCAAATCGCGAAATTCGTTCCCAGCCCCGCGGGACGCTGAGACGAATTTCGCAATCAGGACACTAGACGGCGGCCTCGACCTGCTTGGCGGGCTGGCCGATGGCGATCGTGCGCGGCTTCAGGCGCTCGGGCACGTTGCGCACCAGATCGATGTGGAGCAGGCCGTCCTGCAGATCGGCGCCCTTCACCTCGATGTGATCGGCGAGCTGGAAGCGGCGCTCGAAGTTGCGCTCGGCGATGCCGCGATGCAGGTACTTCCGCTCCTTGTCGTCGGCCGTCTTGGCGCCGGCAACGGTGAGCGTCTGCTCCTTCACATCGACGCGGATCTCATCCTGCGAGAATCCAGCCACCGCCATGGTGATGCGGTAGTCGTTCTCGCCAAGGCGCTCGATGTTGTAGGGCGGGTAGCCGACGGGGCCCTGGTCGAAGCCGGGCACGGTGTCGAGCAGCTTGAACAGCCGGTCAAAGCCGACGGTGGAGCGATAGAGGGGAGCAAAGTCGACGGGTCGCATGACAAGTGTCCTCCGATAGAAGCGACGTGTGTCATCTGCCTGCCCATGTTCAATTGAGACTTGCGTCCAATTGAACCTGGAGCCGGTACTCACCTGCCGCAGTGGGCCAGGCAGAGCTTGGTGCGCACCCGTTCAGGCGGCGTGCGCAGTCGTTATTTAGGTAGGGCCGGCGCCGCTTCAAGGTGTGGATTGTGGACAGATGTCGGAGCGAGCGACGGGGTCTCCCGCTACAACTCGTTACGCCCCGGGACACGACGCCGGACGAGCCCGAGCGATGCGAGCGACCTGGATTCAATCACTGCTCGATCACTGGGCTGGCAAGGCGCACGTCCATCGCGATGTCTGCATGACGACGAGCCTCAGTTAACCGGTCTTTAACTACTTGACGCCGGCCAATAATCTCGCCATGGCCGGGGTTTCGTGCTAGGTCAATGCTCCGTACGGGTATCGGGGGCGAGGTTGCATCCTCGAAAAGGAGAGTACAGATGATAAGGTGGGTTTTGGCGGCCGGCCTGCTTGCCGCCGTGATTGTGCCGTCGGCGACGGCAGCCGATCTCGACGATGGCGGGAT
>DASURA010000314.1:0-14837 GCA_036280295.1 Hyphomicrobiaceae bacterium
CACCTGCGGGTGGCGGTAGAGGATCTCCTCCACCTCCAGGGACGAGATATTCTCGCCGCCCGAGATGATGATGTCCTTGGAGCGGTCCTTGACCTCGATGGAGCCATCGGCGTGCCAGGCGGCGAGGTCGCCGGAATGATAGATGCCGCCGGCGAACGCCTCGTCCGTGGCCGTCTCGTTCTTGAGGTAGCCCTTCATCAGCGTGTTGCCGGCGAGCGCGATCTCGCCGATCGTCGTACCGTCGCGCGGCACCGGCGCCAGCGTCTTCAGGTCCATCACCAGCATCTGCTCGACCAGCGGGTTGGGGATGCCCTGGCGCGCCATTCGGGCGTAGCGCTCCTGCGCCGGCAGCTGGCCCCAGGCGTCCATCGGCGCGCAGTAAGTCGATGGGCCATAGCTCTCGGTGGTGCCGTACAGGTGCAGCACCTCGAAGCCCATCGCCTCCATGCGCTCGATGACGATGGCGGGCGGCGCGGCGCCGCCCGTAGCGACCTTGGTGCGCACCGGCAGCGGCTGCTTCACCTCGGCCGGCGCATGCACCAGCATGTTGAGCACGATCGGCGCTCCGCACATGTGGGTGATGCGATTGGCAACGATGGCATCGAAGATGCGCTTGGGCTCGACCTTGCGCAGGCACACGTGCGTGCCGCCCACCGCCGTCACCGCCCAGGTGAAGGTCCAGCCGGAGCAGTGGAACATCGGCAGCGTCCACAGGTAGCGGCTCTCATGGTCGAGCTTGAAGGTGAGGGCGTTGGCGACCGCGCCCAGGTAGGCGCCGCGATGGCTGTAGACGGCGCCCTTGGGATTGCCCGTGGTGCCGGAGGTGTAGAGCAGGCAGATCGAGTCCCACTCGTCCTCCGGGCCGGGGGCCGTGAATTGCGGATCGCCGGCGGCGATGAAGTCCTCGTACTCGACGCCGCCGAAGGCCGGGGCGCCCGCGGTCTCGGCGTCGGCGATGTCGACCACGATCGGCCGCCTGGGGCCCAGCCGCTCCAAGGCGGGGGCGATCGTGGCGTGGAACTCGCGGTCGGCAAGGAACAGCTTGGCCTCGCCGTGCTCAAGGCAGAAGGCGATCAGCGGCGCATCGAGGCGGATGTTGATGGGGTTGAGCACCGCGCCCAGCATCGGCACGGCATAGTGCGCCTCCAGCAGCGCCGGGCAGTTGGCGGCCTGGATCGCCACCGTGTCGCCGCGCTTGATGCCCGCCTTGGCGAGCGCATGCGCAAGCCGGGTCACGCGCTCGCGGAACTCGCGATAGGTATAGGTTCGCTCGCCGTGTACCACGGCGACGCGGTCGCCGAAGAAGTCGGCCGCGCGGTGCAGGAAGCTCACGGGCGTGAGCTGCACGAAGTTGGCGGCGCGCTTGCGCAGCTCCGGGCGCTCGGATCTCTCCCCCGCCACCTCGTCGTGATTCATATCGTCCGCCTTGGAACGCGGCCACAGTCGCATTGCTCTCACCCCATTGACAGCAGATGGCCACCGTCAACGGTGACGACGCTTCCGGTCATGAACGCGCCGGCATTGGACGCCAGCAGCAGCAGCGGCCCGTCAAGCTCCGGCAACTCGCCGAAGCGGCCCATCGGCACCTTCGCCAAAAGCCGCTTGCCGCCCTCACTGGCGAGAAATTCGCCGTTGATCTCGGTGGAGAAGTACCCAGGTGCGATGGCGTTGACGCGGATGCGGCTGCGCGCCAGCTCAAGCGCCATTGACTTGGTGAGGCTCACCACTGCCGCCTTCGAGGCGGCATAGGCCGAGAGCGACTTGATGGCCCCGAAGCTCAGAATCGAACCGACATTGACGATGGAGCCGCCTGCGCCCTTCGCCAGCATGCGGCGCGCCGCCTCCTTGGCGACGCGGTACACGCCGTCGAGATTGACGGCCATGACATCGCGCCACTCCTGCTCGCTGGTCTGGGTGAAAAACGAGCCGGACGGCACGCCGGCATTGTTGATGAGAACGGTGACCGGGCCAGCCTGCGCCTCTGCCTCGTCGAACGCGCGCGCAACAGAGGCGCGGTCGGTCACGTCCATGGCCACTGCCCAGGCCTTGCCGCCGCCGGTGCGGATCACTGCCTCCAGCTCGCGCAGACGATCGTGCCGCCGCGCCGCCAACACCACACCGGCGCCGGCAGCAGCCAGCACACGGGCAAAGTGCTGGCCGAGGCCCGAGGAGGCGCCCGTCACCAGGGCCGTGCTGCCTGCAAGCGAGAACAATCCATTCGACATGCTGCTGCCGCTTTTCGTCGTGAACCTGCCATCGCAACGCTGCCCCCGGAGGCCCGGAAACGGGTCGCGACCTCGCCACTCTACTACCGCCACGAAGGCCGATGCCAGTCGCCGGGGCTGCCCGGCGCGGCTATCTCAACCGCGTTCGGTAGTGCGCATCGGTGAGGTAGCAGAGACTGACCCGCCATTCGACAGGCTCGCCTCCCAGCGCCACCGCCACGCGCTCGATGCGCAGCAGCGGCGCGCCCACCGCGACTTTCAGGTCCCTGGCCGCCGCGCGATCGGCGATCACGGCCGTGAGGCGTTCCTCGGCCTCGACGACATGCACGCCATAGTCCTTCTGGTAGATTTCATAGAGGGTCCCGGGCAGGTTCCCCCGGCTCGCGAGTCCGGCAAAGCGGGCCTCGGGAAGACTGATCTTCTCAAGCGCGAACGGCTTCCCCTTCCGGGTGCGCACGCGGCTGATGCGCAAGACCCGGCTGCCGCTGGGAAGGTGCAGCATGCGCCGCTCCGTGCGAGTCGCACTGGCCGAGAGGGGCCGCCAGTCGCCGAGGCCGGCACCTATGCGCTCATGCCCCGCATCGAACAGGCAGGAGAAGCGCGACAACTCGTCGTCCGGGGTATGCTCGAAGACGAAAGTGCCGAGCCCCTGCCGGCGCACGACAACGTTCTCCATGGCGAGCGTGGCCACCGCCATGCGCGCCGTCCCCTGGCTGACGCCGAACTCCTGGGCGATGTCGAGCTCGCTGGGAATGGGTTGGCCTGGCCCCCAGGATCCCGATTGGATGCGCTCCACCAGCCGGTCTCGCACATGCAGATAGCGCGGTCGTTTGTCTGTATCCTTCACGGTTACCGTCATGGTGCGCCGGGTGTGCGTGATGAGCGCTCGATGTGCCACCGGATCGTGGCTACATCCTGTGGATGCAGTAGGATTGGCCGCATCTTATAGCTGATTCACGCGCCTATGCCGGGTCTCGCCTTTTACCGCAAGAATACTGCGGGCGATTTTGCCATGGAGCCAGCACATTTTTCCGGCTCCGGGGGGGGCCTAAATTCTTTCCGCACCCCGTCGCCCCATTCTCACCCGCTGTTGCGGCGATACATCACGTCGAGATAGGCGGGCAAGTCGCCGAACGGACGTGAACAGGGCCGCGCAGAGCGGAGGAGCCGCGATCCACTTGTGGATCACGGGCTGACTTTGCCACCCTTGGGCCTATAGTGCGGACACCATGGCCACCATCGAAGCCAAGTCCCAGACGTCCCAGCGATCCGCCGCGATCTGCTCGGTCCCCGGCGGCGAGCCGGTACCCGTCATCAAGGGCAGCCACGTCTTTCTGATCGACGGCTCGGGATACATCTTCCGCGCCTTCCACGCCCTGCCGCCGCTGACCCGCAAGTCCGACGGGCTGCCCACGGGAGCCGTGCACGGCTTCTGCGGCATGCTGTGGAAGCTGATCCAGGATTCGAAGAAGTCCAGCGGGCCGACGCATATCGCCGTCATCTTCGACTATAGCGAGAAGACCTTCCGCAACGAGATCTACCAGGACTACAAGGCGCACCGGCCGCCGGCGCCCGAGGAGCTCGTTCCCCAGTTCGGCCTGATCCGCCGGGCAGTCAAGGCGTTCAACATCGCCTGCCTGGAGCAGCAGGGCTTCGAGGCCGACGACCTCATCGCGACCTATGCCAAGCAAGTGATGGCTGCCGGTGGGGACGTGACCATCGTCTCTTCCGACAAGGACCTGATGCAGCTGGTCGGCCCCGGCGTGACCATGCTCGACACCATGAAGAACCGCTCGATCGGCCCGAACGAGGTGCGCGAGCGCTTCGGCGTACCGCCCGAGAAGGTGGTGGACGTGCAGGCGCTGGCGGGTGACTCCACCGATAATGTGCCGGGCGTGCCTGGCATCGGCGTCAAGACCGCCGCCGAGCTGATCAACGAGTACGGCGATCTCGACACACTGCTGGCGCGTGCCGGCGAGATCAAGCAGACCAAGCGGCGCGAGCGCCTGCAGGAGTTCGCGCTGCAGGCCAAGCTGTCGCGGGAGCTTGTGCGGCTCAAGGACGACGTGCCCGTGGAAGTGCCGATGGAGCGGCTCGGCCTGCAGGAACCGGATGCCACCGAGCTCCTCGCCTTCCTCCAGGAGATGGAGTTCTCCACTCTCACCAAGCGCATCGCCGAGAAGCTGGGCGTCGCCGTCCCCGCCTTGTTCGAGGGTGCGGTCTCGCCGGCCGCATCGGCACCGGCGGTGCCTAAAGCCAAGGGCGCGGGACCTGGGGGGCCACTGGCAGCGGCGCCGACGGCACCGCTGGCGGCCGTGCGCGCTGCCATGGCAGCCGCGAAGGCAGAGAAGATCGACCGCAGCAAGTACGAGACGGTCACGACCCTGGAGCAGCTCGACGCCTGGATTGCCGAGGCGTTCGCCACCGGCCGCGTCGCCTTCGATACCGAAACCACGAGCCTCGACCCGATGCAGGCCGAGCTGGTGGGCCTCTCCCTCGCCACTGCGCCAGGCCGCGCCTGCTATGTACCCCTTGGACATCGGCCGGCGAGCGGTACGCTGGACTTCAGCGAGACGCCGCTGACGCAGATCCCCGTGCGCGAGGCGCTGGCGTCGCTGAAGCCGCTGCTGGAGGATCCCTCCGTCATAAAGATCGGCCAGAACCTCAAGTACGACTGTATCCTGATGGCCCAGCAGGGCATCGCCGTGGCGCCGCTCGACGACACCATGCTGCTTTCCTACGTGCTCGACTCCGGCCGCGGCGAGCACGGGCTCGATGCCCTGGCCGAGCGCCACCTCGGGCATACCAACATGGCCTTCTCCGAGGTCATTGATGCCGCGCCCGGCGCCAGGAAATCTGACAAGACTTTCGCCCAGGCTCCGCTCGACAAGGCGACCGAGTACGCCGCCGAGGATGCCGATGTTGCCTTGCGCGTGTGGTCTGTGCTGAAGCCACGCCTCGCCGCCGAGCGCATGGCGACGGTCTACGAGACCCTGGAGCGGCCAATGATGGCGGTCCTGGTCGATATGGAGCGGGCCGGCATCAAGGTGGACAAGGGCATTCTGACGCGCCTCACCTCCACGTTCTCCAAGCACATCTCCCGCCTGGAGCAGGAGATTTATGAGCTGGTCGGCCACACGTTCAACCTGGGCTCTCCCAGGCAGCTCGGCGAGATCCTGTTCGACAATCTGAAGCTGCCTGGCGGCCGCAAGACCAGGACCGGGCAGTGGGAGACGCGCGCCGGTCTGCTCGACGACCTGGCGGCGCGCGAGGATCTGCCTGAGAACGCACGCCAGCTCATCAACGTAATGCTGGAGTGGCGCCAGCTCACCAAGCTGCGCTCGACCTATACGCAAGCTCTCCCCAACCACATCAATCCGGCGACGGGCCGCATCCATACAAGCTTTGCGCTGGCCTCAACCTCCACCGGCCGGCTCTCCTCCAACGATCCCAACCTGCAGAACATTCCGGTGCGCACCAAGGAAGGCCGCGAGATCCGCACCGCCTTCATCGCCGAGGACGGGCACAAGCTGATCTCCGCCGACTACAGCCAGATCGAGCTGCGGGTGCTGGCGCATGTCGCCGATATTCCCCAGCTCCGGCGCGCCTTTGCCGACGGTCTTGACATCCACGCCATGACCGCCTCGGAGATGTTCGGCGTGCCCATCAAGGACATGCCGGCCGAGGTGCGCCGTCGCGCCAAGGCGATCAATTTCGGCATCATCTACGGTATCTCGGCGTTCGGCCTCGGCAACCAGCTCGGCATCCCGAAGCAGGAGGCGGGCGAATACATCGCCACCTACTTCAAGCGCTTCCCAGGCATTCGGGACTACATGGAGGCGACCAAGCGCCAGGCGCACGAGCAGGGCTTTGTCGCCACCGTATTCGGGCGTCGCATTCATCTGCCCGAGATCAACACCAAGAACCCTTCCGTGCGCGGCAACCTGGAGCGCGCGGCCATTAACGCACCGATCCAGGGCTCGGCAGCGGATATCATCCGCCGCGCCATGATCCGGATGCCCGCTGCGCTGCACGCGGTCGGCCTCGCGTCAACGCGGATGCTGCTGCAGGTGCACGACGAGCTGGTGTTCGAGGCGAGACTCGATGAGGTCGAGCGCGCCCTGGGAGCCATCGCCCACGTCATGGAGCAGGCCGCGGAGCCCGCTGTCCGCCTGGCCGTGCCGCTGCACGTGGATGCGAAGGCTGCCGACAACTGGGAAGCCGCGCACTAGGCGTCCAAGAGCGATCCTCGCTTGTCTCCTTGCCGTTCCCATACGGGTACAAGTGCCCACGGCCACGCACCACTGCGGACAACGCGAACCTCTCTCTGCGGCCTTTGACGGGGAAAATCTCCTGAGCGACGCACGGATATTCGCCTGCGAGCAACCAACCGATCGAGCTGGCGAGACTATTTGATGAGAAACTTCTCCAGCTTCGCGCCTTCCTCGATCTTCGCATTCAGCCAGCGCGGCTTGCGCCCGCGGCCGGTCCAGGTCTCGCTGGGGTCATCGGGATTAACGTACTTCGCGGCAACGGTACGACCCTTGCCACCACGACCACCGAAAACGTCCGTGAGCTTGAAGCCGGCGTCAGCAACCATTGTCTCGATTTTCCTGCGCAGCTCCGCCCTGCTGCGATCCTGGGCAGAAGACTTCGCCTTCTTTACTTTCAGCTCGAGCTCTTGCAGCTCCTTCAGGCTCATTCGTTCCAGGTCTTTGGCCATCTGACTGGGTTCCCCTGCTGTGCCAAATTGGCGGTACCGAGCACCTGGATAGAATTTAATGGCAAAGAAGGGATTAAGGCGTCAATCCGAATCTTCTGGGCGATTCTTCTGTTTCGCCCCGTCACATCGAATTGAACGCAGCGGACCTTATGATCAATCGGTGGACGCATTGCTGCAGGATGCATCCCGAATGGCACCTGGGCAGAGCGGCGGCCTGGAGCCCCGGCTTGGATTCAAAACCGCCGACCTTTCCATTACAATACCTGTGCACCGGGCTCCGCCCGCCGACAGATTATTGGCCAACGTACACGATCGCCGCAAAATACGGCAGGCTGCGCCCCGCAGCCTTGACCAGACCGGCATTGTGCGCATTGGCTTGCGACAGTCAGCAACCCACCGCCACCAGAAAAAAGGCCCGTGCCAGCATGGATGTCTCCGCCGAGCAGCATCTCCTGACGGTGCGCGATTGGCTGCGTTATGCCGTCAGCCGCTTCAACGCGGCGGAGCTGACATACGGCCACGGCAGCACCTCGGCACTCGATGAGGCGGCATTCCTGATCCTGCATACGCTCCGGTTGCCGATCGATCAGCTCGAGCCATGGCTGGAGGCGCGCCTTTTGCCTCTGGAAAGGCGCGCGGTGCGGGAAATGATCGAGCGCCGTATTTCCACCCGCAAGCCCGCCGCCTATCTGACTAACGAAGCCTGGATCGGCAGCCATTCATTCTACGTCGACGAGCGCGTTATTGTTCCACGCTCCTACATAGGTGAATTGCTGCGAGACGGCCTTGCCGATGTGGCGCCTGATCGAATGGAGATCCGTCACGTCCTGGATTTGTGCACTGGCTCGGGTTGCCTCGCCATTCTCGCCGCTCTCGCCTTCCCGAAGGCCAGCGTGGATGCCAGCGACATTTCCGAGGACGCGCTCACCGTCGCCCATCGCAATGTCGGCGACTACGGTCTCGATCGCCGGATTTCATTGATCCGATCCGATCTCTTCAACGATCTCGGCGAGCAACGCTACGATTTGATCCTGGCCAATCCGCCCTACGTCAGGACTGCTTCAGTCGCGCAGTTTCCGCCGGAATATGCGTCCGAGCCGGCACTCGCCCACGCCGGGGGCGAGGATGGAATGGATATCGTACGCCGCATCATCGAGGGCGCCGCCGAGCACCTTACGCCGCAGGGCGTGGTGGTGATCGAGGTCGGCACCGGGCGGGAGGCGCTGGAGCAGTCCTATCCCGATCTGCCGTTTTTCTGGCTCGACACGGCGGAGAGCGAAGGCGAGGTGCTGGCGCTCCGACAGGATGCTCTTTCGCCCAAGCCGGCACCAGCCGGCAAGCCGCGAGGCGCAAAGCGTAGGGCGAAGGCGTAGGGCGGATCAGGGCGAAGCCCGTAATCCGCCGGCGGGTGCGCCCGCGGATTACGCCTTCGGCTAATCCGCCCAGCCCCCCACGCCCGCGATCAGTTCTTCCCCGTGCTCATGGAAGAGTAGAACTCGCTGTTGGACTTGGTGGAGCGCAGCTTGTCGACCAGGAACTCGATGGCGTCCATGGTGCCCATCGGGTTGAGGATGCGACGCAGCACGTAGGTCTTCTTGAGCGTCTCGGGCGGGAGCAGCAGGTCCTCCTTGCGGGTGCCGGAACGAGCGATGTCGATAGCCGGATACACGCGCTTGTCGGAGACCTTGCGGTCGAGCACGATCTCGGAATTGCCGGTACCCTTGAACTCCTCGAAGATCACCTCGTCCATGCGCGAGCCGGTATCGATCAACGCGGTGGCGATGATGGTGAGCGAACCGCCCTCCTCGATGTTGCGGGCGGCGCCGAAGAAGCGCTTCGGCCGCTGCAGGGCGTTGGAGTCGACACCGCCGGTCAGCACCTTGCCGGAGCTCGGCACCACGGTGTTATAGGCGCGGCCCAGGCGGGTGATGGAATCGAGCAGGATCACCACATCGCGCTTATGCTCGACCAGCCGCTTGGCCTTCTCGATCACCATCTCCGACACCTGCACGTGGCGGGCCGCCGGCTCGTCGAAGGTGGAGGAGATCACCTCGCCCTTCACCGAGCGCTGCATGTCCGTCACCTCCTCCGGACGCTCATCGATCAGCAGCACGATCAGGTAGCACTCGGGATGGTTGACCGAAATCGAGTGGGCGATGTTCTGCAGAAGCACCGTCTTGCCGGTGCGCGGCTGCGCCACGATCAGGGCGCGCTGGCCTTTGCCGAGCGGCGCCACGATATCGATGACGCGCGGCGAGAGATCCTTGATGGTGGGATCCTCGATCTCCATCTTCAGCCACCTGGTCGGATAGAGCGGCGTCAGGTTGTCGAAGTGCACCTTGTGGCGCTGCTTCTCCGGGTCCTCGAAATTGATCGAGTTGACCTTGAGCAACGCAAAATAGCGCTCGCCCTCGCGGGGGGAGCGGATCTGCCCCTCGACGGTGTCGCCGGAGCGCAGCGCAAAGCGCCGGATCTGCGATGGCGAGATATAGATGTCGTCTGGTCCCGGAAGATAGTTGGCATCGGGGGAGCGCAGGAAGCCGAAGCCGTCCTGAAGCACCTCGACCACGCCGGTGCCAATGATATCGGTGTTCTGGCTCGCCAGCTGCTTCAGGATGGCGAACATCTGCTCCTGCTTGCGCATGGAGCTGGCATTCTCAACGCCGATCTCCTCAGCGAAGCTCAATAGCTCGGTCGGCGTCTTGCTCTTCAGGTCCTGGAGCTTCATCTCCTTGACCGGGGGTGTCGCTGGTAGTGTTGCTGTCTCTTGCATGGGTAGTCTCCGGGATGGAGAGGCTGCGCGGCGGTGACGGGCGAAATGAATCGAGAGCGCGAAGCCAGAGGGAGAGGGGTGCGGAAGATGCTTCCGGAACGGGTTACTGCTGCCCGGGGCGCCGCGAGCGGCTCGAAACAGCCCCTGCCCGCATTGCTGAACGGCAGGTAACCACGAATCACTTCATAGCACCTGCATCAATGAAATGAAAGACCTTCCTCAAACAGTCCATCAAAACGGTTTCACGACCACCAGGACTACGATCCCCGCCATCAACACGGTCGGCAGCTCGTTCATGATCCGGTAAAAGCGCGGGCTGCGCGTATTCCAATCGGCCGCGAAATCTTGGCGCCACACGCCCAGGGCGTGGTGGTAGGCGGTCATCAGCAGCACCAGGCCGAACTTCGCCCACAGCCAATGCGCGTTGACGAAGCCCATCGCCCAAGCCAGCCAGGCGCCGCTCAGCCACACGGCGATCATCGCCGGCGTCATGATCGCATGGAGCAGCCGCCGCTCCATGATCTTGAAGGTCTCGGACTGCTTGGAGCCCTTCTCAGCGGTGCAGTGGTAGACATAAAGCCGGGGCAGATAAAGCAGCCCCGCCATCCACGCGATAACGGCGATCACGTGAAATGCTTTGACCCAGAGCAGCAGCATTCCGCGATGTCACCCTCAAGCTCGCTCGCGCACCAGCTTCACAAGACCGGCAACAGTTTCTGGAGACGTATGCGGCAGAACGCCGTGACCGAGGTTGAAAATGAACGGCCGGCCATCCATCGCGTCGAGGATCTTCAGGGCCTGGCGCTTCATCCTCTGCCCCCCCGCGGCCAACAGCAGCGGATCGAGATTGCCCTGCACGACCACCTCCCCCGGCAGCTCCCGCGCCATGACGGCGAGCGGCGTTGCGGTATCGCAGCTCACACCGTCGATTCCGGTGCTCTCAACATAACGCCCCAGATTGCCGCCGGTGCCCATCGGAAAGCCGATGATGGGCACCTCCGGGAAGCGATCCTTCATCCGCGCGACGATCGCCCTGGTCGGCTCGCAGACCCAGCGATCGAAGGCGCTGCCGGTGAGACGACCGGCCCAGGTATCGAAGATCTGCAGAAGGTCGGCGCCCGCCATAACCTGCCCTGCGAGATACTCCACGGAAGCGTTCACCAGGCAATCGATGAGCTGAGCGAATCCGACCGGATCCTCAGCCGCCCACGTTACCGCCTCCGCCTGGTCGGCGCTCTTGCCGCCCGAGACCATATACGTCGCCACGGTCCAGGGAGCACCGCAAAAACCGATAAGGGCGACGTCATTTGGCAACCTCTGGCGAACGTTGGCCACAGTCTCGAACACACGTTCGAACGTGGGCCGAGTCGCTGCCGGGTTCAATCGGCCAAGCTCGCCGGGCGAGCGAATAGCCTCCAGGCGTGGCCCATGCCCTTCCACGAAGTCGACCTTCTGGCCGAGGGCATGCGGCACCACCAGGATGTCGGCGAACACAATCGCCGCGTCGACGCCGTAACGCTGCACCGGCTGCAGTGTGACCTCGGCGGCCAGCTCGGGCGTGTAGCACAGCTCCAGGAAGCTGCCGGCCCGAGCCCGCACCTTGTGGTATTCCGGCAGGTGGCGCCCAGCCTGCCGCATCAGCCATATCGGCGGCGACGCCGAGGTCTTGCCGGCGAACGGCGCCAACAGACGGGCAGGGCGCTGCGAGCAGGCATTCTGAAGCACGACGGCAGCTCCCTTCTTCAAGAGAAAAGATAGATCTTCAGGGTTACTGCTATGACTCTTAGAGAGCGGATTGCGTAGACCCTCGGCATGCGACCGAGTTGCACACAGCATATACGTTCCCAGGCGGCCCCCGGATCAATCCATAGCAAGGCTGGGTGATGGTTGCCACAAGCGCGAATAAATTAACTCGTTTCAGGTGGTTACGAGCGTCAGTCCAGCCAGACGGAGCGCCCTTTGCCGATGATGGGCTGTTGACGGCAGGTGGATGAGAGTGCCGGGCTGATCGATATCGACAGCCAGGGCTCAAGCGCTCTCCCCAGCGGTCTTCCTGTGGAGAGCGGTGGGGATAGGCCGTGTGCCAGGCCGTGATGGAGCCGGTGGGCCGCTTGGCATCCAGCGCAAATTCTGGTCTTTTCCACAGATGACCGACAGTGATCGTCCCAGCGCCTTCCATCTGCATTTGATCTCCGATTCGACCGGCGAGACGCTGACGATCATGGCCAAGGCGGCAGCGGTGCAGTACCCGCAGGTGCGCCCCGTCGAGCATGTGCACCCGCTGGTGCGCACCGAGCGGCAGCTTGAGCGTGTGCTGGACGAGGTTGCACGCCTGCCGGGCATCGTGCTCTACACCGTGGTCAAGCGATCCTTGATCAATGTGATCGAGCGCCGCTGCCGCGAGCTCAACGTGCCGTGCCTGCACGTGCTGCAGCCGATCATGAAGGTGTTCGAATCCTATCTGGGGGCGCCGCAGACCCCGGTGGTCGCGGGCCAGCACACCCTGGACGCCGACTATTTCAAGCGTATCGACGCGCTGAACTTCGCTATGGCCCATGACGATGGCCAGCTGCCGAAGGACCTGAATCTGGCTGACATCATTCTGGTCGGGATCTCGCGCACCTCCAAGACCCCCACCAGCGTCTACCTGGCCCAGCGCGGCTACAAGGCCGCGAACGTGCCGCTGGTGCTTGGCATCGACCTGCCGTCGGCGCTGACCGAGCCGCATTCGGCCTTCGTCGTGGGGCTGGTCGCCAGTGCCGAGCGCATCGCCGAGATCCGCCGCAACCGCGTGCACGTGATGGGCGACCGGGACCTGTCAGACTATGTGGATCACGAGCGCATTGCCAACGAGATCCAGTACTCGCGCCGGTTGTGCGCCCGGCACGGATGGCCGGTGATCGACGTGACGCGCCGGTCCGTGGAGGAGACAGCGGCGAGCATCATCCGCCTGTTCCAGGATCGCCAGCCGCTCACCGACGTGGTGGCCCAAGAGCGGCCAGCCGGCGATGGCTAGGATCGAACCTCAGGAGCTGGTGCTCGCATCGGCAAGCCCGTTCCGGCGCAAGTTGCTGGAGGCGGCAGGCATCGCGTTTCGCGTGGCGCCGGCCGAGGTGGACGAGGGCGAGGTGAAGCGTCGCCTCGCCGGCAAGGTCGGCCCAGCCAGACTCGCCGAAGTGCTGGCGGCGCTCAAGGCCGAGGCGGGGAGCCGCGAGCATCCGGCAAGCCTGGTGATCGGCTCCGATCAGGTGGTGGCGCTGGGAAACGAGGTCTTCGACAAGCCAATGGACGTCGACGCCGCCCGGGCGCAGCTCAAGCGCTTGCGCGGCCAGACGCACCAGTTGGTGACAGCGGTGGCATTGGCCGCCGGTGGGCAGGTCGTCTGGCACGCGGTCGAGAGCGCCAGCCTGACCATGCGCGCCTTCAGCGACGCCTTCCTGGAAGGCTATATTGCCGCCTGTGGCTCGCGCCTCTGCCAGATGGCCGGGGCCTACGAGATTGAGGGGCGGGGCATCCAGCTGTTCGAGCGCGTCGAGGGGGACCACTTCACCATCGTCGGTCTGCCGCTGGTGCCGCTGCTGGCGGAGCTGAGAGCACGCGGAGTGATTGCGGAATGAGGGTGAGGGCATGAAGCGCGCGTGCGTTGTCGGCTGGCCGGTCTCCCACTCGCGCTCGCCGCTGATCCACGGCTTCTGGCTGGAGCGCTACCGGATCGCCGGGAGCTATGAGCGCTTTGCCGTGCGGCCCGAGGAGGCGAGCCACATCCTGGGCAATCTGCGTGCGCACGGCTACGTCGGCTGCAACGTCACCATCCCGCACAAGGAGGTCGCCTTCCGGGTGGCGGACGAGGCCTCTCCGGCGGCGCGGGCGGCGGGTGCGGCCAACACGCTCTGGTATGAGGGCGGGCGGCTGCTTGCAGATAACACCGACGGCCTGGGGTTCGTGAGCAATGTGCGCAGCTCGGTGCCGGGCTTCGGCTTCGACGGCGCCATCGTTTCGATGCTTGGCGCCGGCGGGGCGGCACGCGGCATTGCCCACGCTCTGCTTGAGGCGGGCGTCGGCGAGATCCGCGTCTTCAATCGCACGCGAACCCGGGCCGAGGCGCTGGCCGCGGCGTTCGGCAAGCGAGTTGTGCCGCTCGATTGGAGCGAGCGCAGTGCGCGCTCGGACACGGCGTCGCTGCTCATCAATACCACGCCGCTGGGAATGGACCACGGTGGCGATGCCCTTGATCTTGATTTGTCCGTGCTCGATCCCGGCTGCGTGGTCGCCGACATCGTCTACGTTCCGCTCGTGACGCCGCTGTTGGCCGCCGCCCGCGCGCGTGGTCTGATAACGGTCGATGGGCTCGGCATGCTGCTGCATCAGGCGGTGCCGGGTTTCGAGCGCTGGTTCGGGGTGCGGCCGGAGGTGACCGATGACCTGCGCGCCCTCATCGTGCGCGACATCGAGGGCGCCGGCACATGCTGATCATCGGCCTGACCGGCTCCATCGGCATGGGCAAGTCCACGGCCGCCGCTCGCTTCCGTGTTCACGGCATCGCCGTCTGCGATGCCGACGCGGAGGTGCACAAGCTCTACGAGGGGGCTGCGGTGCCGCTGATCGAGGCGGCGTTTCCCGGCACCACCGAGGCCGGCAAGGTCGATCGCCAGCGCCTCGCCAAGGCGCTGATGGCGGATCCTTCGGGGTTCAAGCGGCTTGAGGCCATCGTGCATCCCCTCGTTTTCGAGGCGGAGCGCGCCTTCCTGTGCGCCGAGGCTGCCAGGGGCGCGCCGATGGCGGTCTTGGAGATCCCGCTGCTGCTGGAGACGGGCGGGGAGAAGCGCGTCGATGTCGTCGTGGTGGTGAGCGCACCCGCGGAAAAGCAGCGCGAGCGCGTCTTGCAGCGGCCGGGCATGACCGTGGAGAAGCTGGAGCAGATGCTGGCCCGGCAGGTGCCCGACGACGAGAAGCGGGCGCGCGCCGATTTCATTGTGGACACCGGCGGAACCTTTGCCGATAGCGAGCGTCAAGTGGATAACATCGTCGAATCGCTCAAGGGGCGGGATGGCACGGCGTTCGCCCGGTTCTGGCAGTAAAAGTGCTGCAGCTGGCCCCGAGCGTGATGTGCGCGCGT
>DASURA010000315.1:0-5444 GCA_036280295.1 Hyphomicrobiaceae bacterium
ATGTCCTTGTGGCGCGCTGCGAGCGCGTCGAGATCGCCAAGCTCCACGTCGGACGGGATCACGCCGGGCCATTCCGTCGACGCGCCGAGGAACCAGCGTCGCCGCCCGGCCAGCCGCGCCGTGTGGAAGGTGCCGCCGGGAATGAGGAGCTGCACCCGCTCTCCCGCGCGCAGGTCCGGCCCCACCACGGCGCGCGCGTGCGTGCCGTCGTCGTGCAGGAGGATCACCTCAAGCGGATCGCCCAGGTAGTAATGATAGAGCTGGTCGTTGCGGATGCGGTGCAGCCGCACGGGCGCGTGCGGCGTCACCAGGAAATACAGCGCCGAGCCGAGCGGCCGCGCCTCCGCGAACGGCGGCGGCAGCGCGCCGGGGGCGAGCGTCTTTGGGCTGACGAAACTCACGCGCACGAAGCCGCAGGTCGCATTCGGCTCCAGGTTGAGCAGCGCGCGGATGTCGTCTGCGGTCAGGTCGTGCGGCATTGGTGCTGCCTGCTGGGCTTCGGCCGTGCCGGGCGGCACGAGCGCCGCGGCGGCAAGCGTGCCAAGCACCTCGCGCCGCGCCATGCCTTCACTCTGGCGGCTCATGAGTTCACGTCCGATTGTCACCCACGGGCCGGGACTCGGCCAAACCGCGGGCGCTGGAACGTGCGGCAAGAGGGTTCCGGCGACAAGTGACGGGATCGCCCGATGCTTAAGGGCCGCCAAGTCTGCAGACGGAGCGCGATGCTGCCAAGCCGCTGCTTATGGGTCGCGCGACCCTAAAATCTCACTTGCTCGATTTGTGCGCCGGGCCCCGCACCGTAACTCTCGACGAAATCCAAGACTTCATCGAGCGTCTCGTTGCGGTGAGATGATTTCGCCGGGCTGCGACAATCAGAGCAATATGTATCGCTCAGGGTCGCAACTCGCTACACCGTGCGGTGCGTTTGAGGACAAGGTGCTTCAAAGGGACGTCACAGCACCTTCCCCGGATTGAGGATCCCCTTCGGGTCGAACGCCTGCTTGATGCCGCGCATCAGGTCCATCGCCACCGGACCCTTCACCTGGGCCAGCTCCGGCACCTTCATTTGGCCGATGCCGTGCTCGGCGGAGATGGAGCCGTCGAGGGCGAGCACCTCTGCGTGCACGGCGTGGACCATGTCATCCCATAGGGCCATGTAGGCGTCCTTCGCCATGCCTTCGGGCTGGGAGATGTTGTAGTGGATGTTGCCGTCGCCGAAATGGGCGATGGGGATGGGCCGGCAACCTGGGCATATCCGCTCCATGGCGGCGTCGGCGCGGCGGATGAACTCGGGGATGGCGTGCACCGGTACCGACACGTCGTTCTTGATGCTGCCGCCGAGCGGCTTCTGCGCCTCAGAGTAGGACTCGCGCACGTACCAGAAATCGCGCGCCTGGCCGAGCGAGCCGGCAACGACGGCATCGGTGATGACCCCGCGCTCGCTTGCCGTCATCAGCGTGTCGGTCAGCAGCCGCTCTGCGGAGCCATCGGCCTTGAGGCCTGAGGTCTCGAGCAGCACGTACCAGGGGTGCTCGCTGGCGGGGAACGGGTTGCGGGCGCCGCGCGCATGCTTGACGATGGTGTCGAGCACATTGTGCTTCATCACCTCGAAGGCGGTGAGGCTGGAGCCGGCGATCTCCTGCCCCAGCGTGAACAACGCCAGCGCCGAGTCGAGGTCAGGCAGGCCGACGAAGGCGGTGGCCTTCTCCAGGGGCTTGGGGAACAGCTTCAGCACCGCCGCGGTAATGATGCCGAGCGTTCCCTCTGCGCCAATGAACAGATCCTTGAGGTCGTAGCCGGTGTTGTCCTTCTTGAGCTGGCTCAGGCCGTTCCAGACCCGGCCGTCGGCCAGCACCACCTCCAGGCCCAGCACCAGCGAGCGCGCGGTGCCATAGACGAGCGCGTTGACCCCGCCGGCATTGGTCGAGAGGTTGCCGCCGATCTGGCAAGTGCCCTCCGACGGCAGGCTCAATGGGAACAGCCGGTTCGCATCATCCGCTGCGCGCTGCACCTCCGCGAGCGTCAGACCGGCTTCAACCGTGATCGTGAAGCCCTCCGGGTCGACGGCGCGCACTTTCTTGAGGCGGCTCACGGAGAGCAGGATCTCGCCGCCCATCGGGGTCTGGCCGCCGACGAGCCCGGTATTGCCGGCTTGCGGCACCACCGGGATGGCATGCTCGTTGGCGAGCGCCAGGATCTGCGCCACCTCCTGCGTCGAGCCCGGCCTCAGCACCAGCGATGCGCGACCGCTGTACATGTCGCGCATCTCGCGGATGTAGGGGAGCTGCTGGTCCGGGTCGGTCAGGGCGTGCTGCGGGCCGACGATGGCGCCGAAGCGGGCGATCAGGTCCGGGCTGAGGCAGATGGTGGGCGGCGTGGCTTTATGGCTCATTCGGGTCTCGCTGCACGGCGCAGCCGGTCGTTGATGGCTTCGCCGAGACCCTGCTCCGGGATCGGCATCACCGCAATAGCCTTGGCGCCGGCTGCGTCGAGCGTGCGCAGGGCCGAGAACAGATTGGCGGCGGCCTCGGTGAGGTCCCCCGACCAGCTCAAGTTGAGCATCGGCCCGGCGTGTGGCGGGATCTGCGACACGCCGAAGGCGAGCAGCGCCTCGTCAGGCTGCACGTCCGTGGCGTTGAGGCGCAGCCTTGCAGCCGGCGCATAATGGCGCGCCAGCATGCCGGGCGAGACCGGTGCGTCCGCCGCTCCAGTAGCCACCGCGACCGGCCGTTCCAGCAGGCGCGAGATGTCGTCGCGTGAGGCCGCCCCCAGCCGCAGCACGATGGGCTCGGCGCCGGTGGCATCCACAACCGTCGATTCCAGGCCGATCGGCGTCGCCCCGCCGTCTAGGATCATGGCGACACGTTCACCGAGGTCCGCCTCCACATGCGCCGCCGTGGTCGGGCTGACGTGGCCGGAGCGGTTGGCGCTCGGCGCGGCGATCGGCACACGGGCCGCCTGCAGCAGCGCCCGCGCCACTGAATGGGCCGGCACGCGCACGGCGATGGTGTCGAGCCCGGCGGTTGCCAGCTCGGCGACGGGGCAGCCGGCGCGCTTCCTCAGCACCAGCGTCAGCGGACCCGGCCAGAAGGCGTTGGCGAGCCTGGTGGCGGCCTCGGTGAAGTGGCCCAGCGCCTCGGCGGCCACCAGCGACGGCACGTGCATGATCAGTGGATTGAAGGTCGGCCGCCCCTTGGCCTCGAACACGGCTGCGACGGCCAGCGCATTGGTGGCGTCAGCGCCGAGCCCGTACACCGTCTCGGTCGGAAAGGCGACGAGCTGTCCGGCACGCAGCAGGGCGGCGGCCTCAACGATGGCCTCTGGCGATGCCCGGACGATACCCACGCGGCGGCCTTCCTTTGCTCTGTGCAACGCGTCATGGCGTGAACCAGCGGCGTGGCGGCGTCAAGCGGGGTCAGACCCCTCGCCACAGGTGGCGTTTTTTCCGCGAGGGGCGGCGAGGGGGCTGACCCGGGTCTTACCCCGTCTCTACCGCTGCGAGGCCGCCTCGCTCGTCATGGCGACGGCAGCGGCGCGTGCGGTGACGTGCTCGCGGTGCAGCAGATAGAATCCGGTGGCGATGACGATGGCCGCGCCGGCCAGCGTCCAGCGGTCGGGCAGCTGGCCGAACACCAGATAGCCGGCGGTGGAGTGGGTGATCAGCGACACATAGAGAAACGGCGCCAGCGTGGAGGCGGGCGCGAAGCGATGCGCGACGATGAAGGCGTAATGGCCGAGGCCGCCGTAGATCCCCATCGACAGCAAGAGCGCCCACGCGGCCGGGCTCGACGGCCAGACCCAGTCGGCGAGCGCGAACGGTGCCATCACCAGCGTGCCGGCGAGCAGCGAGTAGAACAGCGTCACCTCCGAGCGGTCGTAGGCGGCAAGGTGCCTGGTGATGATGCCGAAGAACGCCATCGACAGCATGGTGCCCAGCGCCCATAGCACGGCGGGTTGCACACCGGCGAAGCCTGGCCTGATCGCCACCAGCGCGCCGCAAAAGCCGACGGCAATAGCGACGCCGCGGCGCCAGCCGATCCATTCGCCCAGCAGCGGTCCGGCCAGCAGCGCGGTGACAAGCGGGGCGAGGAAGTTGATGGTGGTGGTCTGGTCGAGCTGCAGGTAGCGGAGCGCCAGGAAGTTGAACCCGGTGGAGCTCAACAGCAGGAACGAGCGGACGATCTGCATGCCGGGCTTGCGGCTGCGCAGCAGGCTGGGCAGCGCCACCAGGCCCAGCACCGTCACCATGGCGATCAGTTGGCCGAGGAAGCGCATCCAGACAATCTCGAACAGCGGCAGCTGCACCTTGGTGACGAGATATTTGGCGGTGGTGTCGAGGCAGGCGAACAGCCCGAAGGTCACCACCATCAGGCCGATGGCGGCGAACGGCCGGGAGATGGCGTGCGCGGGGGGCGGGGCGGGCTTTTGCATGAATTGGGCGGGAGTAGGGAGTGAGGAATGGGGAGTGTAGGGAATGGGGGAAGCAGGAGTGACGGGCGCAGATGCGCTACTCCCCATTCCTTATTCTCCTGCTGTCAGACCGCAGGCTCTGACACCTCCAAGGGCTGACGCCGGTCGGCCAGGATCAGGGAATTGACGGCAAACACGATTTCGCCCTTCTGGTTGCGGCCCTGCACGGCGCTCGCCAGCAGGCCGCGCTTGGGGCGCGATTTCATGTCGATCTTCTCGACCAGTCGGATGCGATAGGTGACGGTATCGCCGACGAAGACCGGTTTGGGCCAGCGGAGGTCGCGGAACCCTGGCGAGGGGCCATAGACGGGCAGGCGCGCGCCCTTGGCCGCAGTCTCGGCGAGGATTTGCGCGCGCGATGTTACGATCAAGCGGATGAAATGCGCCGCCGTTTGCCAGCCCGAGGCGCAAAGGCCGCCGAACAGCGAGGTCTTTGCGGCCTCCTCGTCGAGGTGGAATGGCTGCGGGTCGAAGGCACGGGCGAACTCGATAATCTCGTCGCGGCCGAAGGTATGGCTGCCGAGCTCGATGGTCTCGCCGAGGACGGCGTCCTCGAAGAACGGGTCCGGGCGTCTTGCCACGGCCGGGGCATCCCAGAGGTCAAGCAGTGCCACCTTCCTGTCGCCCCTGGGCGCAACAGATCCGTTGGCGGCAGCAGGCGCGGCGGCCGGACGGCGGACGCGCGTCAGCTGGTTCGTCTGCCACGTGCACGGCACCTCCCCCTTGGCATCGACCAATTCCACCAGCACCTTGGCGAGGCCGACATCCGGGCGCGAGCCCAGCACCCGTTTCTCCTGCACGGTGTAGCGCACGCTCAGCACGTCTCCGGGCCAGAGCGGCCGCTTCCAGCGCACCTCGTCCATGCCGGGCGAGCCCAGCGAGGCGGCCTCGCCCAGCAGGCCGTCCACCAGCATGCGCATCATCATGGCGCAGGTGTGCCAGCCCGAGGCGCACAGGCCGCCGACCGGCGTCAG
>DASURA010000316.1:0-4247 GCA_036280295.1 Hyphomicrobiaceae bacterium
GCTGGAAGTGTTCCACGGCGCCGAGGTCACGAGCGACCCGTTCAAGCCCGGCCGTTCCATCTCCGGCTTCCGCACCGGCCCGCTCGGCATGGGCCACGCCGTGCTCACCTGCGAGCGGATCGAAGACGTGTACGACTTCTACACCGGCGTGCTCGGCTTCCGCCTCAGCGACTACATCCTGCAGCCGTTCAAGGCCTATTTCTTCCACGTCAATCCGCGCCACCACAGCCTCGCCTTCATCGAGACGGGCAAGACGGCCACGCACCACATGAACGTGGAGCTCTACAGCTTCGACGACGTGGGCCAGGGCCTCGACCTGGCGCTCGCCGAGGAGGGGCGGCTCGCGGTGACGCTGGGGCGCCACGCCGGCGACTACATGACCTCGTTCTACACCCATACGCCGTCCGGCTTCATGGTGGAGTACGGCTGGGGCGGCAAGTCGATCGACCCGGCGACCTGGGTCGCCACCGAGCGCACGATCGGCCCGAGCCTGTGGGGCCATGAGCGCAGCTGGTTGCCACCGGAGAAGCGCGCCGAGGCGCTGGCGCTCCGTCTCAAGAACGCCGAAGCCGGCGAGCGGCGCCCGGTGCAGGTGATCGAGGGCAACTACGAGCTGGCACCCGGCGTGTGCCCGTGGTGGGACGCGGTGAGGAGGTCGCAAAGTTAGGACTCAAGCAGCACCGTTTTTGTTCGACTATGTGGTGCGTATTGCTATTATGTTGGCTGACTATCTTTGATCGCATGAGGGGCTGCGTGGTTCATGCTGGCCGCCCCTCAGTGGTCTGGTCTGACGCATGGTCTGTGATGCTGACGCCAAACTTGGCGCTGCCGCGCGTGCAGCGGCCGTCAAGGACGAGGCGCGATTTCGGCGTCGCTTGCCACCAGCGCCGGCGCCACTGCGCGCAGCGGCCATTAAGGCCGAACGCGCCATGCTCAGACGCCCAGCCTCGCCCGGCAGCGGTGCCGAGGCCCGGCCCCACCAACCGGAAGGTACTGAGCATGACCAACAGCGAACAGCGCCAAGGGCGCGGCAGGTGACGGCTCTCCGTTCACGGAGTCAATTCCCGGCGGCAAGGGCAAGACGGTCGCCACCCTGCTCGACGAGATCGTCTGGCTGTTCTCGCAGAGCCCCAAGCACAAGAATTTCTTCGTCTCCGACCTGGAATGGCCGGCGATGACGCCGATCCTGCTGAAACAGTCTGGCGTCTTCTACGCCAAGGACCGCCCGATCGGTGTGGCGCTGGGGGCGTACGTGAACGACGAGCTCGAGAAGCGCTTGGCCTCCGGCAACGCCCGGCTGGCGACGGGGGACTGGAAGTCCGGCGACAAACTGTGGCTGGCCGACATCGTGGCGCCGTTCGGGGGGCATGACGCGATGATCAAGGACCTGAAGGAGCACGTGTTCCGGGACCGGAGGTGGCGTTCTGGGGGTGAAGGATGGGAAGGCTGTGGTGAAGCGGGTGTGAGACGGTCCGTAGGAACGGCAGAACGGTGTCCAACAACGTGATGGCAAACCTCCTCGATCTACTTGCGACGGGACCGATATCGAGCCCATGGCAGCCCCCAACCTCAAATTCGTTGTCCCACCGCTCATATTGGGCAGCCTCGTGGCGCTCTATCTCGTGGCTAGCTCGTGGGACCCCTGCTCGCTGCCTGCGTTCACTGCACACCAAGCCAAAAAGCAAATGGGCCACTTCATGCGCTCCGGGGGCAAAGATGCGCCGGGCTTCATCTCCAGACTCCGAGCAAAAGGCGTGGAGCCAGCAGAGATTGCTCGCCTACGTGACGACTGCCGGGACTGCTATCCACGACGGGTCCCCATCGGTCCCCTTCAGAGCATATGGGTAGTCTCCCAACGCTTCCCGTCGAAGGGTGGCACTCTGGATGTCGAAATCGAGATTGCTTCATGTCGGTCGGTCTGGTGTGAACGGTCACTATTTACGCGATCGATAGAGCATGGATGGTGAATTAAGGGAGGTAAGTCATGCCCATCGAAGTGGACCCGATCACGGGGCGCATTATTTCCTTTGATAGTTCAGCTGCTAATAATCTCTCACCAACAACAACGGCAAGCTCGACTCCGGCGATGCCCAGTTCGCGACCTTCAAGGTGCTCGCCACCAACGCCGACGGCACCACCACGCTGATGACCCCACGCGCTGCCCGACGGCTCCGTCATCGACAGCGACGCGGCTTCACCCGCACTGACGGCAGCACCGGCACCGCAGCCACCGTGTCGCTCATCAGCGACCTGGGCGGCTACATCGTCAACCGCATCGTTACGTGAATGCCGAAGGCTCCTCCACCGCCGCCACACCGCCCTCAACCCCGCAGGGCGAGCCGTGCACGCTGCTTCGTCCAGATGCGCGCTCGCTCACGAATGCGCGCATCTACCCTGCAGCCGCTTGCAAGCTTAAAGAAGTTCAGCTCGCATTGTATTGGCGCATGCCGAATTGTCAAATGAAAAATGCAATCTACGCAACTTGCATCACACCTGATGCCACCAACAGGCAAAACCTCAAGAGAGCCAAATTTGAGCCGCCACTTCGCAAAGCGACGACGGCTCCCGGCTGCGGGCTCACGCCGTTGGCTTGCCGTCCACGAACGGCGCCAGGGCGGCGGCGATGAAGGCGTGGGTCGGGGCAGGGAGCCCATGCTCTCGCGCCAGCCGCGCCACCGTGCCCGATAGCCCGTCCAGCTCGATCGGCTTGCCCGCCAGCAGGTCATGGCACATGGAGGCCATCATCGTTGGGGGCAACTGCTCCAGGAACTGCATGGTGCGCGCCGCATCCTCCGGCTCCAGCCCGGTCTTGAGCGCCACGCCGAGGTTGACCGCCTCCTCCACCGCGGCCTTGAGCAGTGCGCGCGTCGCTGGCGTCGCCAGCACCGGGCCGATCGGGCCGCGCGTCAGCCCCGTCAATGCCGCCAGTGGTGCCAGGAAGACGAACTTGCGCCACAGGGTGCGCGTGATGTTGTCGGAAACCTTTGCGGTGAAGCCGGCGGCGGCGCAGGCCTTGTGGAATTGCTCCACGCGCGGGCTCAGGCGGCCGTCGGCCTCGCCGAATTCCAGCTCGGTGAAAGTACCGATCTGCTTGATCACGCCTGGCTCGGCGATGTGGGTGGCGATGCGGGCGGCGCCTTCCACCACCCGGCCAGGGCCGACGATGCGGCCGATGCGGGTGCCGCTCTCGACGCCGTTCTGGAACGTGAAGATGGTAGCGCCGCCCGCCGCCAGCTGCTTGAGCGACTGGGCCGCGGTCTCGGTGTCGCGCATCTTGACGGCGAACAGCACCGCGTCGGCCGCCTCGATCTCGCGCGCATCGGCGACGACCTGCACCGACGGCAGGTGCAGGGCGCCGAGATCGCTGTCAAGGCGCAGGCCGTTGCGGCGCATCGCCTCCAGATGCGCGCCGCGCGCCACGAATGTCACGTCGTTGCCGGCGGCGGCGAGCCGTGCCCCGAAATAGCCGCCGACGCCCCCGGGGCCCATCACTGCGATCTTCATGGGGTGCTCCTCAATTCTGGCTCTCGTTATCAGGCAATGGCAGATGATGTCATCGTGCAAGGGCTCGATCGACTGCTGCCTGCTGCCTGCTGCCTACTGCCTATTGCCAATTGTCTTTGTTACGGCGTAATCACGACCCGCCCGACGACCTTGCCGGCGCGCAGATCGTCGAGGGAGCGGCTGGTCTCGCTGAGCGGCCGCGTCTCCACCGGGATGGGCGCGATCCGTCCCGCCTTGACCAGCGCCAGCATCTCCGCCGCCTCGGCGGGGGAGCCGACGTAGCTGCCCATGATGGTGAGCGCCCGCAGCGGGAACATCGGCACCGGCAGGGTTAAGCTGCCGCCGATCAGGCCGACGACGATGGCGGCACCGCCCTTGGCGACGACCGACTGCGCGAGCCCGAGCGACTTATCCGAGCCGGCGAAATCCACCGCCGCGCCGACGCCACCGCCGGAGGCCCTGGCGATGGCCTTGCGCGCGCCGGGGTCGGCGGCATCGAACGCCGCCACGGCGCCAAGCTTCAAGGCCGCCTCGCGCTTGGCCGGGTCGATGTCGGCGACCAGGATCGGTGCGTCGCTGAGGGCGCGGGCGAACTGCAGACCCATCATGCCGACGCCGCCCAGGCCGACGATCAGCAGCGGCCCGAGGCCCTGGCGCAGGAAGGGCAACGCCTTCTTGACGGCGCTGTAGCCGGTGAGGCCGGAGCACATCAGCGGCCCGGCGATCTCCGGCGCGATGCCCTC
>DASURA010000317.1:0-5592 GCA_036280295.1 Hyphomicrobiaceae bacterium
ATCATCGGCGGGGCCGCATCGTCGGCGGCGCTGAAGTACATGATGCCGCAGTAGGTGCAGCGCGGTGCAATAGGCGAGCGCATTGCACCGCATGCTGCCGGCTTGGTACAACGCGATTGCCGCCTTGTCGCCCTGCGGCTAAAGCAGCGCCGCCGCGGCCTTGGTTGCCTCGGCCTCGGAGTCGTAGCTCCAGATCCAGGCGCGCTCCTTGTACTGCTGGGCGAGCGCCTGATCGCGCACGGCAAGGTTGCCGCCGGCGGCCTCGTACTTGGCGCCATTGGAGCGCGACTTGCCCTGCACCCCAGCGGTGTGCTCGCGCCGCAGTTTTTCGTAGATCTGCAGCGCACGCGGTGCCGAGGTGCGGTCGGCGCGAGCGAGCACTGCTGCCAGCGCAACGGCATCCTCGATCGCCTGGTTTGCGCCCTGGCCGGCGTGCGGCAGCATCGGATGGGCAGCATCGCCGAGCAGGGTGAGCCGGCCCTCAGTCCAGCGCGGCAGCGGCTCGCGATCATAGAGGCCCCAGCGGAAGGTCGTGGTGATCTGGGCGATGATGGCGCCCACGAGCGGATCCCAGCCGGCAAACTCCCTGGCAAGATAGCCCGGGTCGCCTGGCTGCGACCATGACTCCCTGGTTGCCTCGTCGGTGGTGATGAATCCCACGTAGTTGATGAGCTCGCCGCCGCGAACCGGGAATACCAGGAAGTGCTTGCCGGCGCCCAGCCAGTTGCGCATCGCCCCGGCAGGCCAGTTGACGCTTGCCGCAGTAACGATGCCGCGCGAGGCGACCGAGCCCGAAAAGATCGGCGGCGATGGCGGCACCACGTGCGGCTGCAGGGCCGAATGGATGCCGTCTGCGCCCACCACAACGTCGGCAGTGACACGGGCGCCATTGGCGAAGACGATGGTGGCCTCGCCGTCGGTCTGCTCGAAGCCCACGCACTTATGCCCGGTGTGAACGATTGCCGGCGGCAGCTTGTCGACGAACAGACCTAGCAGATCGGCACGGTGGAAGCCGTAGAACTCGATACTCTCGCTCTCCTCCCTTGGCCACATGGAGGCGGCGAAGGTGCCGTCCGGGCGCCGGTATTGCGGGTCGGTCCAGCGCGCGCCGTAGCGGGCGACGCCGTCGCCGAGACCCAGCTTGCGCAACATGCGGGTGCCGTTGGGCTGCACCGCCACGCCAGCGCCCACCTCAGTCAGCGCCGGTGCCTGCTCGTAAAGGTGGACATCGATGCCACGCTGCAGGAGCGCGACAGTTGCGGCGCTGCCGCCGATGCCGCCACCGACGACGGCGACGCGGAGGGGTGTGGTCATTTGAGCTTCTCGTCGAATTGCCTGGGCCGAAAAACGGCGTCAGGCCAGGATTGCAGCACCGGGCCAGTTTGTCATCCGAGCTCGTGCGGGGACGGTGACGCTGGCGGGGAAACCTGACCACCACAGGCGGCAATGCCACCCTGCCGGCGGTACGGCGCTGGTGGCGCCAAGAACCTGCCCGACGAGTCGAGCGCCACCAGGCGTTCGGCGCCATCAAGCAGGCTGCATCGGACAGCGCGACCGCTGTCATCGGGATGGCCGATCAATCCGAGATGGAGCCGCGTCTGCAACCGACAAGGCCGTCACGCCGGGCCGGCAGCATTTCCATCCGGCGATGCCCAAGGCGACCGCGCGCGGCGGATCATCAGGCGGCATCGAGGACACCGCCAACGGCGCCACAAGCATCACGCGAGAGTCCGAGGGGCAGTATCGCGTGCTGCTCTCCACCGCGATGGCGAATACCAACTACTGTGTTCTCGCCGCGCCGACAAATGACGATGGAAGCGCCACCGGCGGCCGCGTGACCATCTCGTGGCAAATCGCAGACGAGGATCAGTCCCGCATCTACGTCACGCAGGCGAAGAGCGACAGCGGCGCTCGGCTGGATCTGGACTTTGCATTTGCCGTGTAGCAACGACCGCAAATGGTCAAAACGGCGGCGACGGCCGCGTGCTCCTTAGCTGGTGACTGAGAGACCGGCCTCTTTCGATGCGCGCGTGCGCCCAGTACGGAGCTTGCGCTCCACTGTCTTGAGCCACTCGCCGAGGCCGCGAGGCGGCTGCTTGTTGTGGGCGCTGTCGTGGCGGATGACGCATCCAGGCACATGGTTGAGCCCGGAATAGCGGCGGTCGATATAGGCGTAGGACACGCCCGTCAGCGAGCAGAGAAAGGCGGCGGCCATGGGCGCCTCGTCGTCCCCTCTGGTGACGAGAGCGCATCTCCGGGCCCATTCCTCGGCAAACCGGCGAGCGCCATCTGTCGGCCGGAAGACCACGACGCGAGAGGCGGCCTTGACGCTGATCCGCCGATGCGGAGGCCACAGCAGGCGCACGGGGCGGGCGTTCATGGTGAGACCGACATCGCCGGCGATGCGTGTTACAGGCTCGATATCGCCGTCCACGATGCAGTCCACATCCATCAGGATGAGCGTCCTGCCGGGGTGGGCGTCCATGGCGTCAAGCACGACGGAAGGCTTCTGCAGCGTGTTCCAACCGGCGACCCGCTTTGAGCGGGCAAAGAGGTGATAAGGGATGCCGCGCGCGGTGAGGGAAGCAGCGTGCTGCTCAGCCAGCAGCCGGTAGTCCGGCGTGAACCACCCGATCACCAGCCAATCGGCGGGTGCGCCGCCCGCCAAATCGGACACTCTCGACATAAGCACTCCTGACCAATCCAGAAAAGCTGATATCGCCGCACGGCAGCTGACGGGCAGCATCTAGGCCCTCACTCCGCCGCAGGTCAAGCACAAGCTCTTCGTGGTAGTGTCTCTCCAAACTGAGACATTACCCGTGCGGGCGTATGCGCTGCATAAAATTCCAGGCTGTGCGGACGATATTGCCGATGTCGGAGCGGGCGGGCACGAACCCGAGTACCTCCTTCGCCTTGGTCGGATCGGCGAACAGCACCGGCGGGTCGCCCGCGCGCCTGGGTCCGATGCGCAGCGGCACCGTCCTGCCCGTCGCCTCCTCGATGGCCGCGAGCACCTGATACACAGACAGGCCGTTGCCGACACCGAGATTGACGGCGAGATTGCAGGCGTTGGCATCGAGATAATCGAGCGCGAGCAGGTGCCCCTCCGCAAGGTCCGTGACGTGGATGTAGTCGCGGATGCACGTGCCGTCGGGCGTGTCGTAGTCGGTGCCGAACACGTCGAGGTGCGAAAGCGTCCCGGCGGCCGCCATCAGCGCCCTCGGAATGAGGTGCGTCTCCGGATCGTGGCGCTCGCCGATCTCGCCGCTCGCGTCCGCACCGCAGGCGTTATAGTAGCGCAGCGCCGCGGTGTTGATGCCGAACGCGCGCGTATAGTCATCGAGGAGCATCTCGATGATGTGCTTGGTGCGTCCGTAAGGGTTGACGGGACGCGCGGGCGCATCCTCTGTTATCGGCAGCGCATCGGGCACGCCGTAGATGGCGCAGGTGCTGGAGAGGACGAACTTCCTTACGCCCGCCTTGGCCATCGCATTGAGCAGCGAGATGGTGCCGGCGATGTTGTTGCGATAATAGCGATCGGGATTGGCGACGGATTCCCCGACCGTGGACAGCGCCGCAAAGTGCATGACAGCCGCCGGGCGGTATCTCTCCATCGTCTCCAGCACCAGCCCAGAATCAAGGATGTCTCCAACGACGAGGGGACCCCACTTTACGGCGTCGCGGTGCCCAAGGCTCAGGTTGTCGAAGACAACCGGCTCGATACCCTTCGCGGCCAGGTGCTTGCATACATGGCTGCCGATATAGCCGGCACCGCCGGTGATCAGGACGCTCTGCATCAATCTCCCTCCGATCGGGTCGGCGTAGCGCGGATCAACGGAGCGCACCCCGCCTCTCTGCCTGCCGGTGGCCTGCAACGGCCGGATGACGGCCCCGGCCTCCGCCCTTGTTATCGCACCACGGCCAACGAGGCCGATCGCCGCCCCATGCGGAACCTCCGCCGCGTCCGGCCGTTTGAAATCTAGAGGGCTTTCTCCTTAAAAGGGAGTTGCAAGGATGGCGCGCTGCGACGTTTGCGGGAACGACTACGACAAGACCATGCACGTAACCCAGGGCGGACGCTCGATGACGTTTGACAGCTTCGAGTGCGCCATCCAGGCGATGGCACCCCATTGTGCGCACTGCGATTGCCGGGTCATCGGCCACGGCGTCGAGGCGCATGGCAAGGTGTATTGCTGCGCCCACTGCGCCAAGGCCTCGGGTGTCAAGGGCGTGAAAGACCACGCGGCGTGACCGACGGTACCCGGCCGCGCTACGACGCGGTTTTTTCGATGATCGCACGAGCGAGCGTCAGGGCTGCCTGATGCTCGAGGCTGCTTTTTTCGGCAAATTGTCCTCTTCGGGCCCGCTGATGCCTGGGCCTTGCCTCGGATCCAAGCTATTCAGAAGCGGTTCATGAGCGTCGCTGCAACCTCTCTGCAGCTTCGCCAGGGGTATGAACGCTTCGATGCCACGCAGAGTCGGGCCAAGGCTGGTGGGCGCGGTGGTCGCCCTTGTCGGGGTGCTCATGCCGCTGTCGCTGCGCGCGGAGGATGATTCCTGTCGCTCGCGCTGCTGGGAGGCGTACGGTCTCTGCTACAAGTCGACCAGCAACCGGCAGCGCTGCCAGGCGCAACTGCAGCGCTGCTTGAGCAGCTGCATCCGCGCCAAACGGGCCACGCAGCACAAGCGGGCTGGCCAGCACTGATTACGCCCAGGTCTACCCACGCGCATTGCCGAAGCGCGCGAGCACGGCTTGGGTATCCCCCCAGATGCGTTGATCGATCGCCAGGAAGCCCGGCGGCAGCGTGACGGCGGCGCGCCTGCTTTCCTCGATGATGATCACTGCGCCCGGCGCCAGCCAGCCCCCCCGGGCCGCCGAGGCCAAGGCGCGCTCGGCCAGGCCCTGCTCGTAAGGCGGATCGAGGAAGGCGAGCCCAAAACCAGCCCGGCCTGGGGCGGGGCCAAGATCCGTTGCATCGCGGCGGAAGATCTTGGTGACGCCGGTGAGCCCCAGCGACTCGACATTGCGCCGGATCAGGCCGCGGGCGCCGACGTCCTCCTCCACGAACAGGCAGTAGGCGGCGCCGCGCGAGAGTGCCTCAAGCCCGAGCGCACCGGTGCCGGCGAACAGGTCCAGCACGCGCACACCCCCAAGCGAGAAGTCGGCGATGCCATGCTCCAGGATGTTGAACAGCGCCTCGCGCACGCGGTCCGATGTCGGCCGCGTGTGCGCCCCTTCCGGCGCCGCAATCGGGCGTCCACGGAATTGCCCGGCGATGATCCTCATGCGCTCGTCCTCGGGCTCAGTCGTCGGCCTTGGCGGCGGCGCTCGGGGAGCCCGTGCGCGGGCGCCGGGGGTGCGGATTGCCGCCGGCCTCGTCGGTAATCCCCAGTTCGGCCGCCGTCCGTGCACCCAGCTGCTCGATCAGGACACGTCTCTTCACTGCCTCGACCTCGCCCGCCCGCAGCTCCAACAGCTGGAACGGCCCGAACGAGACCCGGATCAGCCGGTTCACCGTCAGCCCCAGGTGATCGAGGATGGTGCGCACCTCGCGGTTCTTGCCCTCGCGCAGCCCGATCTTGAGCCACACG
>DASURA010000318.1:0-12516 GCA_036280295.1 Hyphomicrobiaceae bacterium
CGTGTCGCCTTCGGTCTTTTCCTGACCGGCAGCCTGGTGTGCGCGCTCGCGCCAGGCATGGCCGTGCTGCTGCTCGGCCGCCTCTCGCAGGGCCTGGGCGGCGGCATGCTGCCCGCGCTCGCCTATGCGACGATCCGGTCGGGCATGCCGGCCGAGCAGCACGCGAGGGCGATCGCCTTCCTCAGCACCATCTGGGGCATTGCCGCCCTGGCAGGCCCGGCGGTCGGCGGACTGTTCGCGGAGCTGAATGCCTGGCGCTGGGCGTTCGGGACCGACGTCGTGATCGGCGCGATCTTCATCGCCACCGCCGAGAGCACCTTGCGCCGCGACGGCGGGTCCGCGGTGCCCCCACGGCCATTCCCGGGCGTTCGCCTCGCGCTGCTCGTGCTCGCCGCGCTGTGCATCGGTGGGGGCGGCGCATCCGCGCAGGCTGTGCAGGCGCTGCTGGGACTGGGCGGCGCGGTGGCCTGCCTCGTCGTCATGCTGCGGGTGGACGGGGCCAACGCACCGAGAGTGCTGCCGTCCGGCGCCTACTGGCCAGCGCGGCCGCTGGGGGCCGTGTCGGCGACGATGGCATTGCTGTTCCTGTCCTCCAGTCCCAACACTTTCATCCCCTATCTGCTGGACGCGGGGCATGGAATCGCGCCGATCGTCGGCGGCTACATCACCGCAATGTATGCGCTCTCTTGGACGTTCGTCGCCCTGCTCACGGCCTCGGCCGGGCGCGCCGGCGCACGCATGTGCATCCGTCTCGGCCCGGTGTTCATGCTGGCCGGCATGGCATTGCAGAGCTGGGCGGTGACAGCCGGTGATGTGCCGATGGTGCTGCTGGGCCAGGTGCTGCTCGGGGCCGGGATCGGGATGGCGTGGGCGCATCTCGGTGCCCTGCTGCTGGCCGTGGCCCCGCCCGATGAGCACGACGTGGCCGGCCCGTTCATCACGACGACACAGACGCTGGCGGCACTGCTGGGCTCTGCGATCGCGGGGATGGTCGCGAACCTCGCGGGACTGGCGGACGCGGCGACCGCGGGAGAGGTCGCGGCCACCGGGCGCTGGCTGTTCGGTGCCCTCACGGTCCTGCCGCTCGCCGCCTGCGCGACGGCCTGGTACTCCCTCGTCTTGTCGCGCGACGCGGCGCGCTGATGCCGGATTCTTGCCGGCATCCTGGCAGGAAATCCTGCGCGGACCGATTCCTCACTCCCGATCTGCCTGGCCCCCACTCCCGCCTTACCGAGTCAGAGCCGGCTTGTGTTTACCAGCCCGGCGTTTGACTTTCCCGCCCGACCTCGCTAGGTCGGGCGCCGCCGCTCTTTGCACCTTCCGATCCTGCCGACGGGAGCATCCCAGCATGCCCGCCTCCGCCCTGATGACCGTGATGATCGCTGCGGCGCGCAAGGCGGGCCGGGGGCTCGCGCGCGATTTCGGCGAGATCGAGCAGCTGCAGGTCTCTGTAAAGGGGCCGGCCAATTTCGCCTCCAGCGCCGATCTGCGCTCCGAGGAGACGCTCTACAAGGAGCTGTCGAAGGCGCGCCCCGGCTACGGCTTGCTCATGGAGGAGCGCGGCGTGGTGGAGGGGCCAGACAAGACCCATCGCTGGATCGTCGACCCGCTCGACGGCACCACCAACTTCCTGCACGGGGTGCCGATCTTCTGCATCGCCCTTGCCCTGGAGCGGGATGGCGAGATCGTCGCCAGCCTCACCTACAATCCGATCCACGACGAGCTCTACACCGCGGAGAAAGGCCAGGGCGCCTTCCTCAACAGCCGCAGACTGCGGGTGGCGGCGCGCAGGAGCCTGGCGGATGCGCTGATCACCACCGGCATCCCCCACCGCGGACGCCCTGCCCACGAGCGTTTTCTCAGCGAATGCAGGGGCTTGATGAGCCAAACTGCCGGCATCCGCCGCACCGGCTCCGCGGCGATGGACCTGGCCTGGGTGGCCTCGGGCCGCTTCGACGGCTACATTGAGCATGGCCTGTCGCCCTGGGATATGGCCGCGGGCACCCTCCTGGTCCGGGAGGCTGGCGGTCATGTAACAGATGCGAAAGGCGGAAAGCGCATGCTTGAGACCGGCGATATTGTGGCCGGAAACGCACAGATCCATAAAGCGTTGCTCGAATTGGTCGGGCAGGCACAAGTGCCCGCTTAGGCCGCGAGGCAGGCAGCGGCAGGGGAGATTGGGGTTTCAAGGCCGGAAAGTTGCCCGTTTCTGGTGTAACGGTGCCGCGATGGTTCAGGGCGCGAAGCCCGGCGCCATCGGGCGATCGTACGCTGCAACATGTCCTGTTGCATAACAACACCTCCCCGCATGGGCAGATAATGCTAGTGGATATGCACGACACGGATATCTGAGGGGCCCGGAGTAGAAAGCATGGCACGACCGAGAACGCCGGACCGGCCGGCGCTGCACAGGACCCTTTTGAGTCCCGGCGTCTATCTCTGGCGCATGTTCGTATTCCTGGTGCTGGTGGGCATCGTCATCGCCTTGATGCACGAGCGGCTCTGGGAGGCGATGCTGCGCAACCCCGGGCTCAACTTCCTGATCGTCTTCGCGCTCATCGCCGGCATCTTCTACGCCATCTCGCAGGTGCTGCGCCTCTACCCCGAGATTCGCTGGGTCAACGCCTTCCGCATTGCCGATCCCGGCCTCGCCATCTCCGCCCGGCCGGTGCTGCTGGCGCCGATGGCCACCATGCTGCGCGACCGCTCGGGGTCGCTGTCGCTGTCCGCCACGTCGATGCGCTCGATCATGGATTCGATCGCCTCGCGCCTGGACGAGGCACGCGACACCGGGCGCTATCTGGTCGGACTGCTGGTGTTCCTCGGCCTGCTCGGCACCTTCTGGGGCCTGCTCGACACCATCTCGTCGGTCGGCGCCACCATCGGCGCGATCGATATGCGCGCCGCCGACAGCGTTACCGTGTTCGACGAGCTGAAGCGCGGACTCGCAGCACCGCTGCGCGGCATGGGCACGGCATTTGCCTCCTCGCTGCTGGGTCTGGGCGGCTCGCTTGTCCTGGGCTTCCTGGAGCTGCAGGCGAGTCATGCCCACAGCCGGTTCTACAACCAGCTGGAGGAGTGGCTGTCGGGGATTACCGACCTGACGCCGGACGGCGGCTCGCAGACCAGCGACTACGCCAGCCGCCAGCTTTACGCCGCTATTCACGATATGCACCGCGCGGTGCTCGATCTTAACGAGCGGGTAGGTGCAATACCGCGTATTGATGGAGCCGGCGGTGCCCCCGCCGACGAGGCGGTACGCGAGCTGGCCAAGGGCGTGGACCAGCTGGTGCGCCAGATGCGCGCCGAGCAGAAGGTGGTCCGTGAATGGGTCGACGAGCAGGCCGCCCAGCAGTCGGAAGTGGCAACCGTGCTGAAAGAGCTGGCGGCCAGCGTGCCGCGGAAGGGCTAAGCAATGGCGCTCTCGCGCGCACGCCGGTCGAGCGGCAACCACGAGCTGTTCTGGCCTGGCTACGTGGACGTGCTGTCCACGCTGCTGCTCGTGGTGACGTTCCTCTTGTCCGTGTTCATGGTGGCCCAGTTCTATGTGAGCCAGGAGGCATCCGGAAAAGAGACGGCGCTGCGCCGCCTGCAGCGCCAGCTCGCCGAGCTCACCAACCTGCTGAGCCTTGAAAAGGGCCAGGGCAAGAAAGCCCAGGACGAACTGACGACCCTCCAGGCCACGCTGGCCACCCTGCGAGCCGACAATGAGCGCCTGACCGGCCAGGTCGGCCTGGGCGGCGAGAAGGATGCGCGCATTGCCACCCTCAGCAAGGAGCTGGCGGACAAGAGCCTGCTCACCAGCGAGGCCCAGGCCAAGGTCGACCTTCTCAATCAGCAGCTCTTGCAGTTGCGACGCCAGATGGCGGCCATCCAGGAGGCGCTCAGCGCCGCGGAGGCGAAGGACAAGGACAGCCAGGTCCGCATTGCCGACCTGGGAGCACGCCTCAATACGTTGCTCGCCAAGCAGGTGCAGGAGCTGCAGCGTTATCGCTCGGATTTCTTCGGCCGCTTGCGTGAGCTGCTGCGCGACCGCAAGGATATCCGCGTGGTCGGAGATCGCTTCGTCTTCGAATCCGAGGTGCTTTTCGCCTCCGGCCAGGCGACGCTGACCGTGGAGGGGCTCGCCTCCATAGACCAGCTGGCGACCGCGATCGTCGAGCTGGAGAAATCCATCCCGCCGGAGATCGACTGGGCGTTGCAGGTCGACGGCCACACCGATGCGCGGCCCATCAGCAGCCCGACGTTTCCCTCGAATTGGGAGTTGTCGAGCGCCCGCGCCACCACGGTGGTAAAGTACCTCATCAGTCGTGGCGTTTCCCCGCGGCGACTGGTGGCGGCCGGCTACGGCGAGTTCCGGCCGATCGAGGAAGGCGTCACCGAGGAGGCGATGCGCCGCAACCGGCGCATCGAGCTGAAGCTCACCAACCGGTAGGGCCTCGGGCCTTTCCGGAACCAAGGGTAAACGACGTCAGAACGAGGCGACCTTGCTCGACTGGTTCTTCAGAAGCCGCGGCCGCAAGCGTGTCATCGACTGGCTCGGGCTCGACGCACGCCTCGATTCAGGTCTGGCGGGCGCCTGGGAGCAGTTGAAGGACCGCTACGACGCGTTCTCCAGCTTTTTCGCGCGCTTCCGCCTGACCGGCTGGCAGCGGGCGCTCAACGAGCTTCTCTCCGAAGCGTTGACACTGGGCGTCGGCGGGCTCGCCGTCTTGTACATGGTCGCCATGCCGGCCCTCAGCGAGTTCGACGAGAGCCGCATCACCACCGGACGCTACGCCGTCACCTTTGTTGATCGCAACGGCACCGAGATCGGCCGGCGCGGCATCCTGCACAACGATGCGGTGGCGCTGGAGGACATCCCCGATACCCTTATCAAGGCGACGATCGCTACCGAGGATCGGCGCTTCTTCGATCACTTCGGCATCGATGTTCTCGGCACCTTCCGCGCCATGATCGAGAACGCGCGCGCCAATGACGTGGTGCAAGGCGGCTCGTCGCTGACCCAGCAGCTGGCCAAGAACCTGTTTCTGTCCAACGAGCGATCGTTGACGCGCAAGATCAAGGAGGCCTTCCTGGCGCTCCTGCTGGAGGCGCGCTTTACCAAGCCGCAGATCCTCAAGATGTACCTCGATCGTGCCTATCTCGGCGGTGGTGCGTTCGGCGTTGAGGCGGCCTCGCAGCTCTACTTCGGCAAGTCGGTACGCGACATCAACCTGGCCGAGTCGGCGATGCTGGCCGGCATGTTCAAGGCGCCCACCCGCTACGCGCCGCACGTCAACCTGCCACTCTCTCGCGCCCGCACCAATGAGGTGCTGAGCAATCTGGTCGAGGCCGGCTTCTACAGCCCGGGGCAGGTGCACGCGGCACGGCTCAATCCCGCCAAGATCGTCGATCCGCACCAGTCGCAGAGCCCGGATTGGTTCCTCGATTGGGCGTTCGAGGAGGTGCAGCGGCTTGCTGAAGGCAAGGGTCAGTACGTTCTGACCGCCCGCGTCACCGTCGACCTCAATCTGCAGCGCGCCGCCGAGGAGGCGCTGATCACGACCCTGCGCTCAACCGGCGCCAACCGGCGCAATCCATTCTCGGGCGCGATGGTCGCCATGGAGCCGGATGGGGCGGTGCGTGCCGTTGTCGGCGGCATCGATTACGGCGAGAGCCAGTTCAACCGGGCCACCCACGCCCGCCGCCAGCCTGGGTCCTCATTCAAGCTCTACGTCTATGCTACCGCGCTGGAGAACGGCTACACGCCCCGGACGCTGGTGCGCGACGCCTCGGGCAGCTGCGGCAACTGGTCGCCGCGCAACTACTCGGGTAGCGGCGGCTCCGGCCGCAAGCTCACCATGACCGACGCCTTCAAGCTCTCGCTCAACACCACGGCCGCGGATCTCTCCTTCAAGGTCGGCCGCGACAAGGTGCTGGAGATGACGCGGCGCCTGGGCGTGCAGGGCGTTCGCCGCACCTGCTCGATGGCACTCGGCGACACCGGCATCACCCTGCTGCAGCACACCGGCGCCTACGCCACGTTCGCCAATGGCGGCAAGCTCGCCAAGCCCTATGCAGTCCTTGAGCTCACCAACTCCAAGGGCGAGGTCATCTACTCGCGCGAGCGCGACGAGCCGGAGGCGCCCCAGGTGGTCAGCCGGCACGTGGCCGAGATGATGAACCAGATGATGCTCGCGGTCGTGACCGAAGGTACCGGCCACCGGGCACTGCTCGACTTCACACACGCCGTGGGCAAGACTGGCACCAGCTCTGGCTGGCGCGATGCCTGGTTCGTCGGCTTCACCGGGGCGCTGGTAGCCGGCGTCTGGGTGGGGCATGACGACTTCCGGCCGATGTGGCTCGGGGGCCGCGGTGTCACCGGCGGCAGCCTGCCCACCCAGGCTTGGCACAGCTTCATGTCGGTTGCGCATGCCAACCGCAACATCCCGACTATCCCAGGTCTCAAGCCGCACCCGGTCCAACTCGCCGAGCAGCAGCGTCTCGCCGAGCTCAAGCGCACCGATCCGTCGATGGCCCAGGCACAGCTCGCGCACGCCACGCAAAAGAGATCGAGCATCATGCCGGATCAGACGCGCGAGACCTTGCGGCGCCTGTCGGAGAGCCTGCGCAAGGCCGGCAGCCTGGCGATGCCGGTCAGCACTTTGCCGACCGACGCCGAGCTAGAGTGAGCACCGGGCGAAGGCGATGATCGCTATGTCCGCTGCATCCCGCGCGGCCGGTGGTGAAGCCGACATCCCGATCTCAAATCAAGCAGTCACAAGGTTGGCTGGTGTCCTTCAGATCGCGAAAGTCATTGCAAACTTTGCCTCATGCTATGACGAATTCCGCGATCAGGTCACCCGTGGAACAGGGGCATCCCTTGAGCCGGCTTAGGAAGGCTTTGCTGAACCTCGCTGTTTTTATCGCCGTCGCGTTCGGTGGCGGTCTCGGCACGGCCTGGTACATGATCGAGGCTGGCTCGCGGCTGTCGACGCGCGCCTTCGGACCGTGGGTGACGTGGGTGACGGCCGGCCGGCCGGAGGGCGACCCCTACACCCGGGCGCACGTGGCGCGGAACGGGCTGCTGCCGATCTCAACGACGGCGGAGCTGACGTTCAAGGCCAAGACCGACAGCCAGGGGCGACGATTGAGCTCCAGCTGCGATTACACGGTGGTCATGGACGACTTCGATCCGGCCTGGTGGGGGCTTTCCGTCTACGACAATAAGGGCCGTCTGCTCACCAATCCGGCGGAGCGCTACAGCTTTAACAGCGATACCGCGATGCGCGGGATGGACGGCCGCACGGTGATCGCCGTGGCGCGCGACGCGCGCCCTGGCAACTGGCTCCCCAGCGGACGTGGCAACCGGATCGTTCTTGTCCTGATAGTGCAGGACGCCGGCTGGGCGGCCGCTGTGCATGACGGCGCCAGCATCAAGCCGTTGCCGCAGATCACGAGGTCGGGATGCCGGTAAAGCAACTCTCGATCGACACGGTGCGGGAGCGCTTTCCCCACCTGCTGCGGCAAGCCCGCGAGCATGTGGCCAAGCTGCCGTTGCCGCGGCCGAGCTGGCCCGTCGGCGGCAAGCGACGGATGCACTGGCTGAGCTGGCGAACGCTGGCTGCCGGGGCACTACTGGGCGGTGTCGTGCACATCTTCGCCACGTTCGCCGCGCCGAACTATACCGCCGGCCACGCTTTCCGGAAGCTCAGCGAGAAGCTGCCCGTCAACAGCATGGTCGTGCTGCCGCCACAAGCCCCGGGAGAGCAGATCCTGCCATACTTGCCGGGCGGCATGCGATACGCCATGTGCCGCTTCAACCTGCGCGAAGGACCGCTGTCGGTCGTGGCCACGGTGCTTGGGCCGGGCTGGTCGCTGTCCGTGCACACCCCGGAGGGGACCAACTTCTACGTCCTGCCGGGCCAGGCGGCGCGCCACATCGAGGTCTCGTTCCTTCTGGTGCCAACCGCCCCCGATCTCGTGTCGCTGACACACGCCGAGAGCGAGGCCGACAGTCAGGTGGACTCGCCCGAGCTGGAAGGCGTCGTCGTCCTGCGCGCGCCCAGCCGCGGTATCGCCTGGACCGCCGAGACCGAAGCCATCCTGCAGCACGCAACCTGCACGCACGTGCCGCAGCGCTGACGACAAGCCGCCCTCAATGTGCGCCACGGGTGGCGTCTGACATTTCAGGGTTCGCTGCGGTCGCCGTGGGGGTTTTCCCGATGCCCGGCGCGGCGCATGCGCGCGACAATGCCGCATCCACGCTGGAAGGGCCGGGCTCCGCGAAGCCCGCTGCCCTCGCCGCAGCGTCCGTGCCGCGCACTCGCCCGGCTTCAGGGAGTCGATTCATGAGCATACTCGGAAGCATCATGTCCTCTATCCTCGGCGGCCGCTCGCAGCCGGCACCGCCGCCTGCAGCCCCGTCGCGGGCCAAGGCGGCACCGCCGGTCGCCCCGACGCCGGAAACGCACGGTGCGGCGCCCCATGACGACACTACGCGCTCGGCGCCGCCGCCGACCCCGACAGCGGACCGCCCCGCCGCGCCACCTGATTCGCCCGCGCCTCGGGGCGCCGCTGGGACGGCAACACAGGCGGCCACGCAAGTGGACGTGGCGGCGGTGCTCGACAAGCGCGCTGAGGAGGTCGACGCCGATCTTGACTGGCGCACCTCGATTGTCGACCTGTTGAAGCTCCTCAAGCTCGACCCAAGCCTCCCGGCCCGCAAGACCCTGGCCAGGGAGCTCAACTACACCGGCAGCACCAAGGACTCGGCTGCCATGAACATCTGGCTGCACAAGCAGGTTATGGCCAAGCTGGCCCAGGGCGGCGGCAAGCTGCCGGACGAGCTGTTGCACTGACTGACGTGCGCGCTCATCCCCGAGCAGGCGCTTCCAGCGCAGACGTTTCCAGACCGCCAGCTGAGGAGACCGGTGATGGTCAATAAAGCAACCTTCACCCCCGACGAGTGGACGAAAGTCATGGAGAGCGTGATGCTCACCGGCATGGCCGTTACGGCGGCCGACCCGAGCGGGCTGATCGGCGTCCTCAAGGAAAGCATGGCAACCGGACGCAACCTGCTCGCCGCCAGGTCGGATCCCGAATCCAACGAGCTGGTGCGTGCCGTCGCCACCGATTTCGCCACCAGCGAAGGCCGGCATGTCGCTCGCGAGGGGCTCAAGAAGACCCTGCAGGGCAGCAAGGCAGGCGATGTGGCCGCCAGATCGATGGCGAAGCTGCGCGAGGTGGTATCGCTCGTCGACCAGAAGGCCCCCGGCGATGCAGCGGGCTTCAAGATCTGGCTGCAGCATATCGCCGTCGGTGCCGCCGAAGCCGCCAACGAGGGTGGGTTCCTGGGCTTTGGCGGCGTCCAGGTGAGCGACGCGGAGAAAGCGACGCTCACAGAGCTGTCAACCGCGCTGGGCATCCAGGCTACGGCGCAGGCGACCGCCGAGCCCGGCAGCCAGAAGGCGCCACCAGGCGAGACCACCGGCCCTTCCACCTCCGGCGAAGGGTGAGCGGCAAAAGTTTCTGCGGCCAGAAAAGGCCTCCCGCTCCCCCGGCATTTGCGGATACTTTCGTTCGCCGGGAGGCAACGCATCGAGGCGGCGCCTCCAAACGATCAGGGGGAGGCAGGAAGGGCAATGGCTGCGCCAGGCGATGCTGATCCAATATGGCCGCGCGGGGCCGCCAGCGCGGCCATATTTCGTAACGGGGACGTACTGCTGATCGAGCGCGGGAAGGCGGGGCCGCTGAAGGGGCTCTGGAGCCTTCCCGGCGGGCGCATCGAGCCCGGCGAGAGGATGCGCGTGGCCGCCATGCGCGAGGTGCACGAGGAGACCGGCGTCGTGGCGGAGCTGGACGGCCTGCTTGGCGTCCATGAGGTGATGCGCCACGACCCGGCAGGGCAGCTGATGTCGCATTATCTGCTTGCCGTGTTCTACGGCCACTGGGTTTCCGGAGAACCGGTGGCGGGCGACGATGCGGCAGCCGCCCGGTTCGTGTCGCTCGACGCCGTGGCTGCTCTCAAGACCACCGACGGTACACCAGAATTCATTCGCCGGGCCTGGACATTGCTGCATGACGCAGCCAAGTAGGTTGGCCGCCCGTGCTTGGGAATCTCAGGTCGGTGAAGACCCTATGATGAAGGCCCAATAATGAAGGCCATGCGCAGCCCCGCGAAACTCGGCGCGCGCGCCGGCATCGCCGCCCTGGTTTTGATCGCTGCCGCTGCGGTGGCCGTCGCCCAGCGGCCATCCAGTGACGCCAAGCCCTATGATGACAAGCTGATGCGCCTGTCCGAGATACTCGGCGCCATTCACTACCTGCGCGAGTTGTGTGGCGCCAACGACGGGCAGGCGTGGCGCGACCGCATGAAGGAGCTGATGGATACGGAAGGGTCCTCTGCGCTCAGGCGGGCGAGGCTGACGCGCAGCTTCAACAATGGCTACCGCGCCTACCGCCGCACCTACAATGCCTGCTCGCCATCGGCCAAGACCGCCATCACGCGCTTCCTGAGCGAGGGCGCCGAGATTGCCGACTCGCTGGTCAAGACGGCGCCGTAGATCGCGTCGAGTGATCGCGAAATGCGCTCCACCCAATGTACGAAGCGCAAACCATGATGCACGTCGGCCACGCCAACTGAGTCGTTGGGTTAATCCTTAACCGGCGCCGCAATGGCGGACAGCCGATGTCGTGCTACGGTCGTCGCTTCCGAGGGATGCGCGATCGCCTGGGGGCAGGCGATGCGAGGGAAACGACAGGGGGATAAGACATGCTCGCGCTCGCGGACGACAGCGACGACGACAGTCTCAAGGCGCTCAACTACATTTTGAATGCGTGGGAGGAGGCCGCCGAGAGCGGCATCTCCCCCGAGATCATGGCCTACGCTGCCCTCTATGCCGCGCTCACCGACCTCGTCGGCGCGTTCGGCGAGGGCGCGGTGATGAAGCTGATCCGTGAGCTCGGCCCTCGCATCGAGAAGGGGGAGTTCACCGTCTCCCGCCGGACGACCCAGTGAAGCCGGTGTAGAACCGCACCGGCTCGCCACCTGCGGATCCCAGGATCTCGCCGTCCCACATCACCCGCCGGCCGCGCACGACCGTGCCGACCGGCCACCCCTGCACGTTGACGCCGTCATACGGGGTCCAGCCGCAACGCGACTCGATCCAGGCGTTGGTGATGGTCTCCCGGCGCCCGAGATTGACGATTGTGAGATCGGCGTCGTAGCCCACCGCGATGCGGCCCTTGCCGCGGATGCCGAACAGCCGCTGTGGGCCATGGCTGGTCAGATCGACAAAGCGCTCCAGCGTCAGCCGGCCGGCATTGACGTGGTCGAGCATGATCGGAACCAGCGTCTGCACCCCGGTCATGCCCGAGTGGCTTTGCGGATAGGCGTGGTCCTTCTCCTCGCGCGTGTGCGGGGCGTGATCGGAGCCCAGCACGTCGACCACACCCGAGGCGAGCCCCATCCAAAGCGCATTGCGGTGATGCGCACCGCGCACCGGCGGATTCATCTGCGCATAGGTGCCAAGCCGCTCGTAGCACTCCGGCGCAGCCAGGGTCAGATGGTGCGGCGTCACCTCCACGCTCGCCCAGTCCTTGTGGCTCGCCAGGAATGCCATTTCCTGGGCGGTCGAGACGTGCAGCACATGCACGCGCTTGCCGTGCTTCTCAGCCAGGCGCACCAGCCGCTCGGTGGCGATCAGGGCCGCCTCGGGATCGCGCCATACGGGGTGGGAGGAGGGATCGCCGCGCCGGCGCAGCTCCGCCCGCCCCTTGAGCCGCGCCTCGTCCTCGGCATGGAAGGCGGCACGGCGCGAGATGCGGGCGATGATGCGATCGAGCGAGGGCTCGTCATCCACCAGCAGGTCGCCGGTGGAGGAGCCCGTGAAAACCTTGATGCCGGCCGCGCCTTCAAGCCTCTCCAGCGCCGGGATCTCGTCCACGGTCTCGCGCGTGCCGCCGACGTAGAACGCAAAGTCGCAGAACATGCGCTGGCGGGCAGCCGCCACCTTGTGAGCCAGGGCCTCGGCCGTGACGGTGAGCGGCTTGGTGTTGGGCATCTCGAACACCGCCGTCACGCCGCCCATCACGGCGGCGCGGCTGCCGGTCTCCAGGTCCTCCTTGTGCGTGAGCCCCGGCTCGCGGAAGTGCACCTGCGTGTCGATCACGCCGGGCAGGATGTGGAGGCCCTTGGCATCGATGGTCTCGGCCGCCGTCGCGCCCGATAGATCGCCGAGCCCCGCAATGCGCCCGCCACGAATGCCGACATCGCGCACCGCACGCCCGTCATGATTGACGACAGTGCCGCCGCGGATGAGGAGGTCGTAGGGGGTGGTCATGATACCTCCTTGCGAGAAGGCGATATGGATAGGGTGGGGCCTATCGCGAAACCAGCCTCGGCTGCAAGCCCTCGCCAAAACGACGGTCGCACTAGCGTTGTGACCTGACGAAACGATCACTGTCATGCCAGGGCTTGTCCCCGGGCTCCGGCGCGAGCGTTGCGCTGGATCCCGCAACACGTGCCGGGAT